>NZ_JBEYJJ010000005.1:0-314759 GCF_040636215.1 Streptomyces sp. NPDC006687 | reverse complement strand
GGGATCCCGCTCCCAACCCGCCCGCCCGCACCCGGGGAGGCGGGTGGGCAGCCACCGGCCCGCCCCCGGCCCCTCGAGGGGGCGATGGCGGGCCCCCGCCGCGAGGCCCCTCAGAACGCCGGCCGCTCCGGGTCCAGGGCGGCGCGGCCCTCGGCCGGGGAGGAGGCGTGGGCGAAGCGGCGTTGCGGGATGCGGCCCGCGCGGTGGGCCAGGCGGCCCGCCGAGACGGCGTCGCGCATGGCCGCCGCCATGAGCGCCGGGTCCTGGGCGCGGGTCACCGCCGAGGCGAGCATCACCCCGGCGCAGCCCAGTTCCATCGCGAGGGCGGCGTCCGAGGCCGTCCCCGCGCCCGCGTCGAGGATCACCGGCACCCCGGCCCGCTCCACGATCAGCTCGAAGTTGTGCGGGTTGCGGATGCCCATCCCCGAGCCGATGGGGGAGCCCAGCGGCATGATCGCCGCGCAGCCCGCGTCCTCCAGCTTCCGGGCCAGTACCGGGTCGTCGTTGGTGTAGGGGAGCACCGTGAAGCCCTCGTCCACCAGGACCTCGGCGGCGTCCAGCAGCTCGACGGCGTCCGGGAGCAGGGTCCGCTCGTCCGCGACGACCTCCAGCTTGATCCAGTCCGTGCCCAGCGCCTCCCGCGCCAGCCGGGCCGTCAGGACGGCCTCGCCGGCGGTGAAGCAGCCCGCGGTGTTCGGCAGGACCGCGATGCCGAGCCGGGACAGCACCGACAGGACCGAGCCCTGCACGGTCGGGTCCAGGCGGCGCATCGCCACCGTGGTCAGCTCGGTGCCGGAGGCGATCAGGGCGTGTTCGAGGACCTCCAGGCTGGGAGCCCCGCCCGTGCCCATGATCAGGCGGGAGGAGAAGGTCCGGCCGCCCAGGGTGAACAGGTCGTCGGCCATCGCGCTCAGCCCCCCTGGACCGCGGTGAGGACCTCGACCCGGTCGCCGTCGCCGACGGGGGTCAGGGGCCACCGGCCGCGCGGGACGACGGTCTCGTTGAGGGCGGCGGCGACGCCGGACGGCGCCGTGGTGAGGGTCGCGACCACCGCGTCGAGGGTGGTGCCGGCCGCGATCTCGCGCGGCTCGCCGTTGACGGAGATGGTCATGCGTAGGACTCCTGACGCGTGGCGGAGAAGCGGCGGGGGCTGAAGGGGCGGGCGATCTCCGGCACGGTGCCGGTGGTCAGCAGTTCCGCCATGACGTCGCCGGTGAGCGGGGTCAGCAGCACCCCGTTGCGGTAGTGGCCGGTGGCCAGGTGCAGCCCCGGCAGGTCGGTCGGGCCGAGCAGCGGCGCGTTGTCGGGGGAGCACGGGCGCAGCCCGGCCCGGGTCTCGACCAGGGGGAGCTCGGTGATGCCGGGGACCAGCTCGTGGGCGTCGCGCAGCAGCTCGTAGACCCCGCCGGCGGTGACGGTGGTGTCCCAGCCGAGTTCCTCGCTGGTGGCGCCGACGACCAGCTCGCCGTTCTCGCGCGGCACCAGGTAGACGTGGCTGCCGCGCACCACGGCCCGTACCGTCCGGGACAGGAACGGCGCGTAGGCGACGGGCACGGCCAGCCGCAGCACCTGGCCCTTGACCGGCCGTACGGGAGGGGCCACCTCCGCCGGTACGCCCTCCAGCCGGCCGCTGAGCGAGCCGGCCGCCAGCACCACCTGGCCCGCGCGCAGCTCCGTACCGCCGTCGAGGAGGGCTCCGCGGGCCCGGTCGGCGGTGACCAGCAGCCGCTGCGCGCGGGCGCGGTGGAGGTCGACCCCGGCCCGCTCGCAGGCGGCCAGCAGCGCGGCCGCGAGCCGCCGCGGGTCCACCTGGTGGTCCCCGTCGACCCGCAGTCCGCCGCGCACGCCCGGGGCCAGCATCGGCTCCAGCCGGCGGCACTCGCGGCCGGTGAGCCACTCGGACTCCAGGCCGCAGCGCCGCTGGAGGGCGTGCAGTTCCCGCAGGTGGAGGCGGTCGTCGGCGTCGAGGGCGACGGCGAGGGTGCCGCAGGCGCGGTAGCCGAGGTCCATGCCGCCGCTGGCCTCGGTGAGCTCGGCGGCGAACTCGGGGTAGCGGGCGGCGGAGGCCGTGTTGAGGCCCAGCAGGGCCTCCTCGCCGTAGTGCAGCTCGGTGACGGCGGCGAGCATGCCGGCCGCTACCCGGGCGGCGCCGCCGCCGGGGTCGGGGTCGGCGAGCGCGGTGCGCAGCCCGCTCCGGGCCGCCCGCCAGGCGGTGACCAGGCCGATGATCCCGCCACCGATGACGAGGACGTCGTAGCCCCGGTGGTCGGATCCCCGGCCGGATGTCGCGTCGGATGCGTGCATGGGCGTCCAGCCCCTCCCTTCGCCGGCATGACCCGGATCAGGTTCGTACGGTCGGAGGCCGGCCAGCCTCCCTCTCAGCCCGGTGCGCCCGGACTCCCGCGATAGGTACGGTGGCCAGACTAACCCCGCTGCCGGTGCCGGGTAAGGCTGACTCCCCGCCGCGGCCTCCCCTGTGGCCCCGCCCCGCTTTCCTGACGGGCCGTCAGGTGGCTAGGCTGGCCGGGTGAGTGAGCAGACGGAACAGACGAAGCCCGGCGTCGTGATCGTCGGCGCCGGAATGGCCGGCGTGCAGACCGCCGTGGCCCTGCGCGAACAGGGCTGGACCGGCCCCGTGACCCTGCTGGGCGCCGAACCCCACCAGCCCTACGACCGCCCCCCGCTGTCCAAGGCGGTGCTGCTCGGCAAGGCCGAGGACTCCGCCTTCGACGTCGACTTCGAGGGCCTGCACATCGAGCTGCGCCTCGGCACCGAGGTCACCGCCCTGCGCGCCGCCGACCGCGAGCTGGACACCGAGGCCGGACCGGTCCCGTACGAGGTCCTCGTCCTGGCCACCGGAGTGGTCCCGCTGACCCTGCCCGGCACCGGGGGCGTCCCCGGCGTGCACCTGCTGCGCACCCTCGACGACGCCGCCCGGCTGCGCCCCGTGCTGGCCGCCGCCCCCGGCACCGTCGTGGTCGGGGCCGGCTGGATCGGCGCCGAGTTCGCCACCGCCGCCCGCGAGGCCGGCTGCGCCGTCACCGTGGTCGAGGCCGCCGACCGGGTCCTGGCCGGGGCCCTGCCCGCCGAGGTCGCCGCCCCCATGGCCCGGTGGTACGCCGGAGCCGGGGCCACCCTGCTCACCGGCGCCAGGGTGGCCGCCGTCGAGGAGGGCCGGGTGCTCCTCGCGGACGGTCGCGAGCTGCCCGCCGGTGCCGTCGTCGTCGGCATCGGCGCCCGGCCCGCCACCGACTGGCTCGACGGCAGCGGGGTCGAGCGGGGCCCGGACGGCTCCGTCACCGCCGACGCCCACCTGCGCACTTCCGTGCCCGGGGTGTACGCCGTCGGCGACTGCTCCTCCTTCCCCTCGGCCCGCTACGGGACCCGGCTGCTGGTCCACCACTGGGACAACGCCCTCCAGGGCCCCCGCGCGGTCGCGGCCAACATCGTCGCGGGGGAGCCCGTACGGACCTACGACCCGGTGCCGTACTTCTGGTCCGAGCAGTTCGGCCGCTTCGTGCAGTACGCGGGCCACCACGACGGCGCCGACACCCTGCTGTGGCGCGGCGACCCGGATGGCGACGGCTGGACGGTGTGCTGGCTGCGCGAGGGCGCCCTCGTCGCCCTCCTGGCCGTCGGCCGTCCCCGGGACCTGGCCCAGGGGCGGAAGCTGATCGAGTCGGGCGTGCCCGTGGACCCGGCGCGGGTCGCCGACCCGGGCGTGCCGCTGAAGTCGGCCGCCCTCTGACCCCTGCGGCGGGGCCCGGCGCACGCGGACGGACCCGGACGGACGGGGCCGGGTACCGAGGGCCCCGCCGAGGTGGCAGGCTTGTGTCCGTGACCGAGATTGACGCAAAGATCGATGCCCTTGTCCCCTCGTGGCTGTACCTCCCCGACATCGCGGAGATGCTCGACGTCGAGGTGACCCGGGTCCGCCAGATGGTCAAGGAAGGGCAGCTCATCGCCGTACGCCGGGGCGAGAACCGCGCTCTGCAGGTTCCGGCCCAGTTCATCGACGGCGACAAGGTCGTCAAGGGACTCGTCGGCCTGCTGACCGTCCTGCGCGACGACCGCTTCTCCGACGAGGAGATGCTGGAGTGGCTGTTCACCGAGGATCCGACCCTGCCCGGCACCCCCGTGCAGGCGCTGCGCGAGAATCGCGGCACGGAGGTGAAGCGCCGCGCCCAGGCGCTCGCCCTCTGACCGGCTGATCCACCGGTGTGCGGGCGGGCCGGGTAACCTCGGCCCGCCCGCACACCGCCACCACCAGGGGGGAACTCCCATGCAGCTGTCCGACGCCCGGCTCTACCTGTGCACGGACGCCCGCAAGCGGCAGGGTGACCTCCCCGAGTTCCTCGACGCCGTCCTGGCCGGCGGGGTGGACATCGTCCAGCTCCGCGACAAGGGCATGGAGGCCGGCGAGGAACTCGAACACCTCCGCGTCTTCGCCGAGGCCGCCCGCCGCCACGGCAAGCTCCTCGCCGTCAACGACCGCGCCGACGTCGCGCACGCCATCGGCTCCGACGTCCTCCACCTCGGCCAGGGCGACATCCCCGTCCCCGCCGCCCGCGCGATCCTCGGCCGGGAGGTCCTGATCGGGCGCTCCTGCCACGCCGAGTCCGAGGTCGACGCGGCCGTCGCCGAACCCGGCGTGGACTACTTCTGCACCGGCCCCTGCTGGCCCACCCCCACCAAGCCCGGCCGCTACGCCCCCGGCCTCGGCCTCGTCCGCTACGCGGCCTCCCTGGCCCAGGAGCGGCCCTGGTTCGCCATCGGCGGCATCGACGCCGGGAACCTGGACGAGGTCCTCGACGCCGGCGCCACCCGCGTCGTGGTCGTCCGCGCGATCACCGAGGCGACCGACCCGGGCGCGGCCGCCGCCGAGCTGGCCAAGCGGGTCCGCGACCGCCTGGCGTAACGCACAGCCCCACAGCGGTCCCGGGGCGCACCTCGCGGCGCGCTCGCGCGGAACTCGCGCCCGGCTCGGATCCGCGCCGAAGTGTCCAAAAATCTGTCCAAGGAATGGACAACGCTCACGCGTCCGCCAGGCCGCGTCTAACCTGCCCGTATGGCCCTTGGTACCGCTTCCACCTGGTCGGACCGTGCACACACGGTCCGCGACCTCATCGCGTCCGGAGCCTCGTATTCCTTCGAGTTCTGGGCTCCCAAGACCGAGAAGGGCGAGCGCAACCTCTGGAACGCGCTCCGCCGGATCGAGGCGGTGTCCCCGAGCTTCGTCTCCGTCACCTACGGAGCCGGCGGCTCCACCCGGGGCGGCACCGTCCGCGCCACCCAGCAGATCGCCGCCGACACCACCCTGACGCCCGTCGCGCACCTCACCGCCGTCGACCACTCCGTGGCCGAGCTGCGCCATGTGATCGGCCAGTTCGCGGACGCCGGCATCCGCAACATGCTCGCGCTGCGCGGGGACCCGCCGGGCGACCCCATGGGCCCCTGGGTCAGGCACCCCGAGGGCGTGGACTACGCGGCCGACCTCGTGCGCCTGCTCAAGGAGTCCGGCGACTTCTGCGTCGGCGTCGCCGCCTTCCCCGAGATGCACCCCCGCTCCACGGACTGGGATACGGACATCCGGCACTTCGTGGACAAGTGCCGTGCGGGCGCGGACTATGCCATCACCCAGATGTTCTTCGATCCCGAGAATTATCTGCGGCTGCGCGACAGCGTCCAGAAGGCCGGCTGCGAGACCCCGATCATCCCCGAGGTCATGCCTGTTGTGGGGATCAAGCAGCTCGACCGGCTGCCCCAGTTGAGCACCGCCGTCTTCCCGGACGCCGTGAAAGACCGCATGCTCGCCGTCAAGGACGATCCGGCCGCTGTACGCTCCATTGGCATCGAGTTCGCCACGGAGTTCTGCGCGCGGCTGCTGTCCGAAGGTGTTCCCGGGCTGCACTTCATCACGCTGAACAACTCCACGGCGACCCTCGAGATCTACGAGAACCTGGGCCTGCACCAGCGGGCCTGACCGGCCGTCTCCCGTCCTCCCACGCGGTACGGCCGTACCGAGAGGGGCCTTGCATGGGAATGACGGTCCTCTACATCGCGTTCGCCTTCGTCGCGCTGTGGCTGCTTGCCGAGGTCCTGATGCAGTACAAGGCCCGGCTGCGCTGGCGCCTGCTCGCCTTCGCCGGGTTCCTCGGCGTCGTGGCCGGGGTCGTGCTGCCGTCGGTGCTCGTCATCGCCGTCGGCGCGACCGCCTTCGCCGTCGGCCAGACCCTGGTGACGCTCTCCTTCCGCAAGGGCTTCATCGCCGGCTGGGCCCTGCGCAAGGGCAAGGAGGCCGAGCCCGCGCGGAAGGGTCCGAGCAGACGCCGCCGCTCCGGGGGCGCCGCGCCGCGCCCGGCGCCCGCGCTGGAGGTGACCGGGCTGGAGTACGGTTCCCCGGAGCCGGCCCCCTCCCCTGCCCACGACGCCGGCGAGGACCAGGACGACCGCGACGTCTTCACCCCGCAGCCGGTGCCCGAGGAGACCGGCTCGTACGGGATACAGAGCTTCGCCTCCCCGCAGCAGCCCGACGCCACCGCGGCCTTCGCCTCGCCGTTCGCCGCGGACGGACAGGACGGCGGACAGCACGCCGCCTACTACGGCCCCCAGCAGGGCCAGGGCGGCTACGACTACGGTTCCGGCTACCCGGCGGACGGCCAGCAGGTCTACGCCGCCTACTCGGACCCGTACATCGGCACCGGCGGCGCCGTCGCCCCGGCCCAGCAGTACGACTACCCGCAGTACGACCCGGCGCAGCAGCAGTACTCCATGGACACCCCGCCCGGCGGGGTCTGGGTCCCGCAGCAGCGCGCCACCGACGCCGCCCCGCAGCCGCACCACCCGGAGCAGGACCCGCAGCAGCAGGGGTACCCGTACCAGGGCAACGGCGAGCACGGGCAGTACCGCTACTGACACGACGGGGAGGGCCCGGCTCGCAGGAGCCGGGCCCTCCCCGCGTGCGTACCGGGGCTCACCGCGAGCCGCGGAACTCCGCCCCCTCGACGATCAGGCCCGCCACCAGGGCCCCCGTCATCCCCGCGTGCGCCAGCCCGCCGCCGGGGTGCGCCCAGCCGCCCGCGAGGTACAGCCCGGGCAGTCCCGTCACGTTGGACGGGTACAGCAGGCGGCCGCCCTCGCCGGGCAGGGCCGGAGCGGGCACCGAGCCGCCACGCGCCCCCGTGGCGGCCTCCACGTGTGCCGGGGTGCGCACCTCCTGCCACAGCAGCCGCTCGCGCAGGTCGGGGACGGCCCGCGCGGCGAGGTCCAGCAGCTTCTCCGGGTCCGGGACCGCCGCCCCGCCCGCCGGGCCGCACACGGCGCTGACGGTGACGGCCTCGTGGTCCGCGTCGGGCCGGGTGGCCGGGTCGTCCGGGCGCAGCACCGTGACGAGCTGGACGGCGGCCGAGCCGGGGGAGTGCACCAGCGTGCGGTGGACGGCGTCCGCGGGGCGCCCGCCGCGCAGGGCGAGCAGCAGAGTCAGCCGGCCGGGTACGGAGTCGCCCCGGGCCGGTACGGAACCGCGCGGCCAGGACACGCTGCCGGCCGGGAGCTGGCGCGGGTCGATCCCGCACACCACGAAGTCGGCGGCCGCCTCGGTGCCGTCGGCCAGCCGGACCCCGGCCGCCCGGCCGTCCCGGTCCAGCACCGCCCGTACGGCCGCGCCGAAGACGAACTCCACCTTCCGCTCCCGGCAGCGCTCGTACACGGCGGTGGCCAGCTCGCGCATCCCGCCCCGGACGTACCAGGTGCCGAAGGTCTGCTCCATGTACGGCAGGGCCGCCGCGGCGGCCGGCGCCGAGTCGGGGTCGAGCCCGTACGCCAGGACCCGCCCGCGCAACAGCTCCCCGAGGCCGCCGCCGAGTTCGCGCCGGGCCACCTCGGCCAGGGTCGGCCGGCGGCGGCGCAGCAGGCCGCTGCCGCGCAGCGCGGGGTAGGGGTCGCGGCCGAGGACCTGCCAGTCGGGGCGCAGCGGTTCCTCCAGCAGCGGGCGGCGGGTGGCGTCCCAGGTGTCGCGGGCCCGGCCCAGCAGGGCGTTCCAGCGCTCGCCCGCGCCCGCGCCGAAGGTCTCGTCGAGGGCGGCGGCGACCCCGCCCCGGGAGGTGCCGGGGAGGGTGACGGCGGCGTGGTCCAGGACGTGGCGGACGGCCGGGTCCAGCTGGACCATCCCGACCCGCTCCTCCAGCGGCCGCTTGCCGGTCTTGACGAACAGGTCGCGGTAGACGGCGGGCAGGTGCAGCAGCCCGGGGCCGGTGTCGAAGGCGAAGCCGTCGCGCTCGTAGCGGCCGAGCGCGCCGCCGTAGGTGGAGCCGCGCTCGTAGACCGTCACCTGGTGGCCCGCCACGGCCAGCCGGGCCGCCGTCGCCATCGTGCCCATGCCGGCGCCGATCACCGCAATTCTTGCCATGGCGCTGAGCCTATCGAGCGAACGCGGCCCCCATCGAGCGAGGTCAGCGGCTCACCACGGGGGCCCGCCGAGGGCCCCTGCCAGGCGTTTCTCCTCGCGCCGCTGGGCACGCCGCCGCCGGAAGCGGCGGATCCGGCTCCAGAGGAGGACCAGCAGGGCGATGCCCAGGGCGAGGAGCACGCCGGCGCTCACGGCGGCGGCCGTCGGGTGGTACAGGGCGAAGACGACGAGGCAGCCCACGCCGAGGTCCTCGGCGGTGCTCAGCACGATGTTGCTGAAGGGTTCGGGGGAGGTGTTGACGGCCATCCGGGTGCCGGCCTTGACCAGGTGGCTGGCCAGCGCGGTGGAGCCGCCGAGGGCTGCGGCGGCGAGGTCGGGCAGCGAGCCGCTGTGCCCGGCCAGGAGGGCGCCGACGACGGCCCCGGCGGCCGGGCGGACGACGGTGTGGACGGAGTCCCAGACGGAGTCCAGATAGGGGATCTTGTCCGCGACGGCCTCGCACAGGAACAGCACGCCGGCCACGACGAGCACGTCGGTGCGCTGGAGGGAGGCGGGGACCTCGTCGGTCAGGCCGGTCGCGCCGAAGACGCCGAGCAGGAGGACCACGGCGTAGGCGTTGATCCCGCTGGCCCAGCCGCTGGTGAAGACCAGGGGGAGCACACTCATCCGGGCATCATGCCGCAGGGACGGTGAAAACGGTGAGGGACGGCCGCCATCGGCGGCCGTCCCTCACCGGAAGGAAAGGAGCGCGGAGGGCGCGCGGGGGTCAGTGCCCCTGTTCGTCCCGGCGGCGCTGCCACCGTTCCTCGATACGGTTCATCATCGACCGACGCTGCCGGTTCTGCCCGCGGGCCGAACCGCCTGCGCTTCCGGAGACGGGCTGCTGGCCGGGCCTGGGGGCCTTGCGCCAACCGGTGACCACCAGGACCGTACAGGCCAGCATGACGAGGAATCCCACCACGCTGATCCAGAGCACTTCCTGCCAGATCACACCGGTCATGAGGAGCGCGATACCCACCACAATGCCTGCGGCTGCCTGGTAGACCCGTCGCCGGGTGTACGTGCGCAGTCCACTGCCCTCAAGCGCTGTCGCGAACTTGGGGTCTTCGGCGTACAGCGCTCGCTCCATCTGCTCGAGCATTCGCTGCTCGTGCTCCGAGAGCGGCACGGGAGTCCTCCTCATCCGTCGGTCGCGGGGGGTTGCGACCAGGGTTCCCCTTCAGGATAGGCGGGGAATCTCCCCCGTGACACCCGCCCTCCACGCCACATTCTGCATATCGCTCAGCGAGAAATCACTGGGTAGACGACCAGTAGACACCGACTGCGTGAAACGTACCGTCACCAGCGCGGTCACTGAGGCGCTTATTCCCCAATGAGCGGTCCGCCATGCCGTGCGGTGGTCCGATCATACGGGTCACGGCGCGGGAACGGAGGGGTCTCGGGCAGGTCACCCCGGCCCGGGCCGCGGATCAGGCCCGCTTCTCGCCCAGGACGTGCAGCTGCGTGGCCACCGCATGGAAGGCGGGCAGCTCGGCGGCGGCCTCCTCCAGGCGCAGCAGCGCCTCCACCGCGCCCGGCTCGGTGTCCACCAGCACCCCGGGCACCAGGTCGGCGAAGATCCGCACGCCGTGCACCGCGCCGACCTCCAGGCCGGCCCCGCCGACGAGCTCCGCCAGCTGCTCGGCGGTGAAGCGGCGCGGCACCGGGTCGCCGGAGCCCCAGCGCCCGGCCGGGTCGGTCAGGGCGGTGCGGGCCTCGGTGAAGTGCCCGGCCAGCGCCCGCGCGAGCACGGCCCCGCCCAGGCCCGCGCCGAGCAGGCTCAGGACCCCGCCCGGGCGCAGCGCGGCGACGGCGTTGGCCACGCCCTCGGCCGGGTCGTCCACGTACTCCAGCACGCCGTGGCAGAGCACCACGTCGTACGCGCCCCGCTCGACCACGTCCAGCAGGCCCTGGGCGTCGCCCTGGACCCCGCGCACCAGGTCGGCGACGCCCTCCTCGGCGACCCGGCGCTCCAGCCCGAACAGGGCGTTCGGGCTGGGGTCCACCACGGTCACGCGGTGGCCCAGGCGGGCGACGGGCACGGCGAACTTGCCCGTGCCGCCGCCGGTGTCCAGGACGTCCAGCACATCCCGCCCGGTCGCCTTCACCCGGCGGTCGAGGGCCTCCTTGAGGACCTCCCACACCACGGCGGTGCGAAGGGAGGCACGGGGGCGGGAAGTGTCCGACACGGCTGATGGCTCCTCGGCGGCGTTGGGGCGGGGGGCGGTGCGTGCCCCACCCTATTGCCTCGGCCGGCCTTGCCTCGGCCGACCGCGCAGCTCATCCCGCGTCCGGGCGCTCCGGACGGGGTGCCGGAAGGGGCCGTGCCACCGGCTGGAGGGCGAGCATCCGCTCCACCAGCCGCAGGAACATCCCGGCCTCCCGCACGAGGTCGTCCGCCTGCCGGCTGCTGGCCGCATCCGGTATCCCCGCCTCGGCCCGGGCCCGCCGGGCCGCGCCCGAGGCGAACAGGGCGCTCCACTCGCTGAGCTCCGGCGCTATCTCCGGCAGCACCTCCCACGCGCTGCGGATCCGGGGCCGGCGCCTGGCGCGGACCGGCTCGGGCCTGGCACGCGCGGCGAGCACCGCCGCGGCGACGCGCAGGGCGGCGAGGTGGGCGGTGGCGTACCGCTCGTTGGGCCGGGGCAGCAGGGCCGCCTCGGCCAGGCCGCTGCGGGCCTTGGCGAGCAGGTCCAGGGCGGCCGGGGGTGCGGCGGCCCTGCGCGGGACGGGGTGGACAGGGGACGGGGACGGTGTGGCCATGACGAACCTCCTGTCGTTGCGTGGTGCTCGGCGGTGGTACCGGGTGATGCGTCCGTACTGGTGTGGATCCATCGTGACGCCCCCCACTGACAATCGCCCTGACCTGCGCGTTCACCCCAATTCCGGCCTCATTCCCCAGTCGGGGCCCCGAATCTGCTAGTTTTTGAACTGACTGGTCAGTTCAAAATAGGGGAGGGTGTGGGTGTGGACGTCGACAGCCACGGCGGCGCAGCCGTGAAGGCCGAGGGCTTCGGACTCAGGGGCCCGCGCGGCTGGGTCTTCCGCGATATCGCCGTCAACGCGGCGCCCGGCTCGCTCGTCGCGGTCGAAGGCCCCTCCGGCAGCGGCCGCACCTGTCTGCTCCTGGCCCTCACCGGGCGGATGAAACCCACCGAGGGCCACGCCGAGATCGGCCGCCACCGCCTGCCGAAGAAGATGGCCGCGGTCCGCCGGAGCACCGCCCTCGGCCCGGTCCCCGGGGTCAACGACCTCGACCCGGCCCTGACCGTCTCCGAGCAGCTGCGCGAAGGCGCCATGCTCCAGCGGCGCTACGACGCCCCCCTGCGCGCCCTGCTGCGCCCGCGCGGCGCCCACGGCGCCCCGGCCCCGGCCCAGGACCGGATCGAGGAGGCCCTCGCCGCCGTCGGTCTCGACCTGACCACCCTGCCCAAGGGCCCGCGCACCTCGGTACGGGACCTGGAACGGCTGGAGGCCCTGCGGCTGTCCGTGGCCATCGCCCTGCTGGGCCGCCCCCGCCTGCTGGCCGTCGACGACCTCGACCTGAAGCTCTCGGACGCCGGACGCGCCGAGGCGTGGTCCCTGCTCCGCTCGGTCGCCGCCGACGGGACCACCGTCCTCGCCGTGTGCAGCGAGGCCCCGGACGGCGTGACGGTGGTCCGCATGGGCCTGCAGCCCCAGAAGACCCACGGCCCCGCCCCGGAGTCCGCCGCCACCGCCGCCCCGTCCGGCCCCGCCGAAGAAGCCGCCGCCGAGGACGCGGAGGCCGAAGACGCCGCCGCCGAAGAGACCGGCACCCACGACACCGAAGACACCCACGACCACGACGACCACGACGACACCGACACGAAGGGGGCGGACGATGCGCTCGCCGAAACTGGCCGCGCTTGAGCTGAAGCGGTTCGGGCGGGGCAAGCTCCCCCGGGCCGCCCTCGTCGCGCTGCTCCTGCTGCCCCTGCTCTACGGAGCCCTGTACCTGTGGTCGTTCTGGGACCCCTACAGCCGCCTCGACCAGGTCCCCGTCGCCCTCGTCAACGCCGACAAGGGCGCCACCGTCAACGGCGAGCACCTCGACGTCGGCGGCGAGCTGACCCGGAACCTGCGCGAGCGCAAGACCTTCGACTGGCGCGTGGTCAGCGCCGACGAGGCGGCCAAGGGCCTGGAGGACGGAAAGTACTTCCTCTCCCTGACCATGCCCGCCGACCTCAGCGAGAAGATCGCCTCCAGCGGCGGTGCCACCCCCGCGACCGGGGCCCTCCAGGTCCGCACGAACGACGCCAACAACTACATCGTCGGCTCGATCTCCCGCACGGTCTTCTCCGAGGTCCGCTCGGCCGCGTCCACCAAGGCGTCCCGCAAGTTCCTCGACAAGATCTTCGTGTCCTTCTCCGACCTGCACGACAAGACCGCCGAGGCCGCCAACGGGGCCGACCAGCTCAAGGACGGCGCCGGCAAGGCCCAGGAGGGCGCCCAGGAGCTCGCCGACGGCCTCGGCACGGCCAAGGAGAAGACCGGCGAGCTCACCGGCGGCCTGAACAAGCTCAACGACGGCGCCGCCAAGCTGGAGAGCGGCTCACGGCAGGTCGCGGACGGCACCCAGAAGGTCGCCGACCTCGCGAACGGCGCCGCCGAGAAGGCCCGTCCCTTCGTCAAGGACCCCAAGAACCTCGCGGACACCGCCAAGCTGGTCGCCGACACCGCCCACGTGGTCAACAACCACCTCGGCACGGCCGTCGAGCGGGCCCCGGCCGCCGCCGCGGCCACCAAGCGCCTCGCGGGCCTCGCCTCCTCCGCCTACACCCAGTACTGCGCCAAGCCCGACCCCAAGCTTCCCCCGGGCTTCTGCGAGACCCAGAAGAAGATCAAGGACGACGCGGCCGAGGCCGCCCTGCTCACCGGAGACGCGAACACCGTCCTCGGCAACTCCAAGGGCGACATCACCAAGCTCCAGGGCCAGCTCACCGACCTGGAGACCAAGGCCCGCGAGCTCGCCGACAAGGCCCCCGCCCTCGCCGGCGACCTCAACGCCGCCGTCGCCAAGGCCAACGCCCTCAACGACGGCGCCCACCAGGTCGCCGACGGCATGGTCAAGCTGCACGCCGGCCTCGGCACCGCCGTCGGCGGCTCCGGCAAGCTCGGCGAGGGCGTCGGCAAGCTCAATGACGGCGCCCAGCAGCTCGGGGGCGGCATGGTCAAGCTGGTCGACGGCACCGGCGAGCTCGCCGGCGGCCTCCACGACGGCGCCGGCAAGATCCCGGACTACGACCAGCAGCAGCGCGACGCCCGTACGCAGGTCATGGCCGACCCCGTGCAGCTCGCCAGCCGGCCGCTGCACAAGGCGCCCAACTACGGCACCGGGTTCGCCCCGTACTTCATCCCGCTCTCCCTGTGGGTCGGCGCGATGGTCGCCTACATGCTGATCGCCCCCCTGAACAAGCGGGCCCTGGCCGCCGGGGCCTCCTCCTGGCGGATCGCCTTCGCCGGCTGGCTGCCCGTGGTCGGCGTGGGCGTCGCGCAGGTGGGCGCCCTGATGGCCGTACTGCACTGGGGGCTCGGCCTGGAGATGGCGCACCCCGCCCTGACCGTCGCCTTCCTGGCCCTGGTGACCGCCTGCTTCGCGGCGATCGTCCAGTGGCTCAACGCCAAGTTCGGCGCCGCCGGCCGCATCCTGGTCCTCGCCGTGCTGATGCTCCAGCTGACCTCGGCGGGCGGCACCTACCCCGTCGAGACCAGCCCGGGCTTCTTCAACGCCATCCACCCGTACCTGCCGATGTCGTACATCGTCGCGAGCCTGCGCCGCCTGATCACCGGCGGCGACCTCACCCCGGTGTGGCAGGGCGGCGCGGTCCTGGTGGCCTTCACCGTCGGGGCGCTGGCCCTCACCGCCCTCGCCGCGCGCGGCAAGCAGGTGTGGACGATGGACCGGCTGCACCCGGAACTGAGCCTGTAAGGGGCTGTTGACCTGTGAGAATCAGCGCCATGGAAAGCAGCAGCACCACCGCCGGCGGGGCCCGGCGGCAGGCCACGCGTCAGAAGCTGTACGAGGCGGCCGTCACCCTCATCGCGGAGCAGGGCTTCTCCGCGACCACGGTCGACGAGATCGCCGAGCGGGCGGGCGTGGCCAAGGGCACCGTCTACTACAACTTCGCCAGCAAGACCGACCTCTTCGAGGAGCTCCTGCGGCACGGGGTCGGCCTGCTGACCGCCTCCCTGCGGGCGGCGGCGGACGAGACCGAGGAGCGCGGCGGCAGCCGTATCGAGGCCCTCGACGCGATGATCCGGGCGGGCCTGGTCTTCATCCACCGCTACCCGGCCTTCACCCAGCTCTACGTCGCCGAGCTCTGGCGGACCAACCGTGCCTGGCAGGGCACCCTGATGGTGGTCCGCGGCCAGGCGGTGGCGGTGGTGGAGTCGGTGCTGCGCGAAGGGGTGGAGCGCGGGGAGCTCAGCGCCGAGATCGACGTGCCGCTGACGGCGGCGGCGCTGGTCGGGATGGTGCTGGTGGCCGCGCTGGACTGGCAGGCGTTCCAGAGCGAGCGGTCGCTGGACGACGTCCACTCGGCGCTGTCGCTGCTGCTGCGGGGGCGGGTCAGCGGCAGCCGGTGACCCCCGGTCGGCGGTGCCGTGGCCGCCGCCGACGGCGGTAGAACTGAGTATCCGTACCTAGGCACACAGATGAGTACCCGTACGGATGGGCTCCCACCTGCGCAAACAGCAGACTGGGGGGTGGGGGCGAGGGCGGTCGGCGCCCGCACCGCGGACACGGGGCCGCGGAGCGGACCGCTGCTGCCTGGTGAACAGAACGCCGGTGCGTCCGGGCTCGGGGGGAACGAGCCCGGACGCACCGGCGTTTCACGTGTCCTCGCCCGCCTCAGCCCCGGTCGCGCAGCGGGACGCGCACGCGCCCCGCGGCCCGGGCCACGGCGGCCGACACCCCGGCCGCCCGGGCCGATACTGCGGCCGCCACCCGCGCCGCCGACCGCGGCAGCAGCAGCGCCCGCAGCCGGCCCCACCGCCCGGCGCCGGCCAGCAGGGCCGCCCGGGCCGTGAGGACGTCCGCCGCGAGCCCGGGGTACGCGGACTGCGCGCCGGGCGGGGCGTACAGCGACCGCTCCACCGCGCCCGCCACCCGGTGCACCGCCTCGGCGGCCCCACCCTCCAGCCGGCCCAGGAGCACGATCCGCCCGGCCGCCCGGCGCGGGGACAGCGCCTCGTCCGGCGCGATGCCCACGTCCCAGGCGCAGTCGCCCAGCTCCCGCCAGGCGGCCAGAACGTCCGCCGAGCCCAGCCGCCGCCCGCGCACCCGGCGGCGCCACAGCAGCGGCAGCAGCGGCAGCCCGGCCACCAGCAGGACCGCCGCCGCCCAGGCGAGGACGGTGCCCACCGGCACCCCGCCCCCGCCGGACCCGCCGTCCGCCTGCTGGGCCACCGCCCCGCCGCACTCGCCGAGCTTCTTCTGCGCCGGCGGGCACGCCTCGCCCTGCGAGGGCGCCGGCACGGGCGCCGACGCCGACTGCGAGGGCATCGCGGACGGCGCGGACGGCTGCGGGGCCGGAGCCTCGTCCCGGCTGTAGTCCGGCAGGGTGATGCCCGAGCGGGGCGTCGGCTCGAACCGGGTCCAGCCCGCCCCCTCGAAGTACAGCTCCGGCCAGGCGTGCGCGTCCCGCATCGAGACGTTGACCGTGCCGTCCGACTGCTTCTCGCCCGGGGTGAAACCGACCGCGACCCGTGCCGGGATGCCCAGCGTCCGCGACATCGCCGCCATCGAGAAGGCGAAGTGGACGCAGAAGCCCTCCTTGTCCTCCAGGAAGCGGGCGATGGCCTGCGAACCCGTGCCCGAGGACACCTTGGTGTCGTAGCGGAATCCGCCGCTGACGGCGAAGAAGTCCTGGAGCTTGACCGCCCGCGTGTAGTCGTCCCGTGCGCCCTGCGTCACCCGCCGCGCCGTCTCCGCCACCACCGGCGGCAGGTTGTCCGGCAGCTTGGTGTACTCGGCGTGCACCGCCGCGTTGGCGGGCGGCGCGGACTGCAACTGCTCCGCCGTGGGCCGCAGCAGCAGGCTCCGTACGGTGTACTGCGCGCCCTGCACGTTCTGGAAGCGGTCCTTGGCCAGCTGGTCGCCCACCAGGGTCCGGCCGGCCGGCTCGAAGCGCCACTTCCCGCCGATGTCCACCTGCGTGGCCGGGTACGGCATCGGCAGGTAGCGCTGGGCGTAGCTGTCCGCCGCCGAGACGGTGGTGCGCACCTCGACCGCGGTCTCGCGGACCTCCCCGGTGAGCCCCGCCGGGTTCGGCAGCCGCTGCGGGACCTCCGTCAGCGGGCGGGCGGACGCCTCCCACCGGACCCCGTTGAACTCGTCGAGGGCCAGGATCCGCAGGTACTGCTCGCCGAGCTGCGGGCTGTCCGTGCGGTACTTCATCACGACCCGGTTGTCCTGCGCGTTGAGGCTGCTCTGCAGCGACACCAGCGGGTTCACCGCCGAGATCGTGCCGCCGCCCCCGCCCGCCGAGGCCGTGTCCTCGTTCCGGGCGCCCAGCAGTCCTCCGCCGAGCGACGGCAGCACCGCCGGCACCACCAGGGCCAGGCCCAGCGCGACCGCCCCGATCCGCCGCCCGGTGCGTACGGGGGCCACCGCGCGGGTGCCGCCGGCCCCGTTCGCGCCGTAGCCGGTCGCGGCGGAGGCGGGCGTACGGGCGTTCGGGGCCCCGCCGAAGACCCGGCCCCACTGGGCCAGCCGGTCGCGCCCCTCCGACAGCAGCAGCATCAGGTAGCCCGCTCCGGCCAGCAGGAACGCCAGCCAGGGCTGCCCCTGCCCGGCCGACAGCCCGGCGGCGACGGAGTACAGCGCCAGTAGCGGCAGCCCGGCCGCCGCGGCCGTCCGCAGCGTCACCGCCAGCGCGTCCACCAGCAGTCCGATCAGCAGTACCCCGGCCAGCAGCAGCAGCCGGATGCCGTCGGTCAGCGGCGCCGGTATCGCGAACTCGCCGACGTCCCGCACGCCCTGCCGGAACAGTGCGGGGAAGTCGGTGAGCAGGAAGGACGCCGGCCCGCCCGCGCCGGACTCGCCCTTCCCCGCGAAGAGCAGGGCGAGCAGCAGCAGCGACACCAGCAGCTGCGCGCCCACCGTCAGCCACCGGGCCAGCGGCACCCGCCGCGTTCCGGCGCCCACCGCCGCCTGCACCGCCAGCAGCACGGCCCCCTGGACCAGCCAGCCGGAACCCTCCACCAGCGGGGCCAGCGACCAGGCCGTCAGCAGGGTCGCCAGCGTGGCGAAGACCGTCAGGCGCGTCCGCCCGCTCATCCCGTCCCTCCGGGGGTACGCGCGGCGGCGGGGGCGTTCCCGGCCTGCCGCCACAGTTCGGCGAAGGCGGCGCCGGGCGGGACCGCCAGGGCCGTCCAGCCCGCGTCCCGCAGCCTGCGCAGCCGCTCCTCCACCCGCGAGGGCGCTCCGGCCCACAGCGCGGGGTCCAGTACGAAGGCGACCGCGGCCGCGCTGCGCTGCCGCATCCGGGCCGCCATCTCGCTCTGTTCGTCGTCCAGGTCGCCGAAGAAGGCGACCAGCAGTCCGTCGCCGCCGGTGGGCCCGGATCCCGTCCCGCCGCGCAGCGCGTCGTAGGCGCGGCCCAGTCCGCTGCCCTCGGAGTGGCCGACGACCGCGAGGGTGTCCATGACCAGCCCGGCCGCCTCGGCGGACTCCGGGCCTCCGGCGGTGCTCCCGCCGGCGAAGGCGCCGGCGCCCGGCACGCAGTCGCCGGTGTCGGTGAGCAGCCGGGCCGCGAAGCCCTGTTCGAGGACATGCAGCAGGGTGGAGGCGGCGGCCGACACCGCCCATTCGAACGCGGAGTCCGGGCCGGCGCCCTCGTAGGCGAGGTAGCGGGTGTCCAGCAGGACGGTGGCCTTGCTGCGCTGCGGCTGTTCCTCGCGGCGGACCATCAGCTCGCCGTAGCGGGCGGTGGAGCGCCAGTGGACCCGGCGCAGGTCGTCGCCGCGCCGGTAGGTGCGCGGGATGACGTCGTCCTCGCCGGCCAGGGCCAGGGAGCGGCGGCTGCCGTCGCCGTGGCCGCCGGCCTCGCCGGTCATGCGGACGGCGGGCAGGGGCTGGGTGCGCGGGACGACGGTCAGGGTGTCGTAGGCGGTGAAGGAGCGGGTCAGCTCGACCATCCCGAACGGGTCGGTCAGCCGCAGCTGGAGGGGGCCCAGCGGGTAGCGGCCGCGCAGGTCGGAGCGGACCCGGTAGGACACCTCGCGGCGCCCGCCCGGCTCGACCCGGTCCAGCACGAAGCGGGGGCGGGGCCCCAGGACGTAGGGCACCCGGTCCTGGAGCATCAGCAGGCCGGTGGGCATCCGGGAGACGTTCTCCAGCCGCAGCTGCACCCGGGCCTCCCCGCCGGCGGGCACCCGCGGCGGGGTCAGCCCGCGTCCGGCGGTGACCTGGTGGCGGGTGCGGTGCAGGGCCAGGACGCAGACCAGCGGCAGGACGAGCAGCAGCAACCCGACCCGCAGCAGCTGGCCCTGCCCGAGGACGTAGGCGCAGACGGCGGCCGCCGCGCCGGCGGCGAGGAAGGAGCGGCCCCGGGTGGTGAGCCCGGACAGCGACGCGCGGACCCCGCCGGGACCGCGGACCTGCCCGCCGGCGCCGGACGGGGCACCGGCCGCCATCAGAAGCTCCGGGCGGCCGCGCCGGGCGGGACCTCGCCGCGGGTGTGCGAGGCCGGGACGGGGGTGCGCTGGAGGATGTCGTGGACGACCTGCTCGGCGGTGCGCCGGTTCAGCTGCGCCTGCGCGGTCGGCAGGAGCCGGTGGGCGAGGACGGGCGCGGCCAGCCGCTGGACGTCGTCGGGCAGGACGTAGTCACGGCCGGACAGTGCGGCGGCGGCCTTCACGGCGCGCAGCAGGTGCAGGGTGGCGCGGGGCGAGGCGCCCAGGCGCAGGTCCGGGTGGCTGCGGGTGGCGGAGACCAGGTCGACGACGTAGCGCTTGACCGGGGCCGCGACGTACACCTGCCGGACGGCTTCGATGAGCTTGACGATGTCGTGGGCGTGCGCGACGGCGGCGAGGTCGTCCAGCGGGGAGAGCCCGCCGTGCACGTCGAGCATCTCCAGCTCGGCCTCCGGGCTGGGGTAGCCCACCGAGACCCGGGCCATGAAGCGGTCGCGCTGCGCCTCGGGGAGGGGGTAGGTGCCCTCCATCTCGACCGGGTTCTGGGTCGCGACGACCATGAAGGGGCTGGGCAGGGCGTAGGTGGTGCCGTCGACGGTGACCTGGCGCTCCTCCATCGACTCCAGCAGCGCCGACTGGGTCTTGGGGGAGGCGCGGTTGATCTCGTCGCCGATGACGATCTGCGCGAAGATCGCGCCGGGCTTGAACTCGAACTCGCGGCGCTGCTGGTCGTAGATGCTGACGCCGGTGATGTCGGAGGGCAGCAGGTCCGGGGTGAACTGGATGCGCTGGACCGAGCAGTCGATCGACTTGGCCAGGGTCTTGGCCAGCATCGTCTTGCCGACGCCGGGCACGTCCTCGATGAGCAGATGGCCCTCGGCCAGCAGCACTGTCAGGGCGAGGCGGACGACCTCGGGCTTGCCCTCGATCACGCGCTCGACCGACTCGCGGACCCGCTCGGCCGTGCTGGTCAGATCAGCGAGGCTCGCTCGGTCGTCGTACGTGGTCACCTGGTTCTCCTCGGCCCTTTCCCAGGGCCGACGCGCATGCACACGGTCCGGCCCACCCCGAAACACGGACACCGCCCCGGACGAGTTCCGGGTGACGTCTCACCGCATTCTTGACGGCGTCCGGCGCTGTGTCACTCAGGTGGCCGGATCGATCTCCCGCAGGAGCCCGGTGTGCACGTCGAAGACGAAGCCTCGCACATCGTCGCGGTGGGGCAGGAACGGGTTGGTGCGGACCCGCTGCATGGACTGGCGCACGTCCTGGTCCACGTCGCGGAACGCCTCCACCGCCCAGGCGGGACGCTGGCCGACCTCGTCCTCCAGTTCGTGCCGGAAGTCCTCGGTCAGGCTTTCGAGACCGCACCCCGTGTGGTGGATGAGTATCACCGTGCGGGTGCCCAGGGCGCGCTGGCTGATGGTGAGTGAGCGGATGGTGTCGTCGGTGACCACCCCGCCCGCGTTGCGGATGGTGTGGCAGTCGCCGAGCTCCAGGCCCAGGGCCTTGTGCAGGTCGAGACGGGCGTCCATGCAGGCCACGACGGCCACGTGCAGGACCGGACGGGCGTCCATACCGGGATCGGTGAACTCGGCGGCGTAGCGGAGGTTGGCCGCGACGAGCCGGTCGGTGACGGACTCGCCGCCGGATGCCGTGGGCGCGGAGTGTGCGGGCAGGGATGCGGATGTCGTCATGTCTACGACGGTAGTGCTCACCGGACGTCCGGGCAGGGGGTGGGGACGGACAAAAGAACGTCAACCGTGATGGGTGTGAGCTAACCCACAAGGGTGTGAAGGAGTCCGCCGCACGGGTGATTCACGGCTTTTGGGGGTGCGGCGGGAGAGGGGCGCACCACGCGCGGGGCGGTTCGTTGACCGGGGCGGACGTTGCACTAAAGTGACGCGAACCGGCCGGAGCCCGGCCCCACCGGCCGCCCGGCCCCCTGGTAACACTCCGCGTGCGCGGCGCGGCGTATGCCTGCCGCGCCGTTATCTGAGAGGGCGCTTTGACTAGCGAGTCCCGACATGTCCCGGTGATGCTCCAGCGGTGCCTGGACCTGTTGGCCCCGGCGCTGGAGAGGCCGGGGGCCGTCGTCGTCGACTGCACCCTCGGCCTCGGCGGCCACAGCGAGGCCCTGCTGACCCGGTTCCCCGAGGTGCGCCTGATCGGCCTCGACCGCGACAAGGAGGCCCTGCGCCTCTCCGGCGAGCGGCTCGCGCGCTTCGGCGACCGGGCCACCCTCGTCCACGCCATCTACGCCGACCTCGCCGAGGTCCTCGACGGCCTGGGGCTGCCCACCGTCCAGGGCGTCCTCTTCGACCTCGGCGTCTCCTCCATGCAGCTGGACGAGGCCGACCGCGGGTTCGCGTACGCCCAGGACGCCCCCCTGGACATGCGCATGGACCAGACGACCGGCATCAGCGCCGCCGAGGTCCTCAACACCTACGCCCCCGGCGAGCTCGTCCGCATCCTGCGCCAGTACGGCGAGGAGAAGCAGGCCAAGCGGATCGTCTCCGCGATCGTGCGCGAGCGCGCCAAGGAGCCCTTCACCAACAGCGCCCGCCTCGTGGAGCTGATCCGTGACGCGCTGCCGCAGGCAGCCAAGCGCACCGGCGGCAACCCGGCCAAGCGGACCTTCCAGGCCCTGCGCATCGAGGTCAACGGGGAGCTCTCCGGACTGGAGCGGGCCATCCCCGCCGCCGTCGACCGGATCGCGGTCGGGGGGCGGATCGCCGTGCTGTCCTACCACTCCCTGGAGGACCGGCTCGTCAAGCAGGTCTTCACCGCCGGGGCGACCTCCACGGCCCCGCCCGGGCTGCCCGTCGTCCCCGAGAAGTACCAGCCGAAGCTCAAGCTCCTCACCCGCGGCGCGGAACTGCCCACCGAGGAGGAGATCGCCGAGAACCGCCGGGCCGCCCCCGCCCGGTTCCGGGGCGTCGAACGCATCCGCGAGGCGCAGCCGTGACCAAGGGCGGGGCAGCGGGGAGGGCCGGGAAGGTGGCCACGCTGACCCGCGGGCAGGCGGCCCGCCTGGTACGGGGCCGCCCGGCCGGGACCGGCCCCGGCGGCGCCCGGCAGGCGGCGAAGATGCCGTTCGTCCTGCTGGTCGTGGCGCTGCTGGCCGGCGGCCTGATCAGCCTGCTGCTGCTGAACTCGGCCCTCAACCAGGGCTCCTTCCAGCTGAGCCGGCTGAAGAAGGAGACCACCGCGCTCACCGACGAGGAGCAGGCGCTCCAGCGGGACGTCGACGGCTACTCCGCCCCCGAAGCCCTCCAGCGCCGGGCCCGCGAGCTCGGCCTGGTGCCGGGCGGCAGCCCCGTCTTCCTGCGCCCCGACGGAAAGACCGCCGGAACCCCCGCCGCGGCCGAGGCCCCGCCCCCGCCCCCGCCCTCCCCGACACCCACGCCGCCGCCCGCACCGGCACCGGCCGCCACGCAGAACCCGGACGGCCCGGCCCCGAGCGCCCCGAGCGGCACCCCGCAGCCCACCCCGACCCCAGGCAGGTGACGTCGTGACGCGGACCCTCCCCCAGCTCCCGCCGGGGGCACCCCCGGCCGGACCCCTCCCCGGCGGAGCCCGCCGGTGAGCCCCAAGGAGCCCCCGCGGCGGGTACCCGGCCCGGGCAGGCCCCGCACCGGGCCGCGGCCACCCGCGCAGCGCACCCCGCACACCATCCGGCTCGGCAGCCCCAAGCCCCGGCTGCGCCTGGTCGGCGTCGGGCTCACCGTGGTGATGGCCGTCTTCGTCGTCCGCCTCCTCCAGGTCCAGGCCGTCGACGCCTCCGCGTACTCCGCCAAGGCCACCGAGAACCGCTTCGCCACCTACGTGCTGGCCGCCGAGCGCGGGGAGATCACCGACCGCAAGGGCGTCGCCCTGGCCACGAGCGTCGACGCGTACGACATCACCGCCGACCCGAAGATGTTCACCCCCCAGGAGAGCAAGGCCCCCGACGCCCCCGAGCAGGCCGCCGCCCTGCTCTCGCCGATCCTCGGCAAGGACGTCAAGGAGCTCACCGCCCGGCTGAAGACCAAGGACACCCGCTACGTGGTCCTGGCCCGCCGGCAGACCCCCCAGGTCTGGAACCAGATCAAGGACCTCAAGAAGCTGTTCGCCGACAAGGCGGCCGCCGACAAGCGCAACAACGGCCCCGGCGCCAACGTCATCGCCGGGGTCTTCAACGAGAACAGCAGCAAACGCGTGTACCCGGGCGGCGACCTCGCCGCCGGGATACTGGGCTACGTCAACGCCGAGGGCAAGGGCGGCGGCGGCCTGGAGTCCGCCCTCGACAAGAAACTGGCCGGCAAGGCCGGACAGATCACCTACGCCCAGTCCGGCGGGCGCCGCGTCCCCACCGCCGGATCGCAGGAGAAGCCCGCCGTACCCGGCGAGGACATCGAGCTGACCATCGACCGCGACATCCAGTGGGCCGCCCAGAGCGCCATCGCCGAGCAGGTCGAGAAGTCCGGCGCCGACCGCGGCTACGTGGTCGTCCAGGACACCCGCACCGGAGAGGTGCTGGCCATGGCCAACGCCCCCGGCTTCGACCCCAACGACCTGACCCGGGCCCGCTCCACGGCCATGGGCAACGCCGCCCTCCAGGACGTGTACGAGCCCGGCTCCACCGCCAAGGTGATCTCGATGGCCGCCGTCCTGGAGGAGAAGAAGGCCACCCCCGACACCCACGTCGAGGTCCCCAACCGGCTCCACCGCGGCGACCGGCTCTTCAAGGACGACGTCGACCACCCCACCTGGTACCTGACCCTCAACGGAGTCCTCGCCAAGTCCTCCAACATCGGCACCATCCTGGCCACCGGCCAGCTCGGCGCCACCCAGGCCGAGGCCAACAAGGTCCTGTACTCCTACCTGGACAAGTTCGGCATCGGACGCCCCACCGGCCTGAACTACCCCGGCGAGTCCCGCGGCATCCTCGCCCGGCCGGAAGCCTGGTCCACCTCCCAGCAGTACACGATCCCCTTCGGCCAGGGACTCTCCCTCAACGCGGTGCAGGCGGCCTCCGTCTACTCCACCATCGCCAACGGCGGCGTCCGCATCACCCCCACCCTGGTCCGCGGAACCAAGGGCCCCGACGGCCGCTTCACCCCGGCCCCGGCACCCGAACAGACCCGCGTCATCAGCCGGGAGACCGCCAAGAGCCTCTCCCAGATGCTGGAGTCGGTCGTCGACGACCAGGAGGGCACCGGAACGAAGGCGAAGATCCCCGGCTACCGGGTCGGCGGCAAGACCGGCACCTCCAACCGGGTGGATCCGGCCACCGGCCGCTACAAGGGCTACACCGCCTCCTTCGCCGGGTTCGCCCCCGCCGACGACCCGCGGATCACCGTCTACTGCGCCATCCAGAACCCCACCAAGGGCAGCTACTTCGGCGGCCAGATCTGCGGCCCCATCTTCAAGACGGTCATGGAGTTCGCCCTCAAGACCCTCCAGGTCGCACCCACCGGAGCGGCCCCCGCCGGCCTTCCGGTCACCTACGGATCCGCCCCGCCACCCGCCGCCCCCAACGCCGCGCAGCCCAGCCCGCAGCCCTGACGGCGAACCGCCCGTCCCACCACCCACGCGTGAGGCTCCATCAGTGACAACGATCACCCCGAAACCCGGGAACCAGACGGCCGAAGCCGCCCAGGACGGGCCCTCGCTTCGCGAGCGGGCCGCCGCGCCCGGTACGCTCACCGCCGTGCCCCACGCTGATCAGCCCAGAACCGCCCAGAATGACGCCCCGGCAGCGCCGCCGGGAGCGCCCCGGCCCGTGACCGCCCGCCCGACCCCCCTGGGCGAGCTGGCCGGCCTGCTGGGTCTGCCCGAGTCCGGCGCCGCTCAGATCACCGGCATCACGCACGACTCCCGTGCCGTGCGCCCCGGCGACCTGTACGCGGCCCTGCCCGGCGCCCGGCTGCACGGCGCCGACTTCGCCGCCCAGGCGGCCGCCCTCGGCGCCGCCGCCGTGCTGACCGACCCGCAGGGCGCCGAACGCGCCGCGGCCACCGGCCTGCCCGTCCTCGCCGTCGAAGACCCGCGCGGCCGCATGGGCGAACTCGCCGCCCGGATCTACGGCAGCCCCGGCGACGCCCTGCTCCAGCTCGGCATCACCGGCACCTCCGGCAAGACCACCACCGCCTACCTCGTCGAAGGCGGCCTGCGCGCGGCGGGCAAGGCCACCGGACTGGTGGGCACCGTCGAGATGCGCATCGGCGACGAGCGCATCAAGTCGGAGCGCACCACCCCCGAAGCCACCGACCTCCAGGCCCTGTTCGCCGTCATGCGCGAACGCGGCGTCGAGGCCGTCGCCATGGAGGTCTCCAGCCACGCCCTGGTGCTGGGCCGGGTCGACGGCTGCGTCTTCGACGTCGCCGTCTTCAACAACCTCAGCCCGGAACACATGGAGTTCCACTCCGACATGGAGGACTACTTCCAGGCCAAGGCGCAGCTCTTCACCGAGCGCCGCGCCCGCCTCGGCGTGGTCAACGTGGACGACGAGTACGGCCGCCGCCTCGCCAAGGAGGCGCGGATCCCGGTCGTCACCTTCTCCGCCGCCGGGGACCCCTCCGCCGACTGGCGCGCCGAGGACGTGGTCAGCGGCCACATGGACTCCACCCTGACCCTGGTCGGGCCCGAAGGACAGCGCGTACGGGCCAAGGCCCCGCTGCCCGGCCCGTTCAACGTCGCCAACACCGTCGCCGCGGTCGTCACCCTCGCCGCCGCCGGGATCGACCCGCAGACCGCCGCCGACGGCGTCGCCGCGGTCCCGGGCGTCCCCGGACGCCTGGAGCGGGTCGACGCCGGACAGCCGTACCTGGCCGTCGTGGACTACGCCCACAAGACCGACGCCGTCGAGTCGGTGCTGCGCGCCCTGCGCGAGGTCACCACCGGCAAGCTGCACATCGTGCTCGGCTGCGGCGGCGACCGCGACACCACCAAGCGCGCCCCGATGGGCGCCGCGGCGGCCCGGTACGCCGACACCGCCGTCCTGACCTCCGACAACCCGCGCTCCGAGGACCCGCTGAAGATCCTCGCCGCGATGTTCGAGGGGGCCGTCTCCGTCCCCGCCGACGAGCGCGCCACCGTCCTGGTCGACGCCGACCGGGCCGCGGCCATCGCCGCCGCCGTCGCGCGCGCCGGGGCCGGGGACACCGTCCTCGTCGCGGGCAAGGGCCACGAGCAGGGCCAGGACACCGCGGGCGTCGTACGCCCCTTCGACGACCGCGCCGTGCTCCGCGCGGCCATCGAGAACCAGCAGCTCAGCGCCCGACAGGCCGAGGTGAACCAGTGATCGCCCTCTCCCTCGCCGAGATCGCCGACATCACCGGCGGGCGGCCCCACGACATACCGGATCCCTCCGCGGTGGTCAGCGGCCCGGTCGTCATCGACTCCCGCCAGGTCGAGCCCGGCAGCCTCTTCGCCGCCTTCGCCGGAGAGCACGTCGACGGCCACGACTACGCCGAGCGCGCGGTCGCCGCCGGCGCCGCCGCCGTCCTGGCCGCCCGGCCGGTCGGCGTCCCGTCGATCGTGGTCGACGACGTGGAGAAGGCGCTCGGCGCCCTCGCCCGCGCGGTCGTCGGCCGGCTCGGCACCGACGTGGTGGCCCTGACCGGCTCGGCCGGCAAGACCTCCACCAAGGACCTGATCGCCCAGGTGCTCCAGCACCACGCGCCCACCGTGTGGACGCCGGGCTCCCTCAACAACGAGATCGGGCTGCCCCTCACGGCCCTGAAGGCCACCGCGGAGACCCGGCACCTGGTCCTGGAGATGGGCGCCCGCGGCATCGGCCACATCGCCTACCTCACCGGCCTGACCCCGCCGCGCATCGGCCTCGTCCTCAACGTCGGCACCGCCCACATCGGCGAGTTCGGCGGCCGCGAGGCCATCGCCCAGGCCAAGGGCGAGCTGGTCGAGGCCCTGCCGACGGCGCAGGAGGGCGGGATCGCCGTCCTCAACGCCGACGACCTGCTCGTACGGGCCATGACCGCCCGCACGAAGGCCCGTACGGTCCTCTTCGGCGAGGCCGAGGACGCCGACGTCCGCGCCACGGACGTCCGTCTGACGCCCCAGGGGACGCCTTCCTTCACACTCCACACACCCACCGGGTGCAGCGATGTGACCTTGCGCCTGTACGGTGAGCACCACGTGTCGAACGCGCTCGCCGCGGCCGCCGTCGCCCATGTCCTGGGCATGTCAGTCGAGGAGATCGCCACCGCGCTCTCCGGGGCGGGCAGCCTGTCCCGGTGGCGCATGGAGGTCACCGAGCGGGCGGACGGCGTCACGATCGTCAACGACGCCTACAACGCGAACCCCGAATCCATGCGGGCCGCCCTGCGCGCACTGGCCGCGATGGGCGGCGCCCGCAAGGAGTCCGGGGGACGTACGTGGGCGGTGCTCGGCCCCATGGCCGAGCTCGGTGACGACGCGCTGGCCGAGCACGACGCGGTGGGGCGGCTCGCCGTCCGGCTCAACGTGAGCAGGCTCGTGGCAGTCGGGGGCAGGGAAGCGTCCTGGCTGCAACTGGGCGCATATAACGAGGGTTCGTGGGGTGAGGAGTCGGTGCTCGTGTCCGACGCGCAGGCGGCGGTCGACCTGTTGCGCAGTGAACTGCGCCCGGGGGACGTCGTGCTGGTGAAGGCTTCCAGGTCGGTCGGTCTGGAGCGGGTCGCACAGGCTCTGCTCGAAGGCGAGGTTGCCGGCCGATGAGGCAGATCCTGTTCGCCGGTGTCATCGGCATGTTCCTCACCGTCATCGGCACCCCGCTGCTGATCAAGCTGCTGGCCCGCAAGGGCTACGGCCAGTTCATCCGCGACGACGGCCCGCGCGGCCACCTCGGGAAGAAGGGCACGCCCACCATGGGCGGCATCTCCTTCATCCTGGCCACGCTCATCGCGTACGCCCTCACCAAGGTCATCACCGGCGAGGAGCCCTCCTTCTCGGGCCTGCTGGTGCTGTTCCTGATGGCCGGCATGGGCCTGGTCGGCTACCTCGACGACTACATCAAGATCGTCAAGCGGCGTTCGCTCGGTCTGCGGGCCAAGGCCAAGATGGCCGGCCAGCTGATCGTCGGTATCGCCTTCGCGGTGCTCGCGCTCCAGTTCAAGGACTCGCGGGGACTCACCCCGGCCTCGACCAAGCTGTCGTTCGTCACCGACTTCGGCTGGTACATCGGCCCGGTGCTGTTCGTGGTCTGGGCCCTGTTCATGATCCTGGCCATGTCCAACGGCGTGAACCTGACCGACGGTCTGGACGGCCTCGCCACCGGCGCCGCCGTGATGGTCTTCGGCGCCTACACCTTCATCGGCGTCTGGCAGCACCAGGAGTCCTGCGCCAACGCGGTGACCCTGACCAACCCCAACGCCTGCTTCGAGGTCCGTGACCCGCTGGACCTCGCGGTGGTCGCCTCCGCCCTCATGGGAGCCTGCTTCGGCTTCCTGTGGTGGAACACCTCGCCCGCCAAGATCTTCATGGGCGACACCGGCTCGCTCGCGCTCGGCGGCGCGCTCGCGGGTCTGGCCATCTGCTCCCGCACGGAGTTCCTGATGGCCCTCCTCGGCGGCCTCTTCGTGCTCATCACGATGTCGGTCGTCATCCAGGTCGGTTCCTTCAAGATGACCGGCAAGCGAGTCTTCCGAATGGCCCCGCTCCAGCACCACTTCGAACTCAAGGGCTGGTCCGAAGTCCTTGTCGTGGTCCGCTTCTGGATCATCCAGGGCATGTGCGTGATCGTGGGTCTCGGCCTCTTCTACGCGGGATGGGCAGCGGACAAGTGACCCCCTGGCAGGACCGGAACATCACCGTCGCCGGCCTCGGCGTGAGCGGCATCAGCGCCGCCCGCGCCCTGGCCGGCCTCGGCGCCGTGGTGACCGTCGTGGACGGCGGCGACAGCGAGGGCCACCGGGCCCGGGCCGCGGAGCTGGAGGCGCAGGCCAAGGGCGTCTCCGTACGCCTCGGCGACGCCGAGACCCTCCCCGAGGGCACCGACCTCGTGGTCACCTCGCCCGGCTGGAAGCCCGACAGCCCGCTCTTCGCGGCGGCGGCCGAGGCCGGCGTGGACGTCGTGGGCGACGTCGAGATCGCCTGGCGGCTGCGAGGCGAGAACGCCGCGCCCTGGCTCGCGATCACCGGGACCAACGGCAAGACCACCACCACCCAGATGCTGGCCTCGATCCTGCGGGCGGCCGGTCTGCGGACCGCCGCCGTCGGCAACATCGGCACCCCCATCATCGACGTGGTCACCGGCGAGGAGGAGTACGACGTCCTCGCCGTGGAGCTCTCCAGCTACCAGCTGCACTGGGCGCCCTCCGTACGCGCCCACTCCGCGGCCGTCCTCAACCTAGCCCCGGACCACCTCGACTGGCACGGCTCCATGGAGGCGTACGCCGCCGACAAGGGCCGGATCTACGAGGGCAACACCGTCGCCTGCGTCTACAACGTCGCCGACCCCGCCACCGAACGGCTGGTCGAGGAGGCCGACGTCGTGGAGGGCTGCCGGGCCATCGGCTTCACCCTCGGCGCCCCCGGCCCCTCCATGCTCGGGGTGGTCGACGGGATCCTCGTCGACCGGGCGTTCGTGCAGAACCGGCAGAAGAACGCCCAGGAACTGGCGCACGTCGACGACGTCAACCCGCCCGCCCCGCACAACATCGCCAACGCCCTCGCCGCGGCCGCCCTGGCCCGCGCCTTCGGCGTCGAGCCGCGGGCCGTACGCGACGGGCTGCGCGACTTCCGCCCCGACGCGCACCGCGTGGCGTACGTGGACGAGGTCGAGGGCGTCCGCTACGTCGACGACTCCAAGGCCACCAACACCCACGCGGCCGAGGCGTCCCTGGCGGCCTTCGAGCCGGTCGTCTGGATCGCCGGCGGCCTCGCCAAGGGCGCGACCTTCGACGAGCTCGTGCAGAAGTCCGCGAAGCGGCTGCGGGCCGTGGTCCTCATGGGCGCCGACCGGGCGCTGATCGCCGAGGCGCTGGCGCGACACGCGCCCGAGGTCCCGGTGAGCGACCTCGAACGGACCGACACTGGGGCGATGCTGGCAGCGGTCCGGGAAGCGGCCCGGCTCGCGGAACCCGGAGACACCGTCCTGCTGGCGCCCGCCTGCGCCTCGATGGACATGTTCGCGAACTACAACGAGCGGGGCGACGCTTTCGCCGGCGCGGTGCGCGAACTCGCCTCCGGGAGCGCCGCGGACCCGGCCTAGCCGAGGGCGCCCGACAGGTTCCCTCCGGCCGGCTGCTCGCCTCGTACGAGTGGAGGGGAAGATCACAGATGCCGGCCAGACAGATGCTGCCGGGACGGCGGCCCCCCGCCGTCGCGGCGCAGGGCCGCAGACGTCCCGCCGCCGGTGTCCGGCGGCCCGCCCGGGGCGGGCCGCTGGAGCGGCTGCGACGGACGCGGCGGCAGGTGACGAAGGCGTGGGACCGCCCGCTCACGGCCTATTACCTGATTTTCGGCAGCTCGCTGCTCATCACCGTGCTCGGCCTGGTGATGGTCTACTCGGCGTCCATGATCAAGGCCCTCCAGCTGGGCCTGGGAGACGCCTACTTCTTCAAGAAGCAGTTCCTGGCCGCCGTCATCGGCGGGGTCCTGCTGCTCGCCGCCTCCCGCATGCCGGTCAAATTGCACCGCGCGCTCTCCTACCCGGTGCTCGCCGGAACCCTGTTCCTGATGGTCCTGGTGCAGGTGCCCGGCATAGGGGTCTCCGTCAACGGCAACCAGAACTGGATCTCCCTGGGCGGCCCGTTCATGCTCCAGCCCAGCGAGTTCGGCAAGCTGGCGCTGATCCTGTGGGGCGCCGACCTGCTGGCGCGCAAGGGCGACAAGGGGCTGCTGACCCAGTGGAAGCACCTGCTGGTGCCGCTGGTCCCGGTCACCTTCCTGCTGCTCGGACTGATCATGCTCGGCGGGGACATGGGCACCGCGATGATCCTCGGAGCCGTCCTGTTCGGCCTGTTGTGGCTCGCCGGGGCGCCGACGCGGATGTTCGCCGGAGTGCTGCTCTTCGCGGGTGTGATCGTCGCACTGCTCATCAAGACCAGCCCGCACCGCATGGACCGGCTCGCCTGCATCGGGGCGACGGACCCCGGTCGCAATGACCTCTGCTGGCAGGCCGTCCACGGGATCTACGCCCTCGCGTCCGGCGGATGGTTCGGTTCCGGCCTCGGGGCGAGTGTGGAAAAATGGGGGCAACTGCCCGAAGCCCACACCGACTTCATCTTTGCCATCACCGGTGAGGAACTGGGTCTGGCGGGGACGCTGTCGGTGCTCGCCCTGTTCGCGGCTCTAGGCTATGCGGGTATCCGCGTGGCCGGACGCACGGAGGACTCCTTCGTACGGTATGCCGCGGGAGGCGTGACCACCTGGATCACGGCGCAGGCCGTGATCAACATCGGAGCGGTGCTCGGTCTGCTGCCGATCGCAGGGGTGCCCCTCCCGCTGTTCTCCTACGGGGGGTCCGCCCTGCTGCCGACCATGTTCGCGGTCGGACTGCTCATCGCGTTCGCGCGGGAGGAGCCGGCGGCGCGCGCGGCGCTCGCGATGCGACAGCCGGGAGCCGGCTGGTGGCGGAGCGGGCCGATAGGGAAGTCGATGAGACGGCGCGTCAAGAGGCGTCCGTCCGGAGAGCGGTGAATTTCGGTGCATGTCGTACTCGCCGGTGGGGGGACCGCCGGCCACATCGAGCCGGCGCTCGCCCTCGCGGATGCCCTGCGCAGGCAGGACCCGACCGTGGGCATCACCGCCCTCGGCACGGAACGCGGCCTGGAGACCCGTCTGGTGCCGGAACGCGGCTACGAGCTGGGGCTCATCCCCGCCGTACCGCTGCCCCGCAGGCCCACCCCCGAACTGATCACCGTCCCGGGACGGCTGCGCGGGACCATCAAGGCCGCCGAGGAGATCCTCACGCGCACCAAGGCCGACGTGGTCGTCGGCTTCGGCGGCTACGTGGCCCTGCCCGGCTACCTGGCCGCCAAGCGGCTCGGGGTGCCGATCATCGTCCACGAGGCCAACGCGCGGCCCGGACTGGCCAACAAGATCGGCTCCCGCTACGCGCACGCCGTCGCCGTCTCCACCCCCGACAGCAAGCTGCGCGGCGCCCGCTACGTGGGCATCCCGCTGCGCCGCTCCATCTCCACCCTCGACCGGGCCGCCGTCCGCCCCGAGGCGCGGGCCGCCTTCGGCCTGGACCCCAACCTGCCGACGCTGCTCGTCTCCGGCGGCTCGCAGGGCGCGCGCCGCCTCAACGAGACCATCCAGCAGGTCGCGCCCACCCTCCAGCGCTCCGGGATCCAGATCCTGCACGCGGTCGGCCCGAAGAACGAACTGCCGCGTGTCGACAACATGCCCGGGATGCCGCCCTATGTCCCGGTACCGTACGTGGACCGGATGGACCTCGCGTACGCCGCCGCCGACATGATGCTGTGCCGAGCGGGCGCGATGACCGTCGCCGAGCTCTCCGCCGTCGGACTGCCGGCCGCCTACGTACCGCTGCCCATCGGCAACGGCGAACAGCGGCTCAACGCCCAGCCGGTGGTCAAGGCCGGCGGCGGTCTCCTCGTCGACGACGCGGAACTGACGCCCGACTGGGTGCTCGGTCACGTCCTGCCGGTGCTGTCCGACCCGCACCGCCTCTACGAGATGTCCCGCGCCGCGGCCGAGTTCGGCCGCCGGGACGCCGACGAGCTCCTCGTCGGCCTCGTCCACGAGGCGATCGCGGCCGCACGCGGGTAACCGCTGACCCAGGAGGCGCAGGAGTGGCCGGAGCGACGACGGCACGACCCGGACCGTCCGTCCGGGCCGACAAGGGCGGCAAGGGCGGCAAGGCCGGTAAGAGCGGCAAGGCCGGAAAGGGCGGCAAGGGCGGCACGGCGGGACCGCGCCGGATCCGCCTGCTGGTCACCCTCGCCGCCGCGGCCCTCCTCGCCGGGGGTGCCACCTGGGCCCTCTACGGCTCCTCCTGGCTCCGCGTCGAGAAGGTCACGGCCTCCGGCACCGAGGTGCTCACCCCCCAACAGGTCCTCTCCGCCGCGGCCGTACCCGTCGGCGCACCCCTGGTCGGCGTCGACACCGACGAGATCGCCGACCGGGTGCGCGCCCGGCTGCCCCGCATCGATTCGGTCGATGTGGTGCGGGCCTGGCCGCACGGGATCGGGCTGAAAGTGACGGAACGCAAACCCGTCCTGCTCATCAAAAAGGGCACGGACTTCACCGAAGTGGACGCGACGGGTGTGCGGTTCGACACCGTTGCGAAAGCACCGGCCGGCGTCCCGCTCCTCGACATGGCCGCCGACCGCTCGCCGAGCGCCCGCCGCTTCGACGAGGAGCGGCTGCTGCGGGAGGCGGTGGGCATCGCCGGGGGCCTTCCCCGTGCGGTCGCGAAGGAGACGTTGCAGGTCAAGGTGCGGTCGTTCGACGCCGTCGTGCTGGAGCTGACGAAAGGCCGTACCGTCGTATGGGGGAGCGGCGAGCTGGGTGAGGCCAAAGGCCGGGCGCTGAGCGCCTTGCTGAAGGCCGCGCCCAGGGCTGACCACTTCGACGTCAGCGTCCCCACCGCCCCCGCCGTGTCCGGGAGTTGACGTCGGGTCGAGGCCCGGAGCACCCTGGTTGGCCACCGATACGGGTGATCACATAGGGTGAAAAGAAAAACGGGAGGTTCGGCGTGTTCGTTGAACACGCGCTACTTGTCGACTTAGTGTCCTGTTCGGAGAGTCCAAGGAACAGGCACATCCTTAACCCTAAACTTCAGGGTGAGGGTTCGGGTCGGCGCGTACGGACCGTCCCACATTTCGGCATCAGTCGTCGCACCGCAGGCCCGCGAGGCGGCGACACGTAACTCGAGGCGAGAGGCCTTCGACGTGGCAGCACCGCAGAACTACCTCGCAGTCATCAAGGTCATCGGTGTCGGCGGCGGTGGTGTCAATGCCATCAACCGAATGATCGAGGTCGGTCTCAAGGGCGTCGAGTTCATCGCCATCAACACGGACGCCCAGGCGCTGTTGATGAGCGACGCCGACGTCAAGCTCGACGTCGGCCGCGAACTCACCCGGGGCCTCGGCGCCGGAGCCAACCCGGCCGTCGGCCGCAAGGCGGCAGAGGACCACCGCGAGGAGATCGAGGAGGTCCTCAAGGGGGCCGACATGGTCTTCGTCACCGCCGGCGAGGGCGGCGGAACCGGCACGGGCGGCGCGCCCGTCGTCGCCAACATCGCGCGCTCCCTCGGCGCCCTGACGATCGGTGTGGTCACCCGCCCGTTCACCTTCGAGGGCCGGCGCCGCGCGAACCAGGCGGAGGACGGCATCGCCGAGCTCCGCGAAGAGGTCGACACCCTCATCGTCATCCCCAACGACCGCCTGCTGTCCATCTCGGACCGCCAGGTCTCGGTGCTCGACGCCTTCAAGTCGGCCGACCAGGTCCTGCTCAGCGGCGTCCAGGGCATCACCGACCTCATCACCACCCCGGGCCTGATCAACCTGGACTTCGCCGACGTCAAGTCCGTGATGTCCGAGGCCGGCTCGGCCCTGATGGGCATCGGCTCCGCCCGCGGCGACGACCGCGCGGTGGCGGCGGCCGAGATGGCGATCTCCTCGCCGCTGCTGGAGGCGTCCATCGACGGCGCCCGCGGTGTGCTGCTGTCCATCTCCGGCGGTTCCGACCTCGGTCTCTTCGAGATCAACGAGGCCGCGCAGCTGGTGAGCGAGGCCGCGCACCCCGAGGCGAACATCATCTTCGGCGCCGTCATCGACGACGCCCTCGGCGACGAGGTCCGCGTCACGGTCATCGCGGCCGGCTTCGACGGCGGCCAGCCCCCGGCCCGCCGGGACAACGTCATCGGCGCCGCCTCCACCAAGCGCGAGGAGCCGGCCCCGGCGCCGGTGCGCGCACCCGAGCCGGTCCGCCCGTCCTTCGGCGGACTCGGCACCGTGGCCCCGCGCGAGGAGCCCCCGGCCCCGGTGGAGCTCCCGGTCGAGCCCGCGCCCGCCCCGCCGCAGGTCCCGACGGCCCGCCCCTACCAGGACAGCCCGGCCGAGGAGCTGGACGTTCCGGACTTCTTGAAGTGACGTTGGAGCAGCATCACGAGAACGGCGCCCATTTCGCCTTCACCGACCGGTGGGGCGGGGTGAGCGCCGTTCCGTACGAGGAGCTCAATCTCGGCGGCGCGGTCGGAGACGACCCGGCCGCCGTTCGCGCGAACCGGGCCGCCGCCGCAAAGCGGCTGGGCATCGACCCCGGCCTGGTGGTCTGGATGAACCAGGTGCACGGGCGGGACGTGGCGGTGGTCGACGGCCCCTGGGGGGACCCCGCCGACATCCCGTCGGTGGACGCGGTGGTGACCGCCCGCCGGGGGCTGGCCCTCGCCGTGCTCACCGCCGACTGCACCCCCGTGCTGCTGGCCGACCCCGTCGCCGGGGTCGCCGCGGCCGCCCACGCCGGGCGGCCCGGGCTGGTCGCCGGGGTGGTGCCCGCCGCCGTCGAGGCCATGACCGCTCTCGGCGCCGACCCCGCGCGCATCGTCGCCCGTACCGGACCCGCCGTGTGCGGGCGGTGTTACGAGGTGCCGGCCGAGATGCGGGAGGCGGTCGCCGAGGTGGTGCCCGCCGCGTGGGCGGAGACCAGCTGGGGGACGCCGGCCGTGGACGTGGTCGCCGGGGTGCACGCGCAGCTCGCGAAGGCGGGGGTGGCTGACGGTCACCGTTCGCCGGTCTGCACACTGGAGTCGCGGGACCACTTCTCGTACCGCCGCGACCGGGTGACCGGGCGGCTTGCCGGATATGTCTGGTTGGACTGACTCATGACGGATCGTAAGTCCGAGCTCGCGGAGAACCTCGCGCGGGTGGAGGAGCGGATCGCGTCCGCCTGCGCGGCGGCGGGCCGAGGGCGGGACGAGGTGACCCTGATCGTGGTCACCAAGACCTACCCGGCGAGCGACGTACGACTCCTGGCGGATCTGGGGGTCCGTCATGTGGCGGAAAACCGGGACCAGGATGCCGCCCCCAAGGCGGCGGCCTGCGCGGATCTGTCGCTGAACTGGCACTTCGTGGGGCAGTTGCAGACGAACAAGGTCCGTTCGGTGGCCGGATACGCGCAGGTGGTGCAGTCGGTCGACCGGCCCAGGCTCGTCACTGCGCTCTCGGCGGCGGCGGTGGCCCAGGGGCGGGAGATCGGCTGCCTGGTGCAGATCGCCCTCGACGCCGAGTCGGGCGAGCGCGGGAGCCGGGGCGGCGCAGCACCCGAGCAGATGGCCGAGTTGGCGGACCTCGTCGCCGGCGCGCCGGGGCTGAGGATCGACGGTCTCATGACCGTCGCCCCCCTCGCCGGCCGCTACGCGGGACGCGAACGGGCGGCCTTCGAGCGGATGATGGAATTGTCATCCGGCCTGCGCGCGGACCATCCGGCTGCCACGATGGTGTCGGCGGGAATGAGCGCCGACCTGGAACAGGCCGTACTGGCCGGTGCGACACATGTACGCGTCGGCACTGCGGTACTCGGCGCGAGACCCCGGCTCGGGTAACGTCGCGAAGAAAGTCGGACCACAGCAGAAAATATGGTCATTTCCGCAGATGAGCGGACAGACCACGTGGATCGCGGGCAGTTGGTGACTTTGGTGACACAGCAACACCTGCGACAGGGCGATCCACCACAGAGCGGAGGACTCGGAGAATGGCCGGCGCGATGCGCAAGATGGCGGTCTACCTCGGCCTCGTGGAGGACGACCGGTACGACAACCCGGGGTACGACCCGGATGACGAATTCGAGCCCGAGCCGGAGCCCGAGCGCCCCCGGGAGCGGGAGCGTCGGCAGCAGCCCGTGCACCAATCGCCTGTATCGGACGAACCGGTACGAGTGGTGCAACCGCCGGCGCCGCGCGAACCCCTCCCAATTCCGTCAGAAAACGGACGTCCCGCGCGAATTGCCCCCGTGGCATCCATCACACCTGACCGCACCAACCTGGAGAAGAACGCCCCCGTGATCATGCCCAAGGTCGTCTCCGAGCGGGAGCCGTACCGCATCACGACGCTGCACCCCCGGACCTACAACGAGGCCCGTACCATCGGGGAACACTTCCGTGAGGGCACCCCCGTGATCATGAATCTCACGGAGATGGACGACACCGATGCGAAGCGTCTGGTCGACTTCGCGGCCGGCCTCGTCTTCGGTCTGCACGGCAGCATTGAACGCGTGACACAGAAGGTGTTCCTGCTGTCGCCTGCTAACGTCGATGTCACGGCGGAGGACAAGGCCCGCATCGCGGAGGGCGGGTTCTTCAACCAAAGCTAGACCGATCCGTCAGAAACGGGACCGGGAACAGAGCGGGAGCAGGGGAGAGGGAAGCGCGGGATGGGCATCGCATTGCAGGTGGTCTACATCGTGCTGATGTGCTTCCTCATCGTGCTGATCTTCCGACTGGTCATGGACTACGTGTTCCAGTTCGCACGTTCATGGACACCCGGCAAGGCGATGGTGGTCGTTCTGGAGGCCACCTACACTGTCACCGATCCACCGCTCAAACTCCTTCGGCGGTTCATCCCGCCGTTGCGTCTCGGGGGCGTGGCGCTCGACCTGTCCTTCTTCGTTCTGATGATCATCGTTTACATCCTCATCAGCTTCGTGAGCACCGCTGCGAGAAGCGTGTGAACGATGAGCTCCCCCGCGCCTGCGGGGACAGTCCCGATACGGTCCTGCCGACTGCCGACGACTACGTAGAGGTGAAGAAGACATGCCGCTGACTCCCGAGGACGTGCGGAACAAGCAGTTCACGACCGTCCGCCTGCGAGAAGGCTATGACGAGGACGAGGTCGATGCCTTCCTCGACGAGGTCGAAGCCGAGCTGACGCGCCTGCTGCGCGAGAACGAGGACCTGCGCGCGAAGCTGGCCGCCGCCACGCGCGCCGCCGCGCAGAGCCAGCAGCAGGCCAACATGCGCAAGCAGGAACCCCAGGACCAGCGAGGCCCGGGTGCGCCCGTGCCCGCCGCCATATCCGGCCCGCCGCAGCAGCAGCAGCAGATGGGCCCGCCGCAGCTGCCGGGCGGCCAGCCCCAGCTGCCCCCCGGCCCGGGCGGACACGGACCCCAGGGTCAGGGCCCGATGGGCGGCCCCATGCAGCAGCAGTCCATGGGTGGCCAGCACCCGATGGCTCCGCAGCAGCAGATGGGCCAGCAGCAGCAGATGCAGCAGCAGATGCAGCAGCAGTCCATGGGCGGCCAGAACCAGCTCGGCCAGCCGATGGGCCAGCAGATGCAGCCCATGGGTCAGCAGATGCAGCCGATGGGCCAGCAGATGCAGCCCATGCAGCAGCCGCAGCTCCCGCAGCAGGGTCCCGGTGGCGACAGCGCCGCCCGTGTCCTGTCGCTCGCGCAGCAGACCGCCGACCAGGCGATCGCGGAGGCCCGCTCCGAGGCCAACAAGATCGTCGGCGAGGCCCGTTCGCGTGCCGAGGGGCTGGAGCGGGACGCCCGCGCCAAGGCCGACGCCCTGGAGCGGGACGCGCAGGAGAAGCACCGCGTCGCGATGGGCTCCCTGGAGTCCGCCCGCGCCACGCTGGAGCGCAAGGTCGAGGACCTGCGGGGCTTCGAGCGTGAGTACCGTACGCGTCTGAAGTCGTACCTGGAGTCGCAGCTGCGCCAGCTGGAGACCCAGGCCGACGACTCCCTGGCCCCGCCGCGCACGCCGGCCGGCCCGGCACTGCCGCCGTCGCCGTCTCCGTCGATGGCTCCGGCCGGTGCGATGGGCATGGGCGGTCCGTCCCCGATGGGCGGTCCCTCGCCCATGAGCGGGCCCTCGCCGATGAGCGGTGGCCCCTCCTACGGTGGTCAGCAGCAGATGTCGCCGGCGATGACGCAGCCGATGGCTCCGGTGCGGCCGGCCGCGCCGCAGCCGATGCAGCAGGCGCCGTCGCCCATGCGGGGCTTCCTGATCGACGAGGACGACAACTGACGTAGCCGTCGGCAGTCTCTACGGGCCGGGCCCGGACCCCTCACGGGGATCCGGGCCCGGCCCGTTTCCGTCCCCCGGGACCGGTGGCCGGAGCGGCCCCGCTGCGCGGAGCGGTCTCCCCGCCCCACCCTTCGCCCGTTCCCTGGGGCTCCGCCCCAGACCCCACGCCTCAATCGCCGGCGGGGCTGGATTTCGGCGCGGCCGGTCCGTCGCCTGCGGCATCCCGCGGCTGGATCTCGCGCAGCGAAATTCCAGCCCCGCCGGCGATCGAGGCGCGGGCGCGGTAGCGCCGTGCTTGTAGCCTCGCCGGCGGTTGAGGCGGAGCCCCGGGTTCTTTCAGCCCCGCCGGCGATTGAGGCGTGGGGCCGGGGCGGAGCTTCGGTTTCGGGAAGGGGTGGGGTGGGGGAATGCAGAAGCGGCGCCACCCCCGGGTGGGGAGGGCGCCGCTTCGGGCGAGAGGTTACGCCTTGCGGAGGCGGAACGTCAGGGTGAGGGGCTCGTCCTCGAAGGGGGCTCCGAAGGAGTCGTCGGCCTCGCCCCGGGCGAAGTCCGTCGCCAGGACCTCGTCCGCGATCAGGGCCGCGTGGTCCGTGAGGGCCGTCACGACCTCCGGGGACGCCGAGGACCAGCGGAGGGCGATGCGGTCCGCGACGTCGAGGCCGGAGTTCTTCCGGGCCTCCTGGATCAGCCGGATCGCGTCACGCGCCAGCCCCGCCAGCCGCAGCTCCGGCGTGATCTCCAGGTCGAGCGCGACGGTCGCACCGGAGTCCGAGGCCACCGACCAGCCCTCGCGCGGGGTCTCGGTGATGATGACCTCCTCCGGCGTGAGGGCGACCTCCTCACCGTTGACCGTCACGACCGCCGAGCCGGACCGCAGGGCGAGGGACAGGGCCGCCGCGTCGGCGGCGGCCACCGCCTTCGCCACGTCCTGCACGCCCTTGCCGAACCGCTTGCCCAGCGCCCGGAAGTTCGCCTTCGCCGTCGTGTCGACCAGCGAGCCGCCCACCTCGGAGAGGGAGGCCAGGGAGGAGACGTTCAGCTCCTCCGTGATCTGCGCCTGGAGCTCCGGCGACAGGGCGTCGAAGCCCGCCGCCCCGACCAGCGCCCGCGACAGGGGCTGACGGGTCTTGACCCCCGACTCGGCGCGCGTGGCCCGGCCCAGCTCCACCAGGCGGCGGACCAGCAGCATCTGCTGGGACAGCACCGGGTCGACCGCGGCGGCGTCCGCCGTCGGCCACGTCGACAGGTGCACCGACTCCGGCGCCCCCGGCGTGACGGGGACGACCATGTCCTGCCAGACCCGCTCGGTGATGAAGGGGGTCAGCGGGGCCATGAGCCGGGTGACCGTCTCCACGACCTCGTGCAGGGTCCGCAGGGCCGCCTTGTCGCCCTGCCAGAACCGGCGGCGCGAGCGGCGCACGTACCAGTTGGACAGGTCGTCCACGAACGCGGACAGCAGCTTGCCGGCGCGCTGGGTGTCGTACGACTCCATCGCCTCCGTGACCTCGGAGACGAGGGTGTTCAGCTCGGACAGCAGCCACTTGTCCAGCACCGTGCGGTCCGCCGGCGCCGGGTCGGCCTCCGAGGGCGCCCACTCGGACGTCCGCGCGTACAGGGCCTGGAAGGCCACCGTGTTCCAGTACGTCAGGAGCGTCTTGCGGACGACCTCCTGGATCGTGCCGTGGCCCACGCGCCGCGCCGCCCACGGGGAGCCGCCGGCCGCCATGAACCAGCGCACCGCGTCCGCGCCGTGCTGGTCCATGAGCGGGATCGGCTGGAGGATGTTGCCCAGGTGCTTGGACATCTTGCGGCCGTCCTCGGCGAGGATGTGGCCCAGGCAGACCACGTTCTCGTACGAGGACTTGTCGAAGACCAGCGTGCCGACCGCCATCAGGGTGTAGAACCACCCGCGCGTCTGGTCGATCGCCTCCGAGATGAACTGCGCCGGGTAGCGCTTCTCGAAGATCTCCTTGTTCTTGTACGGGTAGCCCCACTGCGCGAACGGCATCGAACCCGAGTCGTACCAGGCGTCGATCACCTCCGGCACGCGGACGGCCTCCAGCGAGCAGCCCTCGTGGGTGCAGGTGAAGGTGACGTCGTCGATGTACGGGCGGTGCGGGTCCAGGGCGGAGTGGTCCTGCCCGGTCAGCTCGCCGAGCTCCGCGCGCGAGCCGACGCAGGTGAGGTGGTTCTCCTCGCAGCGCCAGATCGGCAGCGGGGTGCCCCAGTAGCGGTTGCGGGAGAGCGCCCAGTCGATGTTGTTGTTCAGCCAGTCGCCGAAGCGGCCCTGCTTGACCGACTCGGGGAACCAGTTGGTCTTCTCGTTCTCCCGCAGCATCGCGTCCTTGACGGCGGTGGTGCGGATGTACCAGGACGGCTGCGCGTAGTAGAGCAGCGCCGTGTGGCAGCGCCAGCAGTGCGGGTAGCTGTGCTCGTAGGCGACGTGCTTGAAGAGCAGGCCGCGCGCGTCGAGGTCGGCGGTGAGCTTCTCGTCGGCCTTCTTGAAGAAGATGCCGCCGACCAGCGGGACCTCCGCCTCGAAGGTGCCGTCGGGCCGGACCGGGTTGACGACGGGCAGGCCGTACGCGCGGCAGACCGCGAGGTCGTCGGCGCCGAAGGCGGGGGCCTGGTGGACCAGACCGGTGCCGTCCTCGGTGGTGACGTACTCGGCGTTCACCACGTAGTGGGCCTCGGCCGGGAACTCGACGAGGTCGAAGGGGCGCTGGTACGTCCAGCGCTCCATCTCCTTGCCGGTGAAGGTCTGGCCGGTGGTCTCCCAGCCCTCGCCGAGCGCCTTCTCCAGCAGCGGCTCGGCGACGACGATCTTCTCCTCGCCGTCGGTGGCGACGAGGTAGGTGACCTCGGGGTGGGCGGCGACGGCCGTGTTGGACACCAGGGTCCACGGGGTCGTCGTCCACACCAGCAGGGCCGCCTCGCCGGCGAGCGGGCCGGAGGTCAGCGGGAAGCGGACGTAGACGGAGGGGTCCACGACCGTCTCGTAGCCCTGCGCCAGCTCGTGGTCCGACAGGCCGGTGCCGCAGCGCGGGCACCAGGGGGCGACGCGGTGGTCCTGGACCAGCAGGCCCTTGTTGAAGATCTCCTTCAGCGACCACCAGACCGATTCCACGTACTCGGGGTCCATGGTCCGGTACGCGTCGTCCAGGTCGACCCAGTAGCCCATACGGGTCGTGAGCTCGGCGAACGCGTCGGTGTGACGGGTCACGGACTCGCGGCACTTGGCGTTGAACTCGGCGATGCCGTACGCCTCGATGTCCTGCTTGCCGTTGAAGCCGAGCTCCTTCTCGACGGCGAGCTCGACCGGCAGGCCGTGGCAGTCCCAGCCGGCCTTGCGGGCCACGTGGTAGCCGCGCATGGTGCGGAAGCGGGGGAAGACGTCCTTGAAGACGCGGGCCTCGATGTGGTGGGCGCCGGGCATGCCGTTCGCGGTGGGCGGGCCCTCGTAGAAGACCCACTCGGGGCGTCCCTCGGACTGCTCCAGCGTCTTGGCGAAGGTCTTGCTCTCGCGCCAGAAGTCGAGGACGGCGTGTTCGAGGGCGGGCAGGTCGACCTGGGCGGGTACCGGGCGGTACTGCGGCGGTGTGGTCATGAGGCTGAACTCTTCCTCCGGCGGGGTGTCACTTCCGTCCGGAGGGACGAGAGCCGTCTGCTGCTCCCGCGGTACCACCCTCCTTGGCCTCCGGACGGGTCCGGGGGCCCCCTCATTGGGGTGCGAAGCCGGTTCTACTGGCCGTGGTGACGGCGTTCTTCCGGCGGCTCCGGGGTGATCCTTCACATCGCGCTCGCCCCCGGGCTCTCACCGTCCCCGGGTCGCTCCTGGCTGCGTCCGACGATACTCGTCCCCATCCATGCCTTTCGCTGCGCCCAGTGTACGGGCCGGGGCGCGGGGCGGCGGACCGGTTTTCGGCGCGGCGCGGCGGGGCGGATTACGGGGGCTTCCGCTGGGCACAACGGATGCAGGTTGACCTCGATGGACGCGTGCCCCGTTGCCGTGGGGCCGGAGCCGATTTATCGTTCCGGCACGATTGGCTAAAAAAGGCCACATCCGGTGAAAAGGGGCCGCGGCCATGCTGGCGAAGAAGACGGCGACACGGGAGGTGGCTGCTGTGCCGGGCTCCACGGCTGCCGCCGAACGGGCCGCCCCGAAGAAGAAGGCGTCCCCGGCGAAGACGACCGCCACGACGAAGACCCCTCCGGCGGACGGGACGGCCGTGACCGGGAAGGCCCCGGCCACGAAGGCCCCGGCCGGGAAGAAGGCGGCTCCGGCCGACAGGACCTCGGCCAAGGCGGCCTCGGCCGGTAAGGGCCAGGCCGGGACGGTCCCGGCCGGGAAGAAGGCGGCTTCGGTGAAGACAGCGGTCAGGACGGCTCCGGCCGGCGGGTCGGCGTCCAAGAAGCAGGTCGGCGAGGGCGCCCCGGCGAAGAAGGCGGCCGCCAGGAAGACGGCGGCTACGAGCGCCCCGGCCAAGGAGGCTCCCGCCAAGGAGGCCCCGACCAAGACGCCGGCGGTGAAGAAGGCCCCGGCCAAGAAGGCCCCGGCCAAGACGACGGCGGCCAGGAAGGCCCCGGCCAAGAAGGCCCCGGCCACGCAGACGGCGGCGAAGACGGCGGCGAAGAAGGCGCCTGCCACCAAGACGGCGGTGAAGAAGGCGCCGGCCAAGAAGGCGGCGGCCAAGAAGGCGGTCACGGAGGCGGCGGCCGAGAGAGCGGTGGCCGGGGAAGCCCCGGCCGAACAGCCGGCGTCCGAGGCGGCGCCGGCCAAGAAGGCCGCGGCCAGGAAGGCCGTGGGCGGGAAGGCGGCCGCGGCGGCGGGTGGCCGTGCCGGAGCCGCGGTGGCTTCCGGTGTGCGGGCGGGTTCGGACGGGGTCGCCGTGGCGGCCGAGGGCAAGGCGGGACAGGGCGCGGTCACGGTGGCCGCGGCCGAGGGGGCGGCCGCGGCCGCGCGGAAGACGGGAGCTCGGAAAGTGGTTGCCAAGAAGACCTCGGGTACGGCCCGCAAGACGGCCGACGACACCGCCGGCGGCCTCGCGGCCGCGGCCCCCGGTGAGCTCGCCGTACGCCCCGGGGAGGAACCCTGGACCGGCGCGGAGGTCGAGGCGGCCCGTACGGAGCTGCTCTCGGAGGTGATGCGGCTGCGCGTGGAGCTGGAGGCGTCCGAGATGGCCATCTCCGGCCTGATGCGGGACTCCGGCGACGGCGCGGGCGACGACCAGGCCGACACCGGCACCAAGAACATCACCCGGGAGTCGGAGCTGGCCCTCGCCGCGAACGCCACCTCCATGCTGGAGCAGACCGAGCGGGCCCTGGAACGGCTGGAGGCGGGCACGTACGGGCTCTGCGAGAACTGCGGCAAGCCCATCGGCAAGGCCCGTATGCAGGCGTTCCCCCGCGCCACGCTCTGCGTGGACTGCAAACAGAAGCAGGAACGCAGGCACTAGCCACGACCGACGTACGCACACTGACGTACTCTCGTGTCCGTCGGGATCGAGCTAGTTTCGAGGGACTCACGTGGCAGAGGCGGAGCGCATCATCGGTACGCCGGAGGTCGGGGACGACGCCGAGCCGCAGCCGGAGCCCGGCGCGCCCCGGGGGCGCAGGCGGATCGCGGCGCTGCTGATCGTGGCGGTGCTGGCGTACCTGCTCGACCTCGGCAGCAAGATGCTGGTCGTCGCCCGGCTGGAGCACCAGCCGCCGATCGAGATCGTCGGCGACCTGCTGAAGTTCGACGCGATCCGCAACCCCGGCGCGGCCTTCGGCTTCGGCGGGGCGTTCACGATCATCTTCACCCTGATCGCGGCGACCGTGATCGTGGTGATCGTCCGGCTCGCCCGCAAGCTCTACAGCCTGCCGTGGGCGATCGCCCTGGGCCTGCTGCTGGGCGGCGCGCTGGGCAACCTGACCGACCGGATCTTCCGCTGGCCGGGCGTGTTCCGGGGAGCGGTGGTCGACTTCATCGCGCCGGCCCACTTCGCCGTCTTCAACCTCGCCGACTCGGCGATCGTGTGCGGCGGGATCCTGATCGTGCTGCTGTCCTTCAAGGGCCTGGACCCGGACGGCACCGTCCACAAGGACTGATGGCGGGACCGGCGGCGGGCCTCGGGCGGGAATGGTCTTCCGCCGAGTCCTGCATACTCGACGGGTGAGTACGATTCCCGAGATCCGCACCCTGCCCGTTCCCGATGGCCTCGAAGGCGAGCGCGTCGACGCCGCCATCGCCCGTATGTTCGGTTTTTCCCGGACGAAGGCGGCCGAACTGGCGTCGGAGGGGAAGGTCTCGGTCGACGGCAGTGTCGTCGGCAAGTCCGAGCGCGTGCACGGCGGCGCCTGGCTGGAGGTCGAGATGCCCGCCCCGGCGCGGCCCGTCGAGCTCGTGGCCGAGCCGGTGCCCGGCATGGAGATCGTCCACGACGACGACGACATCGTGGTCATCATGAAGCCGGTGGGCGTCGCCGCCCACCCGAGCCCCGGCTGGACCGGCACCACCGTCATCGGCGGCCTCGCCGCGGCCGGCTACCGGATCTCCACCTCGGGCGCCTCCGAGCGCCAGGGCATCGTGCACCGCCTCGACGTCGGCACCTCCGGCCTGATGGCCGTGGCCAAGTCGGAGCGCGCGTACACCTCGCTGAAGAACCAGTTCCGCGAGCGGGTCGTGGACAAGCGCTACCACGCGCTGGTGCAGGGGCACCCGGACCCGATGAGCGGCACCATCGACGCGCCGATCGGGCGGCACCCCAGCGCGGACTACAAGTGGGCGGTGACCCAGGACGGCAAGCCGTCGGTCACCCACTACGACCTGATCGAGGCGTTCCGCGCGGCCTCGCTGCTGGACATCAAGCTGGAGACGGGGCGTACGCACCAGATCCGCGTGCACATGTCCGCGCACCGGCACCCGTGCGTGGGCGACCTGACCTACGGGGCGGACCCGACCGTCGCGAAGCGGCTGGGGCTCACCCGGCAGTGGCTGCACGCCGTGCGCCTCGGCTTCGAGCACCCGGCCGACGGGCAGTGGGTGGAGTTCGAGAGCGGCTACCCCGCCGACCTCCAGCACGCCCTCGACGTGATCCGCGCCGAAAGCCAGTAACGGCCGAAAGCCGGTAGGGGCCGAAAGCCGGCAGGGGGCCGGCTACCCGCAGGGGCCTCGCGGGGACCCAATCCCGGGGTGCGGGGCGGCGCCCTGGCAGGGTGGGGGAGTGGATCAGCTCGCTCTGCTCTTCGTCCTGCTGCTCGGGGCCGTCGTCACCGTTCCCCTCGGTGACCGGCTGGGGCTGCCCGCGCCCGTGCTGATGACCCTCGGCGGGGTCGTACTGGCGCTGGTGCCGGCCGTGCCCAACGTGGACATCCCGCCCGAGTACATCCTTCCGCTGCTGCTGCCACCCCTGCTGTACGCCTCCGCGCAGCGCACCTCGTGGCGGCAGTTCGCGGCGAACGTCCGGCCGATCCTGCTGCTGGCCGTGGCCCTGGTCTTCGTGACCACCGCCGCCGTGGCCGCCGTGGCGAACGCCGTCGTCCCCGGGCTGCCCGTGGCGGCGGCCGTCGCGCTCGGCGCGCTCGTCGCCCCGCCCGACCCCGTCGCCGCCACCGCCGTGGCCGGGGCGCTAGGGCTGCCGCGGCGCATGGTGTCGATCCTGGAGGGCGAGGGGCTCTTCAACGACGTCACCGCCATCGTGCTCTACCACGTGGCCGTCGGCGCCGCCGTGAGCGGCAGTTTCTCCTGGCCCGCGGCGCTCGGGGAGTTCGTTCTGTCCGCGGTGGTGGCCGTGGCCGTGGGGCTCGCGCTCGGCTGGGCCACGAACCGGCTGATGGACCGGCTCGGCGACGCCACCCTCCAGATCGGGCTGACGCTGCTGGTGCCGTTCGTCTCGTACGTGGTGGCCGAGGAGCTCCAGGGTTCGGGGGTGCTGGCGGTGCTGACCACCGCCCTGTTCCTCGCCGAGTACGCCAACGACGCCGACGACGTGCTGGGCCGCCTCGCCGGGCACACCTTCTGGGAGGTCGTCGACGTCCTCATCACCGGTGTGGCCTTCGGCCTGATCGGGCTGGAGCTGCACCATGTCTTCGGCGTCGCCCGGGGCCGCGCGTGGGAGATGGCCGGCTGGGGGGCGGCCGTGGTCGCGGTGGTGGTCGCCGTACGGCTGGCGTGGCTGCTGCCGGCGGGCTGGCTGGCGAAGCGGCTGCACGGCCGGCGCGACTACGACGAGGAGATCCCGCTGAGCTGGCGGGAGAGCGTGGTGATGTGGTGGGCGGGGATGCGCGGGGTGGCCTCGGTGGCCCTGGCCCTGGCCATCCCGCTCAGGACGGACGCCGGAGAGCCCTTCCCCGACCGCGACGAGATCGTGTTCATCGCCTTCGCCGTGATCATGGTCACCCTGGTGTGCCAGGGCCTGACCCTGCCCTGGCTGGTGCGGCGGCTGGGCGTGGAGCCGGACACGGACGCCGAACGGGAGACGGAGCGGGCGCTCGCCCTGCGCGCGGCGAAGGCGGCGAAGCGGCGGCTGCGCGAGATCGAGGAGGTCGAGGACCTGCCGGAGGACCTGGTCGAGGTCCTGTACCGGCGCGCGTACGACGTGGGCGCGAGGATCAGCCCCGACCTGGTCGACGAGGAACGGCGTGAGGCGTACGCCCAGCGGGTGGAACGGATCCGGCAGGTCCAGCGCATCCAGCGGGAGATGATGTCCGCCGCCCGCCACGAGGTCCTGTCGGCCCGCAGCGAACCGGGCGCCGACCCGGAGATCGTCGACCGCGTCCTGCGCCACCTGGACGTCCGCAGCCTCCGCAGCGCGTGATGGCACGATGGGGGGTATGAACATCATGCTCTTCCACTCGACGTACGGGCTGCGGCCCGCGGTGCAGGCGGCGGCCGGGCGGCTGCGGGACGCCGGGCACCAGGTGCAGGTACCCGACCTCTTCGAGGGGCGTACGTTCGAGACGTTCGAGGAGGGCGTGGCGCACCTGGAGGAGGTGGGCCGCGACGAGCTGCTCAAGCGGGCGGTCCTGGCCTCGGCGCCCTTCTCCGACCAGGGGCTGGTCTACGCGGGGTTCGACTTCGGCGGTTCCGTCGCCCAGCACCTGGCGCTCGCCGACGACAAGGCGCGGGGGCTGCTGCTCCTGCACGGGACGGCGGACCTGGAGGACGGGGCGACGGCCGACGAGCTGCCGGTGCAGCTGCACATGGCGGACCCGGACCCCTTCGAGACGCACGACTGGCTGACCGCCTGGTACCTGCGGATGCGGCGGGCCGGGGCCGACGTGGAGATCCACAGCTACCCGGGTGCCGGGCACCTGTTCACCGACCCGGACCTGGACGACTACGACGCGGCCGCCGCCGAGGAGGTCTGGCGGATCGCGCTGGCCTTCCTCGACAGCCTGTAGGGCGGGAAACGGGAAAGGGGCGGGGCCCGGCGCTGGTCGCGCCGGGCCCCGCCTTCGTGTGGTGCGTGCGCGGTCAGGCGCGGTAGGCGGTCCACATGCTCTGCATGCGCGAGACCTGGCCCGCGGTGAACTGGTACATGCAGGAGTCGTACGTGTAGTCCATGAAGTTGTGGATCGGGTCGACGCCCGCCTTGGTGGTGCAGGAGTCACGGCCGGTCGGGCACTCGAAGGCCGCGCTCTTCTCGGCCGGGGTGTCGGAGACGGAGTCACCGCTGCCCGAGCAGCCGCCCTGGAAGGTGTGGTACAGGCCCATCCAGTGGCCGACCTCGTGGGTGGCGGTGTCGCCCTCGTTGTAGTTGGCGGCGGAGCCGCCGGGCAGCGAGGAGTTGAGGATGACCACGCCGTCCATGCTGGGGGCGGAGGCGTAGGAGCTCGGGAAGGTCGCCCAGCCGAGGAGACCGCCGCCGAGGTTGGCGGTGTAGAGGTTGAGCGCGTTCTTGCCGCCCTTGCGCAGGGCGGTCTTCATGTCCTTCTCGGCCTGGGTGCCGTCGGAGACGGTGTACCAGGTGGCGTTGTCGGTGTAGTCCGTGCCGGCCAGGGAGAACTGGAAGCCGGAGTTGACGTTGCCGGTGCCCTGGCCGCTGTAGGCGGCGTTGAGGACGTTGATCTGGTTGCTGATGTCCGTTGCGGACAGCTTGCCCTGGGTGCCGTTCGTGATCACGTGCACGTACACCGGGATGGTGGTGGCCGCGGCCACCGAGGCGACGCCCTGGCCCGAGCCGAAGACCCGCTGCGGCGACAGCTGCATCTGGCTGAGCTTCTTCGTGAGGTCCGCGTCGATGGCCTTGGTCTGGGACTCGGACAGCTCGTTGGGCTCGGCCGCGTGATCGCCCTTGGGCTTGGCGACACGGGCGTTGGCAGGGGCGGAGCCCTCCTCGGCACACGCCTGGGCACCGGTCTTCGCGGCGGCGGAGGCGACGGTGGCGGGGGACGTCAGCGGGGCGAACGCCAGGGTGGAGGCCAGGACGGCCGTGCCCATGAGGCGGCGGCGGAGAAGGGGGGATATCCGGGCAGCAGCGCGCACGGTGACTCCTCGGCAGAGCGTGGTGGGGGGTGAGGGGGGATTTCCTCACGCTGGCCGGAAGTTTATGTGTGCATGTCATTCAATCCGCAAGTAGCCGGATGTTAAAGATTTGTTGCCTGCCGTCCATCCGGGGCTCCTGGTCTGCACCAGGAGCCCCGTTGGGCAGCAGATTTGACGGTATGTCAGGTGGATCAGCGGACGGGCTGATCCACCCGCTCCACCTTCTGCGTACCGTTCAGGGTGCGGTACGAGCGGGCCCAGGAGGAGGTCGCGTCCTGGCGCCGCTTGTCCGAAACCACGTAATAGTCCATCTGCGAACGCTCGGCCGTCACGTCCAGCACGCCGTAGCCGTGCGAGTCCATGTCCAGCCACTTCACGTGCCAGTTCGCGGCCTTGACGGCGGCTTCCGCCGCCAGCGAGACGGTGTGCGGCAGGACGTGCAGCGTGTCGTCGATGTTGTCGGAGGTCACCGAGGTGACCACGAACTCGGTCGCCGCCGTGCCCGAGCCCGGGTACGTGGCCATGTTCACCGGGACGTCGTTCGCCCAGGCCATGTGGATGTCACCGGTCAGGAACACCGTGTTCTTGATGTTCCGGTCCTTCAAGTGGCCCAGGAGTTCCTTGCGGTCGTCCGTGTAGCCGTCCCACTGGTCCGAGTTGACCGCGAGGCCGCCCTCAGCCAGGCCCAGCAGGTGGGCGAGCGGACCCAGGATGTGGGCGGGCAGCGAGCCGAAGGCCACCGGCGAGATCATCACCGAGGTGCCGACCAGCTTCCAGGTCGCCGTCGAACCCGCCAGTCCTGCCTTGAGCCAGTCCAGCTGGGCCCGCCCGGTGATGGTGCGCTCCGGGTCGTCCACCGCACCGCTGCCGGCCTTGGCCTGCTCGGAGCGGAAGGAGCGCAGGTCGAGCAGGTGCAGGTCGGCCAGGCTGCCGAAGCGCAGGCGACGGTAGACGGTACCCGCCACGGAGGTGCGTACGGGCATCCACTCGAAGTACGCCTGCTTGGCCGCGGCCGCGCGGGACGCCCAGTCGCCCTCGGTCCCCGGGGTGTGGTTGTTCGCGCCGCCGGACCAGGCGTTGTCGGCGAACTCGTGGTCGTCCCAGATGGCCACGATCGGGTGGGCCGCGTGCAGGGCCTGGGCGTCGCGGTCCGTCTTGTACTGGCCGTGCCGGGTCCGGTAGTCGGCCAGGGTGATGATCTCGTTCTTCGGCTCGTGCTGGCGTACGACGTACTTCGCCGCCGGGTACTCCCCGGTCTGGTACTCGTAGATGTAGTCGCCCAGGTGCAGGACCGCGTCCAGGTCGGTGCGGGCGGCCAGGTGCCGGTACGCCGAGAAGTAGCCGGACTCCCAGTTGGAGCAGGAGACCACGCCGAAGCGGATCCCCGGGGTGGCCGCGTCGGCCGCCGGGGCGGTCAGGGTGCGGGCGACGGGGGAGACGGTGGCGCCGGCGGTGAAGCGGTACCAGTACGGGGTGTGCGGGCGCAGGCCGCGCACGTCCACCTTGACGGTGTGGTCGGAGGCGGCGCTCGCGGTGACCGCGCCGCGGGCGACGACGCGGGAGAACGCCTTGTCCTCGGCCACCTCCCAGCCCACCGCGGTGTCCGGGCCGAGCCCTGAGCCGGGTACGGCTTCGGGGACGGGGGTGACGCGGGTCCACAGCAGGACCCCGTCGGGCAGCGGGTCGCCGGAGGCGACGCCGTGGAGGAAGGCCGGGGCGGCTTCGGCAGCCCGGGCGGAGGAGGCTCCCAGGGCGATCGGCGCGAGGGCCGCCGTGGCGGCCGCGGCCAGAACGACCGTGCGGCGGCGCGGGTTGGCCGCGGGGGAGGCGGGGGTGAGATGACTGGTCACGGCCGGTCATATTACTGATCGGTATGCTCTGCGGAACAGTCTCGGAAAGACAACGGGCAGGCGAACTTTGGAAGTTCGCCCGCCCGTGGGTGGCCGTCAGCGCCCGTCAGCGCCCGTCAGCGCCCGGTTGTGCCCGTCAGCCGGCGATCGCCTTGTCGATCGCCGCGGTGAACGCCTCCGGCGTGGCCGGGGTGTCGATCTTCTTGCCGTCCATCTTCAGCGTCGGGGTGCCCTTGACGCCGGAGTCGTCGAAGGACTTGGACATGTCCATCGCCCACCGGTCGTAAGTGCCGTCCTCGACGGCCTTCTTGAACTCGGCGTTGCCCTTGAGCGCCGGGACCGTGTCCGCGACCTTCAGCAGGTACTCGTCCTTGGCGAAGCTGTCCACGGTCTCGTCGGGGTGCAGGGCCTTGGAGTACAGGGCCGCCTTGTAGTCGAGGAACGCCTGCGGGCTCACGTTCAGCGCCGCGCCGAGCGCGCTCAGCGCGTTCTTCGAGCCCACGCCCTTGGCGCCGTTGTCGATGAAGGTGGCGCCGATGTAGCGGAGCTTGAACTTGCCCGCGTCCACGTCCTTGCGGACCTGCTCGCCGACCGACTGCTCGAAGGCGGCGCACGCCGGGCAGCGCGGGTCCTCGTAGAGCTCCAGGGTCTTCTTCGCCTCGGGCTTGCCGATCACCACGGTCAGGCCGTCCGCGCCCTCGGTGTTCTTCGGCTTGACCAGCGTGGCCTCGGCGGCCTTCTCCCAGTAGCCGGGCTTGTTGGTCTGCACGACCGCGTATCCGATGCCGCCGGCCAGGGCGAGCGCGGCGACGACCCCGCCGGCCACGAACACCTGACGGCGGACCTTGTCCTTCTTCGCCTGCTTCTCGCGCTCGGCGCGCAGCTTCTCGCGGGCGGCGGCCTTGTTCTGGTGGCTGTTGCGTGCACTCATGGTGATCTCCGTGGGAGGGGGAAAGGGGGGACTGTCCGTACGGAGGCGTCAGACGCTCGCGAGCGTCGTCGCCGTCCGTACGGGAGGCCCCCGCAGGCCCACGGAACGGGCGGGGAAACGGGTCCGGGCCACCGCGCCGGGCAGCGCCGGGCGCAGTGCCCGCCCGGCCCGGCCGGGCGCCGCCGCCACCGAGGCCGCCGCCAGCCGCAGCGGCCGGAAGGCGAAGGCCGCGACGGCGCGCAGCAGCCCTACCAGGGCCCGCTCGCCGCGGCGCAGCCAGGCGGCGGCGAGCAGCCCGGTGCCGACGTGCGCGCCGAGCAGCAGCCAGGGCGTCCACGGCCCCGGGGCGGCCAGCAGCGCGGCCGGGTCGCCGGCGGGGCCGGCCACCTCGGCCAGCGGTCCGCCCACCGGGGTCCCGCCGCACAGCCCGTCCAGGCCCAGCGCGTGCAGCGGCCCGGCGACCGGCCCGCCGGCGGGGCCGTAGCAGAGGTGCTGCCCGGCGGTGAAGACGGTGTCGGCCGCCAGCTCCAGCGGGACCAGCAGGGCGGCGATCGGCCCGAAGCCCCGCTCGCGGCCGGCCAGGGCGTAGGCCAGGGCGAAGACCCCGGCGAAGGCCCCGCCCAGCAGGGCGGGGGGCAGCGGCACCCGGGAGAGCAGCACATGGGAGCCGGCCGAGAGCAGCACGACGAGCGCGCTGAACAGCGCGGCCCGCAGCCCTCGGATCCTCACCCCTGATATGTCCATCGCCGCGAGTCTGCCATGGCTTCCTGTGAGGCGGGGATCACGGGGTGCTCCGCCGGACACCCCGGAGCGCTCCCCGCCTACGGGACGATCCGGCCGTTGCGGAAGAGGTCCACGAAGATCTGGTGGTCGGCGCGGGCCCGGGCCCCGTAGGCGTGGGCGAAGTCGACCAGCAGCTTCGGGAAGCCCTCCTCGTCGGCGGCGATGGCCGCGTCGATGGCGCGCTCGGTGGAGAAGGGGACCAGGGAGTGGCCGCTCTCCGCCTCGTCGGCCGAGGCGTGCATGGTGGCCGTGGCCCGCCCGAGGTCGGCGACGACGGCCGCGATCTCCTCGGGGTCGTCCAGGTCCGACCAGTCCAGGTCCACCGCGTACGGGGAGACCTCCGCGACCAGCTGACCCGCGCCGTCCAGCTCGGTCCAGCCCAGCCACGGGTCGGCGTGCGCCTGGAGGGCCCGCTGGGAGATCACCGTGCGGTGTCCCTCGTGCTGGAAGTACTCGCGGACCGCCCGGTCGGTGATGTGGCGGGAGACGGCGGGGGTCTGCGCCTGCTTGAGGTAGATCACGACGTCGTTCTCCAGGGCGTCGCTGTGCCCCTCCAGCAGGATGTTGTACGAGGGCAGCCCGGCCGAGCCGATGCCCACGCCCCGGCGCCCCACCACGTCCTTGACCCGGTAGGAGTCCGGGCGGACCAGGGACTCCTCCGGCAGGGTCTCCAGGTAGCCGTCGAAGGCGGCCAGCACCTTGTAGCGGGTGGCGGCGTCCAGCTCGATCGCACCGCCGCCCTCGGAGAAGCGGCGCTCGTGGTCGCGGATCTCGGTCATCGAGTCCAGCAGCGCGAACCGGGTGCGGGCGCGGGCGTCGCGCAGGGCGCCCAGCAGGGGGCCCTCCGCGGTGTCCAGGGTGAAGGAGGGCACTTCCTCGTTCTTGGCGCCGGTGGCCAGCAGGTGGATGCGCTCGCGGTAGGCGGCGGCGTAGGTCCGCACCAGGGCGCTGATCTGCTCGTCGCTGAGGGCCTTGGTGTAGCCGATCAGGGCGACGGAGGCGGCGAAGCGCTTGAGGTCCCAGGTGAAGGGGCCGACGTACGCCTCGTCGAAGTCGTTGACGTTGAAGATGAGCCGGCCGTTGGAGTCCATGTACGTGCCGAAGTTCTCGGCGTGGAGATCACCGTGGATCCACACCCGGCCGGTGCGCTCGTCCAGGAAGGGGCCGCCGTGGCGGTCGCGCTCCAGGTCGGCGTAGAAGAGGCAGGCCGTGCCCCGGTAGAAGGCGAAGGCGGAGGCGGCCATCTTCCGGAACTTCACCTGGAAGGCGGCGGGGTCGGCGGCGAGCAGCTCACCGAAGGCGGTGTCGAACACATCTAGTATCTGCTCGGCGCGCTGCTCGTCGGTCGTCTCGGGAACCGCCATCGCGGATGCCTCCTGGTGCACGGGGTGGTACGGGGTCTGACCGACTGGACGTCGGACAGGTGTTCCTGGTTCTGCAACGCCCGACCGTATATCTCCGTGCCCGTGATCTGTCACTCGTGGGACGTAGGATTCATAGCTGCCGCCCCTCTCTCCCCCGGAGGCCCCCACCGTGTCGAAGACGCCGTTCACGCACCTGCACGTCCACACCCAGTACTCGCTGCTGGACGGTGCCGCTCGGCTGAAGGACATGTTCGCCGCCTGCAATGAAATGGGCATGACGCACATCGCCATGTCCGACCACGGCAACCTCCACGGGGCGTACGATTTCTACCACACCGCCCAGAAGGCCGGGATCACCCCGATCATCGGTATCGAGGCGTATGTCGCCCCCGAGTCCCGGCGCAACAAGCGGCGCATCCAGTGGGGCCAGCCGCACCAGAAGCGCGACGACGTCTCCGGCTCCGGCGGTTACACGCACAAGACGATCTGGGCGGCCAACAACACCGGCCTGCACAACCTCTTCCGGCTGTCCTCCGACGCCTACGCCGAGGGCTGGCTGACCAAGTGGCCCCGTATGGACAAGGAGACCATCGCCCAGTGGTCGGAGGGCCTGATCGCCTCCACCGGCTGCCCCTCCGGCGAGGTGCAGACGCGACTGCGCCTCGGCCAGTTCGACGAGGCGATCAAGGCAGCCTCGGACTACAAGGACATCTTCGGTGAGGGCCGCTACTTCCTGGAGCTGATGGACCACGGCATCGAGATCGAGCGCCGGGTCCGCGACGGCCTGCTGGAGATCGGCAAGAAGCTCGGCATCCCGCCGCTGGTCACCAACGACTCCCACTACACGTACGCCCACGAGGCCGGCGCCCACGACGCCCTGCTCTGCATCCAGACCGGCAAGAACCTCTCCGACCCGGACCGCTTCAAGTTCGACGGCACCGGCTACTACCTGAAGTCCACGGAGGAGATGTACGCCATCGACTCCTCGGACGCCTGGCAGGAGGGCTGCGCCAACACCCTCCTGGTGGCCGAGCAGGTCGACACCGAGGGCATGTTCCAGTTCCGCAACCTCATGCCGAAGTTCGACATCCCGGAGGGCTACACCGAGGTCACCTGGTTCCGCGAGGAGACCATGCGGGGCATGCACCGCCGCTTCCCCGGCGGGATCCCCGAGGACCGCGTCAAGCAGGTCGAGTACGAGATGGACACGATCATCTCGATGGGCTTCCCCGGCTACTTCCTCGTGGTCGCCGACTTCATCATGTGGGCCAAGAAGCAGGGCATCGCGGTCGGCCCCGGCCGAGGCTCCGCGGCCGGCTCGATCGTCGCCTACGCCCTCGGCATCACCGACCTCGACCCCATCCCGCACGGCCTGATCTTCGAGCGCTTCCTCAACCCCGAGCGCGTCTCCATGCCCGATGTGGACATCGACTTCGACGAGCGCAGGCGCGTCGAGGTGATCAGGTACGTCACGGAGAAGTACGGCCAGGACAAGGTCGCCATGATCGGCACCTACGGCACCATCAAGGCCAAGAACGCGATCAAGGACTCCGCGCGCGTCCTCGGCTACCCCTACGCCATGGGCGACCGGATCACCAAGGCCATGCCCGCCGACGTCCTCGGCAAGGGCATCCCGCTCTCCGGCATCACCGACCCCAGCCACCCCCGGTACTCCGAGGCCGGCGAGGTCCGGGCGATGTACGAGAACGAGCCCGACGTCAAGAAGGTCATCGACACCGCCCGCGGCGTCGAGGGCCTGGTCCGCCAGATGGGCGTGCACGCCGCCGGCGTGATCATGTCCAGCGAGCCGATCGTGGACCACGTCCCCGTCTGGGTGCGCCACACCGACCAGGTCACCATCACCCAGTGGGACTACCCGAGCTGCGAGTCGCTCGGCCTGCTGAAGATGGACTTCCTCGGCCTGCGCAACCTCACGATCATGGACGACGCCGTCAAGATGGTGAAGGCCAACAAGGGGATCGACATCGATCTCCTGAGCCTCCCGCTCGACGACCCCAAGACCTTCGAGCTGCTCCAGCGCGGCGACACCCTCGGCGTCTTCCAGTTCGACGGCGGCCCCATGCGCTCGCTGCTGCGCCTGATGAAGCCCGACAACTTCGAAGACATCTCCGCCGTGTCCGCGCTCTACCGCCCGGGCCCGATGGGCATGAACTCGCACACCAACTACGCCCTGCGCAAGAACAAGCAGCAGGAGATCACCCCGATCCACCCCGAGCTGGAGAAGCCGCTCGAAGAGGTGCTCGCGGTCACCTACGGCCTGATCGTCTACCAGGAGCAGGTGCAGAAGGCCGCCCAGATCATCGCCGGCTACTCGCTCGGCGAGGCCGACATCCTGCGCCGCGTCATGGGCAAGAAGAAGCCCGAGGAGCTGGCCAAGAACTTCACGATCTTCCAGGCGGGCGCCCGCAAGAACGGCTACTCCGACCAGGCCATCCAGGCCCTCTGGGACGTCCTGGTCCCCTTCGCCGGCTACGCCTTCAACAAGGCCCACTCGGCCGCCTACGGCCTGGTCTCCTACTGGACCGCCTACCTCAAGGCGAACTACCCCGCCGAGTACATGGCCGGCCTGCTCACCTCGGTCAAGGACGACAAGGACAAGTCCGCGATCTACCTGAACGAGTGCCGGCGCATGGGCATCAAGGTGCTCCCGCCCAACGTCAACGAGTCGGACTCCAACTTCGCCGCCCAGGGCGACGACGTGATCCTCTTCGGCCTCACCGCCGTCCGCAACGTCGGCCAGAACGTCGTGGACTCGATCATCAAGACGAGGAAGTCCAAGGGCAAGTTCTCCACCTTCCCGGACTTCCTCGACAAGGTCGAGGCCGTCGTCTGCAACAAGCGGACCGTCGAGTCGCTGATCAAGGCCGGCGCCTTCGACGAGATGGGCCACACCCGCAAGGGCCTGGTCGCCCACCACGAGTCGATGATCGACAACGTGGTCGCGGTCAAGCGCAAGGAGGCCGAGGGACAGTTCGACCTCTTCGGCGGAATGGGTGACGAGGACAGCAGCGAGCCCGGCTTCGGCCTCGACGTGGAGTTCTCCGACGTCGAGTGGGAGAAGTCCTACCTGCTCGCCCAGGAGCGCGAGATGCTCGGCCTCTACGTCTCCGACCACCCGCTCTTCGGCCTGGAGCACGTCCTGTCCGACAAGACGGACGCCGGCATCTCCCAGCTGACCGGCGGCGAGCACTCCGACGGTGCCGTGGTCACCATCGGCGGCATCATCTCCGGCCTCCAGCGCAAGATGACCAAGCAGGGCAACGCCTGGGCCATCGCCACCGTCGAGGACCTCGCCGGCTCCATCGAGTGCATGTTCTTCCCCGCCACCTACCAGCTGGTCTCCACCCAGCTGGTCGAGGACACCGTCGTCTTCGTCAAGGGCCGCCTCGACAAGCGCGAGGACGTCCCGCGTCTGGTCGCGATGGAGATGATGGTGCCCGACCTCTCCTCCGCCGGCACCAACGCGCCCGTCGTCCTCACCATCCCCACCGTCAAGGTCACCCCGCCGATGGTCACCCGACTGGGCGAGATCCTGCGCCACCACAAGGGCAACACCGAGGTGCGGATCAAGCTCCAAGGCCCGCGCAGCACCACCGTGCTGCGCCTCGACCGGCACCGGGTCCAGCCCGACCCGGCGCTCTTCGGCGACCTCAAGGTGCTGCTCGGCCCCTCCTGCCTGGCCGGCTGAGGGTCCGCCGTACGCGGGGAAGGGGCCCGTCCCGGCACTGCCGGGACGGGCCCCTTCGCCCTGTCGCTCGCGCGTCGGGCGTCAGTTGTGGCCGAAGCGCTTGGACTTGCTCTTGTGGGCCATGTCGAGCGGACTGGGCGACTGCGGCGGGCGCTCGGTGGAGGTCTCCGCCGATCCCTTGGGCATGTCCTGCCCGCCCGGACGCGTCTGCTGCTTCGCCGGCTGCTTCTGGTTCTTGTTCTTGGCCATGGAATGCCTCCGTGGGTGGTGTAGGGGCCAGGGCCGCCTTCACCCTCACACACCGCAACAAAGCGCGCATTTTGGATCATTGCCGTGCGTAGCGGTGCGCCCGGCCGGGCCTCCTGAGAGATACGCCACGCCGGTGATCCAGTTCCGGACGTCAACGCCCTTGCGGTCGGGCAGACTCGGGGAAAACCTGTCGAGGACCCCCACGGAAGAGGGTGGAACGCGTGGACCGCTGCGTCGTCCTGGTGGATGCCGGATACCTGCTGGGCGCCGCCGCGAGCCTCCTCGCCGGAGAACCCTCGCGCTCGCGCATCACCGTCGACCACTCCGCCCTCATCCAGGGCCTGCGCGAACGCGCCGAGGCCGACACCCAGCAGCCCCTCCTGCGGATCTACTGGTTCGACGGCGCACCCGACCGGGTGCCCCAGCCCGAGCACCGCCGGCTGCGCGTCATGCCCCGCGTCACCGTGCGCCTGGGCGCCCTGACCCGCAGCGACGGCCGCTGGGCCCAGAAGGGCGTCGACGCCGCCATGCACGCCGAGCTCACCGAACTCGCCCGCAACCGGGCCTGCTCCGACGTGGTCCTCGTCACCGGCGACGGAGACCTGCTGCCCGGGCTGATGTCCGCCAAGGAACACGGGGTCGCCGTCCACCTGTGGGCCGTCCAGGCCGCCGACGGGGACTACAACCAGTCCGAGGACCTCGTCGCCGAGGCCGACGAACGCCGCGTCCTGGACCGCGCCTGGATCACCCGCGCCGTCCGCGCCCGCGACCTCGCCGGGCTCTGCGCCCCGCCGCCCGCCCCGCGCCCCGAGATCGCCGCCATCCTCTCCGCCCCGCTGCCCGAGGCCGCGCTCGCCGAGGCCGCCCGCAACAGCACCCCCGCCGCGCCCGAGCCCCCCTCCAACGGAGCAGCCGTACCGGCGCCCGCCGGCGAGGGCAACAAGCCCTCCGTCCCCACCCCCAAGGACCTCGCCGCCCTGCGCGCCCCCGGCCAGGGCCCCGCGGCCCCCGCGCACAACCAGCCCGCCTCCGCCCCGGCCGGCAGCGCCCTGCGCTGGTCCTCCGACAAGGGCTGGATCGACCGCCCCGGCCCGCTCGGCGAACCCGCCGAGACCGCCTCCCTGCCCACCCTGGCCCAGCTCACCAGCGCCGAGCAGCGCTGGGCCGACCGCGAGGAGGACATCACCACCGTCGGCGGCGACCCCTTCGAGGTCGGCCAGGTCTTCGCCCGCCGCTGGATGGAACGCCTCCCGGACAGCGCCCACCTGCAAAAACTCGCCACCATGTACCCGCGCGTCCCGCACCGCATCGACGGGGAGCTGCTGCGCTACGCCGCCCGCTTCGGGCTCCTCGCGCACAAGGACGACCAGATCGACGAGCACGACCGCTACGCCATCCGCGCCGGGTTCTGGCGGGAGATCGACGTGCGCGCCGCCTCGGGCCACGCGGGTGGAGCCTCCGCCTCCGCGTCCGCGGCGCCGTTGACCCCGGCGGCGGAGTAGGGGCGCGAGCCGCGTAGGCTGCTCCCTCGTGAGTACGGGCACAGCACAGGCGGGGCACATCACGGCCGAAGCCGCAGGGGAGGCTTCCGGGGTGGTCTGCGCGGTGCGTGACCTCGTCAAGACCTACCCGGCCGTCCGCGGCCGGCGCGGCGCGCCCGCCCTGCCCGAGACCCGGGCCACCGACGGGATCTCCCTGGAGGTCCGGCGCGGCGAGATCTTCGGACTGCTCGGCCCGAACGGCGCCGGCAAGTCCACCCTGGTCCGCCAGCTGACGGGGCTGCTGCGGCCCGACGCCGGCTCCGTCACCCTGCTGGGTCATGACCTCGTACGCCATCCGGAGCGGGCCTCGCGCCTCCTGGCCTACCTGGGCCAGGAGTCCACCGCCCTCGACGAGCTCACCGTCGCGCTGGCCGCCGAGACCACCGGCCGGCTGCGCGGCCTCGACGCCCGCGCGGCCCGCGCCGCCCGGGACGAGGTGCTGGAGGAGCTGGGGCTGACCCCGATCGCCGGGCGCCCCCTGAAGAAGCTCTCCGGCGGACAGCGGCGGCTCGCCTGCTTCGCCGCCGCCCTGGTGGGGGAGCGGCCGGTGCTCGTCCTGGACGAGCCCACCACCGGTATGGACCCCGTCGCGCGGCGCGCGGTCTGGGCCGCCGTGGACCGGCGCCGCGAACGGCACGGCGCCACGGTGCTGCTGGTCACCCACAACGTCATCGAGGCGGAGACCGTCCTCGACCGGGTGGCCGTCATCGACCAGGGCCGGGTCATCGCCTGCGACACCCCCGCCGGCCTCAAGGCCCGGTTCTCCCAGGAGGTCCGTCTGGAGCTGGTGTGGCGCACCGCCCCGCCGCTGGAGGTGCCCGAGGTCGCCGCGCTGGCGCCGTCGGCCACCGAGACCGGGCGCCGCTGGGTGCTGCGGCTGGGCCAGGACCAGGCCCGGTCGGCCGTCGCCGCCGTGACCGGCGGCCCCGCGTTCGCCGCCCTCGACGATTTCACGTTGGCCACGCCGAGCCTGGAGGACGTCTACCTCGCGCTGGGCGGCCGGATGAAGGGTCTGGTCAAGTCGTGACCACCGCTGCCGTTCCCGCCCCCGCCGCTGCCGCCGTCCTGGCCCCCCGGGCGCGGCTGCTGCCCGCCCTGGCGGCCGTCTACCGGGCCCAGCTGTCCCGGGCCCGGGTGGCCCGGATCCCGCTGCTGTTCGTGGCCACCTTCCAGTCCGTCGGGATCATGGTCCTGATGCGGGGCGTGGTGGACGGCGGCTCCGAGGCGCGGGCGGTCGTCGCCGGCTCCTCGGTCCTGGTCGTCGCCTTCGTCGCGCTCAACCTCCTGGCCCAGTACTTCGGCCAGCTCCGGGCGAGCGGCGGACTCGACCACTACGCCACCCTGCCGGTGCCGCCCGCCTCCGTGGTGCTGGGGGCGGCCGCCGCGTACGCCTCCTTCACCCTGCCCGGGACCCTGGTCACCGCCGTGTTCGGATGCCTGCTGTTCGGGCTGCCGATGGGCGGCCTGTGGATCCTGGCGGCGGTGGTGCCGCTGGCCGGGGCCGCGCTGGCCGGGCTCGGCGCGGCGCTGGGCCTGCTGGCACCCCGGCAGGAACTGGCGACGCTGGCCGGGCAACTGGGCATGTCGGCGGCGCTGCTGCTGGGGGTGCTGCCGGCGGAGCGGATGCCGGAGGCCGTCGTGTGGGCGCGGGACCTGCTGCCCTCCACGTACGGGGTGGAAGCCTTCGCGCGCACCTTCGCCCCGCACCCGGACTGGGCGGCGGTCGCCGCCGACCTCGGGGTGTGCGCGGCGGTGGGGGTGCTCTCCCTGGCCGTCGCGACCTGGGCGTACCGGCGGGCGGCGGTCCGCTGACGCCGGTGCCGGGCGCACCTGGCACGATGTGGGGGTGACCGAAGAGACCCCGCCGCTGCCGCCGCTCCCGCCGTCCGCCGGCCTGCCCGACCAGGAGCCCGCCGTCACCCCGGCGGACATCCGTGACGGGGCCGCCGTCGCCCTCGTGGTGGGCGTCTGCGGCGTCCTGCTGGGGGTGCTGTGGGTCTGGCTGGCGCCGCGGGTCCAGTACGTGGCGCACGGGCAGGCCGTGTTCCTGAAGAACACCGAGGGCGAGGCGCGGGTCGGCGCCGACGGCACCTTCTTCCTGCTGTCGCTGGGGCTGGGCGTGCTGAGCGCGCTCGCGGTGTTCCTGTGGCGGCGGCGCGGGGGCGTGGCCCTGGTGATCGGCCTGACGGTCGGGTCGTGCTTCGCCGCGCTGGCCGGCTGGCGGGTGGGGCTGTGGCTCGGTCCGGGCACCGACGTGGCCGCCGCGGCCGCACGGGCGGGGGACGGGGTGGCGTTCTCGGCGCCGCTGCAGTTGCTGGCGTGGGGGGTGCTGCTGGGGTGGCCGATGGCCGCCGCCCTGACCCACCTGTGCCTCACGGCGGCCTTCGGGCCCCGCGATCCCGTTCCGGCCCCGCTCCTGGACGGCACGTACCCTCCGCCCCACGTCCACGCGGACGCCAAGCCGCCGCAGGGCTGACGCCGGCCCGCGGGTGCGGGCGCCGCCGCGCGGAGCCGTCTCCTCGCCCCGCCCTTGCTCCGTTTCCGCCTCGGTCGCCGGCGCGGCCACAGACACGGCGTTGCCGCGCCCGCGCCTCAATCGCCGGCGGGGCTGAAATCAGCCCCGGCGCAGCGGCAGCCGTCGGCTACGGGCGGGCGATCGGGGCGAGGACGGCCCCGGTGAGGGTGGCCAGTGCCGCCGGGGCGAGTTCCACCTCCAGGCCGCGGCGGCCCGCCGAGACGCAGATCGTGGCGTGCCCGGACGCGGAGACGTCCAGCACCGTCGGCAGCCGCCGCCGCTGCCCCAGCGGCGAGATGCCACCGCGTACGTACCCCGTGGTCCGCTCCGCCAGCGCCGGGTCGGCCATCGCCGCCCGCTTCCCGCCCACCGCCGCCGCCAGGGCCTTCAGGTCCAGGGAGCCCGACACGGGGACCACCGCCACCGTGAGCGCCCCGTCCACCTCCGCGACCAGGGTCTTGAACACCTGCTCCGGCGCGACCCCGAGGGCCTCGGCCGCCTCCTCGCCGTACGAGGGGTGCGCGGGGTCGTGCTCGTAGGCGTGCGTGGTGAACTCGACGCCGGAAGAGGCCAGGGCCGTGATCGCCGGGGTGCCCGCCGCCTGCTGCGGCTTCTTCTTCGCCATCAGTTCGGGCTCGTCGGCGCGCGCGTCAGCTCCACCGCCGGGAGGGACGGCAGGTGCCGGATCACCGCCGTCTCGGTGCGCAGCAGCTTCAGCTCCTCCGCCAGCCGCGTCGCGGTGTCCGGTGCCTGGAGCAGGCGCTGCTTCGCCGGGGTGTCCAGTACGGCCGCGGCCGCCACCAGGTACGACACCACCGACGGCTCGTCCGGCAGGTCCGGCGCCGAGGTCAGGGACCGCTCCCGCGCCCCCGCCAGCCGCTTCTGGTAGCTGCGGAAGGCCCGCAGGACCCCCTCGGACAGGGCGCCCGCCCCGTCCCCGGCGTCCTCGGGGAGCTCCTCCAGCTCGGCGACGAGGAAGGGGCCCGAGGCGTCCACCGACAGCAGCCGTACCCGCGTCGTACCGGTGGCGAGCACCTCGAAGCTGCCGTCCTCCCGCTCCCGGATGGTCGCCGCGTCCGCGACGCAGCCCACCCGGTGGAACGCCTGGAGGGGGTCCGCGCCGAAGCCCGCCGCCGGGCCCTTCTCGGGCAGGGCGGTCGGGTCGGGCAGCCCGGGCGCGCTCGGAGCGACCTCACGCCCGTCGCGGATCGCGACGACGGCGAACCGGCGCGGCTCGTCCTCACCGAGCTTCAGCAGCTCGCGCATCATGGCGCGATACCGCTCCTCGAAGACGTTCAGCGGCAGCACGAGGCCGGGGAACAGTACCGAGTTCAGCGGGAAGAGGGGCAGGCGAACGGTGGTCACGCCCCACAGGGTAGTTGCCCGGGCGCCCCGGCCGTCACCCCCGCCGCAGCAGCCGGGACGCGCCCGCGGCCACCGTCGTGGCCAGGATCCACCCCAGCAGGACCAGCACCGCGGACCCCCACTGCCAGACCCCTTCCGTCTTCCACTGGCCCTCCTGGCCGAGGTCGATCACCGGCAGGAGGAGGTCGAGGGCGTACAGGGCGGCGTTCCAGGCGGGGTGCTCGTCCGCCTTGAGCGGTTCCGGCCGGTGGCGCAGGAACAGCAGGGTGCCCGCCGCCCACAGGACCGCCATCCACAGCGCGGCACGCCCCGGCCGGTACCCGTAGAGCACCGTCCAGTCCTGGAGGTGCCCCCAGGCCCGCCCCGCCGCCGACAGGGTGGCCCGCCGGCGCCGCTCCTTGGCCAGCAGCACCTCACGGGCGTCCGAGTCCTCCCCGCGGGCCCGCAGCACGGCGGCGAGCCGCTCGTACGGCTCCGGCGAGTAGTCGGGGCCGGCCGCGCCCACCCACTCCAGGCGCCGCTCCAGCGGGAAGTGCCCCCGGGGCGCGAGGGTCTCGTAGGCGAAGCCCTCCATGGACAGCCGGCCCGGACCCGGCCAGCTGGTGGAGCGGTCCACCAGCCGCACCACCTTCGCCCCCGACAGCACCACCCGCCCCTGCTCCGGAGCCTCCCCGACGAACCGCAGCTCGGGCGTCTGGATCCGGCGCAGCGAGACCTCCTGCTCCGGCTGGAGCTCGAAGCGGGCGGAGTGGAAGTCGACGGAGTCCCCGAAGCGGCCGTCGTCCAGCCGCAGCCCGCCCCGGCACTCGAACGGCCGGGCCGCCATGCCCCGGGTGGGGGTCCGGCTCCAGTCGTACGGGCGCCCTGCGTCCCCCGTCTCCGGGCCCAGGGCGGCGGAGGTCAGGTAGAGGGTGCGCTCGACGGTCAGGGTCGGCGCGTTCAGGGCCCGCCGCCCGTACGGGTTGCCCAGACGGGCCCCGCGCAGGCTCATCGAGGCACCGACCCGGGCCCCGCGCAGGCTGACCTCGCCGTGGGTCTCCAGCAGCTCGGCCTGGAAGTCCTGGGCCACCGCCAGCCCGTCGGCGGCGATCGCCCGGCCCCGCCCGTCGCGCCGCACCACGGAGCTGCTGATCAGCAGGTCGGTGCCGATCTGCGCGTCGGTCAGCCGGATCCCGCGCGCCACCCGGCAGCGCGCCAGGTGCAGGTCGCCCTCGGTGTGCAGCCGGGCCGCCTCCAGCCGGGGGATCGCGCAGTTGTCCAGGCGCAGGGTGCCGAAGCGGCTCTCCGAGAGCTGGATCTCGCCGTCGAAGCGGCAGGAGCGGATCTCCACGTACGGGGCGACCGCGCCCCCGGACAGGTCCAGCCGGCCGGTGATCCGCGCGCCGCGCAGCTTCAGGCAGCCGACCCGGCCGGGCACCGGCGCGGGCCCGGCGAGCAGCAGGTGGGCCACCACCTCCGCCCGGACCTGCCGCTCGGGGCCCCAGGCCCGGTCCGCGTGCGGATCGTCCCGTTCGGCGGAGCGGGCGCCGAGGTCGCAGACGGTGCCCGCGCGGAAGCTCTCCCACATGCGCCGCTCCGGCTCGGTGAGATCCTCCGGACGCCCGTCCTCGTGCGCTTCCGCCATGGCAGCCCCCCACCGTCGTACGTGTACGGGAACGCTAGACGCAGGCTGTGACATCCGGGGCGTGTATCAGCCAGTGATACGGGCGGACGGTGGTGTGAGCCGGTCTGAGAGAATTGGGGGGTGATCTCTCGTATCGACCTGCGCGGTGACGCCCTCCCCGAGGGTGGCGCCCTGCGCGATCTGCTGCCCCGTGCCGAGTTCGACGTGGAAGCCGCCCTGGAGAAGGTGCGGCCCATCTGCGAGGACGTCCATCATCGTGGCACGGCGGCGCTGATCGAGTACGCGCGGAAGTTCGACGGGGTGGAGCTGGAGCAGGTCAGGGTGCCCGCCGAGGCGCTCAAGGCCGCCCTGGAGGAGCTGGACCCGGCCGTCCGCGCCGCCCTGGAGGAGTCCATCCGGCGCGCCCGGATCGTCCACCGCAACCAGCGCCGCAACGAGCACACCACCCAGGTGGTCCCCGGCGGCACCGTGACCGAGAAGTGGGTTCCGGTCGAGCGCGTCGGCCTGTACGCGCCCGGCGGCCGCTCGGTGTACCCGTCGTCCGTCGTGATGAACGTCGTCCCCGCCCAGGAGGCCGGCGTGGAGTCCATCGCGCTCGCCTCGCCGCCGCAGCGCGAGTTCGGCGGTCTGCCGCACCCGACCATCCTGGCAGCGTGCGCGCTGCTCGGCGTGGACGAGGTGTACGCGGCCGGCGGCGCCGTCGCCGTCGCGATGTTCGCGTACGGCACCGAGGAGTGCCCGCCGGTGAACATGGTCACCGGCCCCGGCAACATCTGGGTCGCCGCCGCCAAGCGCTACTTCACCGGGAAGATCGGCATCGACACCGAGGCCGGCCCGACCGAGATCGCCGTCCTCGCCGACTCCACGGCCGACCCGGTGCACGTCGCCGCCGACCTGATCAGCCAGGCCGAGCACGACCCGCTGGCCGCCGCCGTGCTCGTCACGGACTCCGCCGGGCTCGCGGACGCCGTCGAGCGGGAACTGGAGCCCCAGGTCGCCGCGACCAAGCACGTCGAGGACCGGATCAGGCCCGCCCTGGCCGGCAAGCAGTCCGCGATCGTGCTGGTGGACGACCTGGAGGCGGGCCTGAAGGTGGTGGACGCCTACGGCGCCGAGCACCTGGAGATCCAGACCGCCGACGCCGCCGGCTGGGCCGCCCGGGTCCGCAACGCCGGCGCGGTCTTCGTCGGCCCCTGGGCCCCGGTCTCCCTCGGCGACTACTGCGCCGGCTCCAACCACGTCCTGCCCACCGGCGGCTGCGCCTGCCACTCCTCGGGCCTGTCCGTGCAGTCCTTCCTGCGCGGTATCCACATCGTGGACTACACCCGCGACGCCCTCGCCGAGGTCACCCACCACGTGGTCACCCTCGCCGAGGCCGAGGACCTCCCCGCGCACGGCGCGGCCCTCAAGGCCCGCTTCGGCTGGAAGGTGCCCGGACAGTGAGCACCCTCGGCAACCCCTCCACGTCCCCCTGGGACGAACTGCCCATCCGTGACGAGCTGCGCGGCAAGACCCCGTACGGCGCTCCCCAGCTGGACGTCCCCGTCCAGCTGAACACCAACGAGAACCCGTACGAGCTCCCCGAGCCCCTCGTGCGGCGCATCGCCGAACGCGTCACCGAGGCCGCCCGCACCCTCAACCGCTACCCCGACCGGGACGCGGTCGAGCTGCGCACCGAGCTCGCCAAGTACCTCACCCGCACCGGCAAGCACCCGGTCTCCCGGGAGAACGTGTGGGCCGCCAACGGCTCCAACGAGGTCCTCCAGCAGCTGCTGCAGACCTTCGGCGGGCCCGGCCGTACGGCCATCGGCTTCGAGCCCTCGTACTCGATGCACGCCCTGATCGCCCGCGGCACCGGCACCGGCTGGATCTCCGGACCGCGCGGCGAGGACTTCACCATCGACGTGGCGGCCGCCGAGCGGGCCATCGCCGAGCACGCCCCCGACGTCGTCTTCATCACCTCCCCCAACAACCCCACGGGCACCGCGGTCGAGGCCGAGACCGTCCTCGCCCTCTACGAGGCCGCCCAGGCGGCCAAGCCCTCGCTGGTCGTCGTGGACGAGGCGTACGTGGAGTTCTCCCACCGCGACTCCCTCCTCCCGCTGATCGAGGGCCGCCCGCACCTGGTGGTCTCCCGGACCATGTCCAAGGCGTTCGGCGCCGCCGGCCTGCGCCTGGGCTACCTCGCCGCGCACCCCGCCGTGGTCGACGCCGTCCAGCTGGTGCGCCTGCCGTACCACCTGTCCGCCGTCACCCAGGCGACCGCGCTGGCCGCCCTGGAGCACACCGACACCCTGCTCGGCTACGTCGAGCAGCTGAAGTCCGAGCGGGACCGCCTCGTCACCGAGCTGCGGGCCCTGGGCTACGAGGTCACCGAGTCCGACGCGAACTTCATCCAGTTCGGCAAGTTCGAGGACTCCCACACCGCCTGGCAGAAGATCCTCGACCAGGGCGTCCTGGTCCGGGACAACGGCGTACCGGGCCGGCTGCGGGTCACCGCGGGCACACCGGCCGAGAACGACGCGTTCCTGGAAGCGGTTCGCGCACTGAAGAAGGAGCAGCAGGCATGAGCCGCATCGGACGGGTCGAGCGCACCACGAAGGAGACCTCGGTCCTCGTCGAGATAAACCTCGACGGCACCGGGCAGGTCGACATCTCCACGGGCGTCGGCTTCTACGACCACATGCTCGACCAGCTCGGCCGTCACGGCCTCTTCGACCTCACGGTCAAGACGGACGGCGACCTGCACATCGACAGCCACCACACCATCGAGGACACCGCCCTCGCCCTCGGCGCCGCCTTCAAGCAGGCCCTCGGCGACAAGGTCGGCATCTACCGCTTCGGCAACTGCACCGTGCCCCTGGACGAGTCCCTCGCCCAGGTCACCGTGGACCTCTCCGGCCGCCCCTACCTCGTGCACACCGAGCCCGAGAACATGGCGCCGATGATCGGCGAGTACGACACGACGATGACCCGGCACATCCTGGAGTCCTTCGTCGCGCAGGCCCAGATCGCCCTGCACGTCCACGTCCCGTACGGCCGCAACGCCCACCACATCGTGGAATGCCAGTTCAAGGCGCTGGCCCGGGCTCTGCGCTACGCCGCCGAGTTCGACCCGCGCGCCGCCGGCATCCTGCCCTCCACGAAGGGCGCCCTCTAGAAGTGAACGGCCTCAACACCATCCTGATCGTCCTCGGCCTGTTCCTGGCCGGGGGCGTCTACTCCTTCAAGAAGCAGAAGATGCCCCTGTCGGTGATCGTTCTGCTCGCCCTCGGCTCCGGGCTGTGCCTGGCCGCGGGAATCCTGCGCATCGATGGGATCTGGGGATGAGCGCTGCGAAGAACGTCGTCGTCTTCGACTACGGCTTCGGCAACGTCCGCTCCGCCGAACGCGCCCTGGCACGCGTCGGCGCGGACGTCGAGATCACCCGCGACTACGACAAGGCCATGGACGCCGACGGCCTCCTCGTGCCCGGCGTCGGCGCCTTCTCCGCCTGTATGCAGGGCCTCAAGGACGCCCGCGGTGACTGGATCATCGGCCGCCGGCTCTCCGGCGGCCGCCCCGTCATGGGCATCTGCGTCGGTATGCAGATCCTCTTCGAGCGGGGCATCGAGCACGGCGTGGAGACCGAGGGCCTGGACGAGTGGCCCGGCACGGTCGGCCCGCTCAGGGCCCCCGTCGTCCCCCACATGGGCTGGAACACCGTCGAGGCGCCCGCCGACAGCCGGGCCTTCGCCGGGCTGGACGCCGACGCCCGCTTCTACTTCGTGCACTCCTACGCGGCCCGGGACTGGACCCTGGAGGTCACCAACCCCCGGATCAAGGGCCCCAAGGTCACCTGGGCCACGCACGGCGAGCGCTTCGTCGCGGCGGTGGAGAACGGGGCCCTGTGGGCCACCCAGTTCCACCCCGAGAAGTCCGGTGACGCCGGCGCCCAGCTCCTCACCAACTGGATCGAGACCCTGTGATGACCGCACCCGCCCTCGAACTCCTCCCCGCGGTCGACGTCCGCGACGGCCAGGCCGTACGCCTCGTGCACGGCGTCTCCGGCAGCGAGACCTCCTACGGCTCCCCGCTGGAGGCGGCCCTCGCCTGGCAGGCCGCCGGCGCCGAGTGGCTGCACCTGGTCGACCTGGACGCCGCCTTCGGCACCGGTGACAACCGCGCCCTGGTCGCCGGCATCACCCGCGCCATGGACATCAAGGTGGAGCTGTCCGGCGGCATCCGTGACGACGCCACGCTCGCCGCGGCCCTCGCCACCGGCTGTACCCGCGTCAACCTCGGCACCGCCGCCCTGGAGACCCCCGAGTGGGCCGCCAAGGCCATCGCCGAGCACGGCGACAAGATCGCCGTCGGCCTCGACGTACGCGGCACCACCCTCAAGGGCCGCGGCTGGACCAGCGAGGGCGGCGACCTCTACGAGACCCTCGCCCGCCTGGACTCCGAGGGCTGCGCCCGGTACGTCGTCACCGACATCGGCAAGGACGGCACCCTCACCGGCCCCAACCTGGAGCTGCTGAAGAACGTCTGCGCGGCCACCGACCGGCCCGTCGTCGCCTCCGGCGGGGTCTCCTCGCTGGACGACCTGCGGGCGCTGTCGGAGCTGGTCCCCCTGGGCGTCGAGGGCGCCATCGTGGGCAAGGCCCTGTATGCCGGGGCCTTCACCCTGGAAGAGGCCCTGGAGGCGGTGCGCGCATGAGCTCCTGCGACGTACGCCGCATCTCCTCCGGCGGCCCCTACGAGGACGTCATCGGCTACTCCCGCGCCGTGGCCCTGCCCAACGGCCTGGTGCTGGTCTCCGGCTGCACCGCCGCCGACGCGGGCGGCCCGTACGACCAGACGGTCAAGGCGTTCGAGGTGGCCTTCAAGGCGCTCGCCGAGGCCGGCCTGGGCCCCGAGCACGTCGTGCGCACCCGGCTGTACCTCACCCACGCCCGCGACGTCGACGAGGTGGGCCGCGCCCACAAGACGCTCTTCGACACCGTCCGCCCCGCCGCCTCCATGATCATCGTCAATGGCTTCGTCGACCCCGGCATGGTCGTCGAGGTGGAGGTCGAGGCATTCAAGGAGGTCACGGCATGAGCCTCGCCGTACGGGTGATCCCCTGCCTGGACGTGGAAGGCGGCCGGGTCGTCAAGGGCGTCAACTTCCAGAACCTGCGCGACGCCGGTGACCCGGTGGAGATGGCCAAGCTCTACGACGCCGAGGGCGCCGACGAGCTGACCTTCCTCGACATCACCGCCTCCTCCGGCAACCGCGAGACCACCTACGACGTGGTCCGGCGCACCGCCGAGCAGGTCTTCATCCCGCTCACCGTCGGCGGCGGCGTCCGCACCGCCGAGGACGTGGACAAGCTGCTGCGGGCCGGCGCGGACAAGGTGGGCGTGAACACGGCCGCCATCGCCCGCCCCGAGCTGATCCAGGAGATCGCCGAGCGCTTCGGCCGTCAGGTGCTGGTGCTGTCGGTCGACGCCCGCCGTACCGCCACCGGCTCCTTCGAGGTCACCACCCACGGCGGACGCCGGGGGACCGGGATCGACGCCGTCGAGTGGGCGCACCGCGCCGCAGAGCTGGGCGCCGGCGAGATCCTGCTGAACTCGATGGACGCCGACGGCACCAAGGACGGCTACGACACCGAGATGATCGCCGCCGTCCGCAAGCACGTCACCGTCCCGGTGATCGCCTCCGGCGGCGCCGGGAAGCTGGAGCACTTCCCGCCCGCCATCGCGGCGGGCGCCGACGCGGTGCTCGCGGCGTCGGTGTTCCACTTCGGCGACCTGCGGATCTCCGAGGTCAAGGCCGCCCTGCGCGAGGCGGGCCACCCGGTCCGCTGACCTGTGCCGGTCTGCCGGACGGGGGAACCCGGGGGGCGCCCCCCGGGTTCCCCCGCCCGGGCGGCAGGGCCTAGCGCATGTCGTCGCCGAACGAGCTGAAGTCGTCCTGCTGCTCGGGCTTCTGCTGCTTGTCCGCCTGCTGCCGGCCCGCCTGCTCGTCCTGCTTGCGCGCCCGCTGGAAGACCACCGAGGCGGCGTGGAAGTCGCCCGCTTTCTCACCCGGCTGGAGGGTGGCGACCGGGGTGCCGCCGCACTCCTCCTCCTCGAAGAGCAGGGCCACCGAGTCGGTCTCGTTCACCGCTTCGACGACGTCCGAGGCGTTGGAGGGAAGGGCATGGCAGGTGTCCGTGCCCATCTCCTTGATCTGGGCGTTCTTCTCGGCGTGGCTCCCGTCCACGTACACGTAGTTGAGGGCCTTGCCCTCGTCGGCGAACGCCTGGGCTCCTGCGGGCAGGACCAGGGCGAGGGCTCCGGCGAGGGCGGCGGCGCTGATGCGAAGTCGCATGGGTTCTTCCGTTCCTTTCACGGTGACGAGCGACACCGAATCGGTCGGCGTCCGTGACGGAGCGTAGGGAGCGGCCGGAGTGCGGAAACCTTTCGCCTCGGGGCGCCATGCCCGGTTTCACCGGCCCGGCGGTACCGGCGGCCCCGGGCCTCCCCGCCCCGGGCCTCCCCGCCCCGGGCCGCCCCGCCTCAGATGCCGAGCTGGGCCACCGTCACCCGCGAAACGGCCTCCTTCTCGCCCTCCAGGTCCACCTCGGCCACGCCCTGCCGGCCGAAGCAGAACAGGGTCAGCTCACCCGGCTCGCCCGTCACCGTCACCACCGGCACCCCCTTGCGCGCCACCGCCGTACGCCCGTCCGGGCGGCGCAGCACCAGACCCACCGGCGACTTGCGGCCCGTCAGCCGGGCCAGTTTCTCCAGCCGGGACCAGAGCGCGTCCGCGAACACCGGGTCCAGCGCCCGCGGCGTCCAGTCCGGCTGCGCCCGCCGCACGTCCTCCGCGTGCACGTAGAACTCGACGGCGTTGGCCGCCTCGTCCACCTGCTTGAACGCGTACACGGACAGCTTCGGCGGGCCGGTGCGGATCAGCCGGATCAGCTCCTCGTACGGCTTCGCCGTGTACTCGGCCATCGCCCGGTCGAGTCGTTCCTTGAGGACGTTCAGCAGCAGGCCGCCCGCCGCGTCCGGCCGGCGCTCGCGGACCACCACGTGCGCGGCCAGGTCCCGGCAGGTCCAGCCTTCGCACAGCGTCGGGGCCTGGGGGCCCGCGGCCTCCAACAGGTCCGCCAGGAGCAGGCGTTCACGCTTCGCATGGGTAGACATACCGGCCAGCCTACGGCCGCGGCCCCCTGGATGGCTGCTCATCAGGCGGACGGAGATCAAGGACGGCCGCCGCGGCGCGGCACAATGGCCCCATGAGTACGTCCCCCCTCGACCCCGCCGTCGCCGCCCGCCTCAAGCGCTCCGCCGACGGCCTGGTCCCGGCCATCGCCCAGCAGTACGACACCGGAGAGGTGCTCATGCTCGGCTGGATGGACGACGAGGCCCTGCACCGGACCCTGACCACCGGCCGCTGCACCTACTGGTCCCGCAGCCGCCAGGAGTACTGGGTCAAGGGTGACACCTCCGGCCACTACCAGCACGTGAAGTCCGTCGCCCTCGACTGCGACGCCGACACCGTGCTCGTCAAGGTCGACCAGGTCGGGGCCGCCTGCCACACCGGCGCGCGCACCTGCTTCGACGCCGATGTCCTGCTCAGCGACGCCGACTAGCCAGTGAGGGCCCCGTCACCCATGGATCTCGACACCTTCCGCAAGCTCGCGGCCGACCGCCGCGTCATCCCCGTCAGCCGCCGGCTCCTCGCCGACGGGGACACCCCGGTCGGGCTCTACCGGAAGCTGGCCGCCGAACGCCCCGGCACCTTCCTGCTGGAGTCCGCCGAGAACGGCCGCTCCTGGTCCCGCTACTCCTTCGTCGGCGTGCGCAGCGACGCCACCCTCACCGTCAAGGACGGCGAGGCCCACTGGATCGGCACCCCGCCCGTCGGCGTCCCCGTGGACGGCGACCCGCTGGACGCCCTGCGGGCCACCGTGGAGGCCCTGCACACGCCCCCCGCCGGCGACGCCGCGGGCCCGACGCCCCCCTTCACCGGCGGCATGGTCGGCTACCTGGGCTACGACATCGTCCGCCGCCTGGAGCGCATCGGCGACCACGCCCGCGACGACCTGGAGCTGCCCGAGCTCACCATGCTGCTCACCTCCGACCTGGCGGTCCTCGACCACTGGGACGGCACGGTCCAGCTCATCGCCAACGCCATCAACCACAACGACCTCGACACCGGCGTGGACGAGGCGTACGCCGACGCCGTGGCCCGGCTCGACGCCATGGAGGCCGACCTCGCACGGCCCGCCCCCTACACGCCCGCCCCGCTGCCCGTATCCGAGCTGCCGCCCTTCGACGCCCTGTGGGGCGGGGAGGACTACCAGGCCGCCGTCGAGGACGTCAAGGAGCGCATCCGGGCCGGCGAGGCGTTCCAGGTGGTGCCCTCGCAGCGGTTCGAGACCCCCTGCCGGGCCTCCGCCCTGGACGTCTACCGGGTGCTGCGGGCCACCAACCCGTCTCCGTACATGTACCTCTTCCGCTTCGACAACGGCTTCGACGTGGTCGGCTCCAGCCCCGAGGCGCTGGTGAAGGTCGAGGACGGACGGGCCATGGTCCACCCCATCGCGGGCACCCGCCACCGCGGCGCCACCCCGAAGGAGGACAACGACCTCGCCGAGGAGCTGCTGGCCGACCCCAAGGAGCGCGCCGAGCACCTGATGCTCGTCGACCTCGGCCGCAACGACCTCGGCCGGGTGTGCGAGCCGGGTTCCGTGGAGGTCGTCGACTTCATGTCGATCGAGCGGTACTCGCACGTCATGCACATCGTCTCCACGGTCACCGGACGGGTCGCCGAGGGCCGGACCGCCTTCGACGTGCTCACCGCCTGTTTCCCCGCCGGCACCCTCTCCGGCGCGCCCAAGCCGCGCGCCATGCAGATCATCGAGGAGCTGGAGCCCACCCGCCGCGGCCTGTACGGCGGCTGCGTGGGCTACCTCGACTTCGCCGGGGGCTCCGACACGGCCATCGCCATCCGTACGGCGCTGCTGCGCGACGGGACGGCGTACGTCCAGGCCGGGGCCGGGGTGGTCGCCGACTCGGTGCCCGAGCTGGAGGACCGGGAGTGCCGCAACAAGGCCGCCGCCGTGCTCCGCGCGGTGGGAGCGGCGAACCGCCTCCAGCGCGGCTGAGGGCGTAGGGGATAGTGGGGTACGTGACTGCCGTACCCCTGCCCCCCCACGCCGACGCCCCCGAGAGCCGGGCCGGCCGCCGCACGGTGGCCGTCGCCCTGCTGCTCGGCGCGCTCGGCGCCACTGTCGTCCTGCTCGCCTCCGGCCGCGTCTGGGCCCGGGGCAGCGCCGCCGTCGGGGGCGGTTCGCTCCCGCTGACCGCCGACGGGCGGGCCGTCACCGGCCTGCCGGCGGCCCTGGCCATCGTCGGCCTCGCGGCCCTCGTCGCGGTGTTCGCCGTACGGGGCCGGGGGCGGCTGCTGGTCTCCGCCCTGCTGGCGCTGAGCGGCCTGGGCGCCGCGGTGTCGGCGGTGCTCGCCGCCGACGACCGCCGGGCGCTGGACGAGCGGGCCGCCGTCGCGACCGCCGACACCGCCGCCCGGGTGGTCGAGCTCAGCCACACCGCTTGGCCGTACATCACCGCCGCGGGCGCGGCCCTGATCCTGTGCGCCGGGCTGCTGGCCCTGCGCTTCGGCCGGAGCTGGCCCGCGATGGGGGGCCGCTACGAGCGCGACGGCAGCCCCCGGCGGCGTACGCCCGCCCCGGTGGACCCCGAACGGCCCGAGGACCTGTGGAAGGCCCTGGACCGGGGCGAGGACCCGACGGGCTGAGGCCCGGCCCGCGCCGGACGGCCCGGAACGGGCCACCCCCCGGGGAATCCGCACGCCGCGTGCGGGACAATGGCAGCGAGCGTGCGAGACGTCACGCCCGACAGATCAACGAGGAGCAATTCATGGCGGGCACGAGCCACGGACACACCCCGGCCGCCTGGACCGGTGTCGTCATTTCCTTCATCGGTTTCTGCGTCGCCGGCGCCTTCATGGTGATCGCGAACCCGGTCGGGTTCTGGGCGGGCATCGGCGTCGTCGCGCTCGGCGGTGTCGTCGGTCTCGCGATGAAGGCCGCGGGCATGGGCATGCCGAAGCCCGCCCACGAGGACCTCGCCAAGGTCATCGCCGCCCAGCAGCTCTCCGCGAAGGTCTGAGCCGGGCCCTGGCACACGGAAGGCGCGGCCCGGGCGGGCTGCGCCTTTCCTCATGAGCGGAGAGAATCAGCCGGTGGACGCCTCCCGTACCCCCGTCGGCCCGGCCGCCCCGCCGTGTCCGCCCGCACCGCCCTCGCGGGCGCGGCGGCTGGCCGCTCCCGTCCTCACCCTGGCCGGGGCCGTGGCCGCCTTCGCGTACGTGGGCGCCGTGGACCCCAACGAGCCCGGCCACTACCCGGTCTGCCCGCTGTTCCGGCTCACCGGCGTCCTGTGCCCCGGCTGCGGCGGGCTGCGCAGCGCGCACGCCTTCGCGCGGGGGGACCTGGTGGCGGCCCTGGGGGACAACGCCGTCGCGGTCGCCGGCTACCTGGTCTTCGCCGCCTTCACGGCGCTGTGGCTGGTCCGCGCCTTCCGCGGCGGTCCGGTGCCCCGGATCGCCCTGCGCCCCGGCTGGTGGTGGGCGACCGGCACCCTCGTCCTGGGCTTCTCGATCATCAGGAACCTGCCGATCGGGTCCGCTCTGGCCCCCTGACCTGGCGGCGGTCCCCGCCCCCGGCAGCAGGAACCCCGCGTTCCAGGTGTCCGCACCCTGGGACACCCCGGCTTCCGTGCGGAGGCGGCGGCGACCTGCGGATACCATTTGAGTGCTGACCTTGCAGTGGTACGTGTCCGCAAGGCGGCCGAACGTCATCGACCCGGAAGGGGGCCGCTCGCGTGAGTGTGCTCGACGAGATCATCGAAGGGGTCCGCGAAGACCTTGCCGAACGGCAGGCCCGCGTGAGCCTCGACGAGCTCAAGGAGCGTGCCGCCAAGGCGCCCCAGGCCAAGGACGGCGTCGCGGCCCTGCGCGGCGACGGCGTCAAGGTGATCTGCGAGGTCAAGCGCTCCAGCCCCTCCAAGGGCGCGCTGGCCGCCATCGCGGACCCGGCCGGGCTCGCCGCCGACTACGAGGCGGGCGGTGCGGCGGTCATCTCCGTCCTCACCGAGCAGCGTCGTTTCGGCGGCTCGCTGGCCGACCTGGAGGCCGTCCGCGCCCGCGTCGACGTCCCGATCCTGCGCAAGGACTTCATCGTCACGGCGTACCAGCTGTGGGAGGCCCGTGCCTACGGCGCCGACCTCGTGCTGCTGATCGTGGCGGCGCTGGACCAGGAAGCCCTCGTCTCCCTCATCGAGCGGGCCGAGTCCATCGGCCTCACCCCGCTCGTGGAGGTCCACGACGAGGAGGAGGTCGAGCGGGCCGTCGCCGCCGGCGCCAAGATCATCGGCGTCAACGCGCGCAACCTCAAGGACCTCAAGGTCGACCGCTCCACCTTCGAGCGCGTCGTCGGAGAGATCCCGCCCCACATCGTGAAGGTCGCCGAGTCCGGCGTGCGCGGACCCCACGACCTGATCGCCTACGCCAACGAGGGCGCCGACGCCGTCCTCGTCGGCGAGTCCCTGGTCACCGGCCGCGACCCGAAGGCGGCCGTGGCCGACCTCGTCGCCGCCGGCGCCCACCCCGCCCTGCGCCACGGGCGGAGCTGACCACTCCCATGGCCCCCTCCCGCCCCTCCGTCCGCACCCGCCCGGGCCACGGCCCGGCCGGCGTGCCGACGGCGTACGCGCCCCTGGCGCGCGGCTGCCGCCCCCGCGGCTGCCGCGCCCCGGCCCGGCGCGTCCACGGCAGGCGGGTGCGCTACGTGATCGGCTCCGAGCCCGGTCAGGTCAACGGCATGCGATGGCGCGGCGGAGCCGCGCTGTAACGACGGCTCCGCCCGCCCGGCACCCCAGGTGCCGGCCGCGGCCGGCCGCGTACGGCCTTCTGCCCCGAGCCGCCCACGGCTCCCGGCGAGGGCCGCTCCGTCCGTACCCCCACCCCCGTCCAGCGGGGTGCGCGGGCGACGGACCGACGGCGCCATACGGTGCATTCCAGCCACCCGTCGGCATCGCATACCGCATCACGTAGGAGTAGTGGCATGTCCACCAGCTCGTTCTTCCTCCCCGACCCGGAGGGCAGCGTCCCCAACGCCGAGGGCTATTTCGGCGACTTCGGCGGCAAGTTCATCCCGGAGGCCCTCGTCGCCGCCGTGGACGAGGTCGCCGTCGAGTACGAGAAGGCCAAGAGCGACCCGGCCTTCGCGGCCGAGCTCAACGACCTCATGGTGAACTACACGGGCCGCCCCAGCGCCCTGACCGAGGTCCCCCGCTTCGCCGAGCACGCCGGCGGCGCCCGGATCTTCCTCAAGCGCGAGGACCTCAACCACACCGGCTCGCACAAGATCAACAACGTGCTGGGCCAGGCCCTGCTCACCCGGCGCATGGGCAAGACCCGCGTCATCGCCGAGACCGGCGCCGGCCAGCACGGCGTCGCGACCGCCACCGCCTGCGCCCTGTTCGGCCTCGACTGCACCATCTACATGGGCGAGATCGACACCCGGCGCCAGGCCCTCAACGTGGCCCGTATGCGCATGCTCGGCGCCGAGGTCATCGCCGTGAAGTCCGGCTCCCGGACCCTCAAGGACGCCATCAACGAGGCGTTCCGCGACTGGGTCGCCAACGTGGACCGCACCCACTACCTCTTCGGCACCGTCGCGGGCCCGCACCCCTTCCCGGCCATGGTCCGTGACTTCCACCGCGTCATCGGCGTCGAAGCCCGCCGCCAGATCCTGGAGCGCGCCGGACGCCTGCCCGACGCCGTCGCGGCCTGCGTCGGCGGCGGCTCCAACGCCATCGGCCTCTTCCACGCCTTCATCCCCGACGCCGGCGTCCGCCTCGTCGGCTTCGAGCCCGCCGGGCACGGCGTGGAGACCGGCGAGCACGCGGCCACGCTGACCGCGGGCGAGCCCGGCATCCTGCACGGCTCCCGCTCCTACGTGCTCCAGGACGAGGAGGGCCAGATCACCGAGCCCTACTCCATCTCCGCGGGCCTGGACTACCCGGGCATCGGCCCCGAGCACTCCTACCTCAAGGACAGCGGCCGCGGCGAGTACCGCGCCGTCACCGACGACGCCGCCATGCAGGCCCTGCGCCTGCTCTCGCGCACCGAGGGCATCATCCCGGCGATCGAGTCGGCCCACGCCCTGGCCGGCGCCCTCGACCTCGGCCGGGAGCTGGGCCCCGACGGCCTGATCGTGGTCAACCTGTCCGGCCGCGGCGACAAGGACATGGACACCGCCGCCCGCTACTTCGGGCTGTACGACACCGACGGCGAAGTGGCCGAGAACGAGTTCTCCGAGGGGGACGACAAGTGAGCGCCAACGGAAACATCGAGCTGCTGAGCGCGACCCTCGCCAAGGCGAAGTCCGAGGAGCGCGCGGCGCTCGTCGCCTACCTCCCGGCCGGCTTCCCGACCGTGGACGGCGGCATCGAGGCCGTCAAGGCCGTCGTCGCCGGCGGAGCGGACCTGGTCGAGATCGGCCTGCCGCACAGCGACCCGGTCCTGGACGGCCCCGTCATCCAGACCGCCGACGACATCGCCCTGCGCGGCGGCGTGAAGATCGCGGACGTGATGCGCACCGTGCGCGAGGCGTACGAGGCCACCGGCGTCCCGATCCTGGTCATGACGTACTGGAACCCCATCGACCGCTACGGCGTCGAGCGGTTCACCGCCGAGCTGGCCGCCGCCGGCGGCGCGGGCTGCATCCTGCCCGACCTGCCGGTCCAGGAGTCCGCCCTGTGGCGCGAGCACGCGGCGAAGCACGGCCTCGCGACCGTCTTCGTCGTCGCCCCCAGCAGCAAGGACGAGCGCCTGGCCACCATCACCGCGGCCGGTTCCGGTTTCGTCTACGCCGCCTCCCTGATGGGCGTCACCGGCACCCGCGAGTCGGTCGGCGAGGAGGCCCAGGAACTGGTCCGCCGCACCCGCGCCACCACCGACCTGCCGGTCTGCGTGGGCCTGGGCGTCTCCAACGCGGCCCAGGCGCGGCAGGTGGCGGGCTTCGCCGACGGGGTGATCGTCGGCTCGGCCTTCGTGAAGGTGCTGCTGGACGCCCCTGACCTGCCGACGGGCCTGGAGGGCCTGCGGGCCCTGGCGGGCGACCTCGCGGAAGGCGTACGCAGGTCCTGACAGGGGACGGGCCCGGATCGGGGTTCTGTAGCCCGATCGAGTGGATTCGGGAGCGGGGAGGCACGCGAGTGCCTCCCCGCTTCGTTTGGCGGAACGTGAGCGAGAAGAACGACGGTGCGAACCGCGATGTGACGAAACGATCGGCCCGGGAGCGACTCCAGGCGGAGCGCGAGCAGCAGAGGAAGAAGGACAAGCGCAGGCGCGCCCTCGTCGTGGGCGGGGCGGTGGTCGGCGTACTCGGCCTGGCCGCCGTCGTCGGCGTGATCGCGGCCAACACCGGCAAGGGCGACAAGTCGGCCAAGGGCCCGGTCGCGGCCCCCTCGGGCGCCACCGGCAAGGACGCGCTCGCCATCCAGACGGGCAAGGACAGCGCCAAGTCCACCCTCACGGTCTGGGAGGACTTCCGCTGCCCCGCCTGCAAGGCGTTCGAGGACAGCTACCGCGACACCCTCCACGACCTGGAGAACCGGGGCCTGCTCAAGATCGAGTTCCACCTGGTGACCCTGATCGACGGCAACATGCGCGGCACCGGCTCGCTGAACGCGGCGAACGCGGCGGCCTGCGCGCAGGACGCCGGCAAGTTCCCCGCGTACCACGACGTCCTCTTCGTGAACCAGCCGCCGGAGACGGACGACGCCTACGCCAAGAACGCCAAGCTGCTGGAGCTGGCGGGGAAGGTCGGCGGGCTCGACACCCCGGCGTTCCGCTCCTGCGTGGAGGACGGCACCCACAACAGCTGGGTCGCCAAGTCGCACGAGGCGTTCCGGGCCGGGAAGTTCAAGGGCACCCCGACGGTGCTGCTCGACGGCAAGGACATCTTCGGCGACCAGGCCAACCCGCTGACCCCGCAGAAGCTGAAGGAGAAGGTCGAGGCCAACGCGGGCGCGGCCGGCGCCCCGAAGCCGTCGGGTTCCGCTTCGGCTTCCGGTTCCGCTTCGCCGTCGGCCTCGGCATCCGGGAAGCCGGGCTCCGTGGCGAAGACGGGTGCGTCGGGGTCGTCAGGCGGTTCGTCCGGCTCGTCCGGTGCGAAGACGGTGACCAAGGGGACTACGGAGGACTGAGCGGCGGCGACCGCCGGGTGTGGTTTTGGTTTCAGCTTGCCGGGCGGGTTGCGGTGGCCACCGCCCGGCAGGGTAGCGTCAGCCTTGCCATGACCCTTGCTTACATCCCCAGTCCGTCGACCGGCGTGATCCATCTCGGACCGATCCCGCTCCGCGGCTACGCGTTCTGCATCATCATCGGCGTCTTCGTCGCCGTCTGGCTCGGCAACAAGCGGTGGATCGCGCGCGGCGGACAGCCGGGCACGGTCGCGGACATCGCCGTGTGGGCGGTGCCGTTCGGCCTGGTCGGCGGTCGCCTCTACCACGTGATCACCGACTACCAGCTCTACTTCGGCGAAGGCCGGGACTGGGTCGACGCCTTCAAGATCTGGGAGGGCGGCCTCGGCATCTGGGGCGCGATCGCGCTGGGCGCGGTGGGCGCCTGGATCGGCTGCCGGCTGCGCGGCATCCCGCTGCCGGCCTGGGCCGACGCCCTCGCCCCCGGTATCGCCATCGCCCAGGCGTGCGGCCGCTGGGGCAACTGGTTCAACCAGGAGCTGTACGGCCGCCCCACCGACCTGCCGTGGGCGCTGAAGATCAGCGAGGGTCCGAACCGGGTCGCCGGCCTCTACCACCCGACCTTCCTCTACGAGTCCCTCTGGTGCCTGGGCGTCGCCGCCCTGGTCATCTGGGCGGACCGCCGCTTCAAGCTGGGACACGGGCGGGCCTTCGCCCTGTACGTGGCGGCGTACTGCTCGGGACGGGTCTGGATCGAGTACATGCGGGTCGACGAGGCCCACCACATCCTGGGCCTCCGCCTGAACGTGTGGACGGCCATCGTGGTCTTCATCCTCGCGGTCGTCTACTTCGTCCTGTCGGCGAAGCTGCGCCCGGGGCGGGAGTCGGTGGTCGAGCCGGTCGCCTCCGGCGGTTCGGACGAGGCGGAGCCTGGCGGGGCGGCTGACGCCGCTGCGGCTGGTGAGGGGGCCGAGTCCGCTGAGCGGGCTGACGCCGTCGAGCCGGAGAAGGCCGAAGCGGCTGAGCCGAAGCCGGTCGGGCTGACGAAGTCGGCCCCGGAGGCCGACAAGACCTGACGCGCCCTGCGCGGCGGGTGCCGCTGCGCGGGGCCGGGGTCCCCTGCCCGCCCTTCCACCGTTCCCAGGGGCCCCGCCCCCGGACCCCCGCGCCTCACACGCCCGGGAGGCTGTCCTCAGCCCCGTTCCGCGCCGGAGGCCCCGGCGGCGGCGTCCGTCTCCGGGCGGGTCGGCATCGAGGACTGGGCCCCCGGCCGCTGCACCGACAGCGCCGCCGCCACCGAAGCCCAGCGCAGCGCGTCCGGCACCGGCCGGCCCTCCCCGAGGGCCACCGCGAGCGCCCCCACGAAGGTGTCCCCGGCGGCGGTGGTGTCCACCGCCCGCACCCGGGGCGCCGGCACGGTCAGCGGCTCCCGGCCCCGGGCTGCGTACAGGGAGCCCGCCGCACCCAGGGTGATCACCACCTCCGGCACCTCCCGCAGCAGCGCCCCGGCGGCCCGGTGCGGGTCGGCCAGCCCGGTCAGGGCGGCGGCCTCGTGCTCGTTGGGCACCAGCAGGTCGGTCGCGGCGAGGAGCTCGGGCGGGAGCGGCTGCGCGGGCGCCGGGGTGAGGACCGTGCGCACCCCGTGGGCGCGGGCCGCGCGGGCGCCCGCCAGGACGGCCGCCATGGGCAGTTCGAGCTGGAGCAGCAGGCAGTCGGCGGCGCCGATCCGCGACGCGTCGCCCGGCTCCAGGCCGGTGACGCGGCCGTTGGCGCCGGGGATGACGACGATGCTGTTCGCGCCCTCGTCGTCGACGGTGATGTGAGCGGTGCCGCTGGCGCCCTCCACGGTGCGCAGGGCGGCGGTCTCCACCCCCGCCCCGTCGAGGGCCGCCCGCAGCCGTACGCCGAACTCGTCCGCGCCGACCGCGCCGATCATCACCACCTCCCCGCCGAGGCGGGCGGCGGCCACCGCCTGGTTGGCGCCCTTGCCGCCGGGAACCGTGCGGAACTCCCGCCCGGTGACGGTCTCCCCGGGGCGCGGGGCCCTGGGGACGTAGGCGACGAGGTCCATGTTCGTACTGCCGAGCACGGCGATGGCCGTCATGGTCGGGCTGCCTCCTGAGCGGTGGGACGGGCGCGTAGGGCAACCGTGCCACGATCACGTCCCGCCGAGCCCCCTGTCCTGGCGCCAGGACAACCCGGGCCGCCCCCGCCGAGGAGGGCCGCGGGCCCGCGAAAGCGCAGGTAAGTACGGCCTTCCTTGCTGGCGGGAGCCGTAAATCGTGCGTAGTTTCGAGGTGTTCGGGGAGTGCCCAGGGAGGGCCCGGCTGCGCGTGGCTTTCGCGTACCCGCTCATGCGAAAAGGGGAGATACGCCGCATGTCCATCATCGACACCGAAGCACCGCTGCACACCGCGCACCGCGACAACCACACCCACCGCGACGTCAACGGCGGATGGCTGCGCCCCGCGGTCTTCGGCGCCATGGACGGGCTCGTCTCCAACCTCGCCCTGATGACCGGTGTGGCGGGTGGTGCGGTGGCCCCGCAGACCATCGTCATCACCGGCCTCGCCGGTCTCGCCGCCGGCGCCTTCTCGATGGCGGCCGGCGAGTACACCTCCGTGGCCTCGCAGCGTGAACTCGTCCTCGCCGAGCTCGACGTCGAGCGCCAGCAGCTGCGCAAGCACCCGGTCGACGAGATGGAGGAGCTCGCCGAGCTCTACGTCTGGCGCGGGGTGGAGCCCGCCCTCGCCCGTGAGGTGGCGATGCAGCTGTCCCGGGACCCGGAGCAGGCGCTGGAGATCCACGCCCGCGAGGAGCTCGGCATAGACCCCGACGACCTGCCCTCGCCGCTGGTCGCCGCGGTGTCGTCCTTCGGCTCCTTCGCGCTGGGCGCGCTGCTGCCCGTCCTGCCGTACCTGCTCGGGGCGACGGCCCTGTGGCCGGCCGTGCTGCTGGCGCTCGTCGGGCTCTTCGCCTGCGGCGCGGTGGTGGCGCGGGTGACGGCCCGGTCCTGGTGGTACAGCGGTTTGCGCCAGCTTGTCCTGGGTGGTGCCGCCGCCGGTGTGACGTACGTCCTGGGAACCTGGATCGGCGGCGCCATAGGCTGAGCGGCCTGGGAGTGGGAGACTATGCGGTACGTGACATAACCAGGCACCCGACACGGTGTCCGCCACCCGTCACGAATCCGGTGGTTTCACTTCCGTCGCCACCGGGCATCAAGACCACGGCGCCGGGCAACGATGCTCGCTAACGCCCGTGTCACGAACGTGTCACGCGGGGACCTTCACCCCCACCGAATCCGCGGGAGCCGTCGAGCTCGTTCATGCCCCGCGGATCCTTGCGGATCGCCGCGGAACACCGGAGATCGGCAGATCAGCGCAGATCACCCCCGAAGGCTCCCCCTCTCCCGCCTCGTGCGTGTCCGCATGTTGGGACGCGGATATCCGCTTCTCGGGATAACCGCCATCATGTAACCTGCACGAAATTTCGCAGAGGGCCAACGTCGTCCCTCGGCCAGCACATTTGCCACGACGACGACGGGAGAGCCGATGCGTTCCGCATCCACGCACTCCGCGACCGGCCCCAGCACCACTGCCTGGTCGCCCATGGACGGTCGCCCCGCCCAGCAGGGCATGTACGACCCGCGCAACGAGAAGGACGCCTGCGGCGTCGGATTCGTGGCGAACCTCACCGGCGAGGCGACCCACACTCTCGTCGAGCAGGCCCTGACCGTTCTGCGGAACCTTGAGCACCGCGGCGCCACCGGCTCCGAGCCGGACTCCGGCGACGGCGCCGGCATCCTCTCCCAGGTCCCGGACGCCTTCCTGCGCGAGGTCGCCGGATTCGATCTCCCCGAGGCCGGCGCGTACGCCGTCGGCATCGCCTTCCTCCCCGCCGACGGCCCCGCACAGGCCGTCGCCGTGGAGCGCATCGAGGCCATCGCCGCCGAGGAGAACCTCACGGTCCTCGGCTGGCGCGAGGTCCCGGTCACCCCCGACCTGCTCGGCAACGGCGCGCGCGCCACGATGCCCGCCTTCTCGCAGCTGTTCGTCAGCAATGGCGCCAGCGGCATCGAGCTGGACCGCAAGGCGTTCGTCCTGCGCAAGCGCGCCGAGCGCGAGGCCGGGGTCTACTTCCCCTCGCTCTCCGCCCGCACCCTCGTCTACAAGGGCATGCTGACCACCGGCCAGCTGGAGCCCTTCTTCCCGGACCTCTCCGACCGCCGCTTCGCCTCGGCGCTGGCCCTGGTCCACTCCCGGTTCTCCACGAACACCTTCCCGTCCTGGCCGCTGGCCCACCCGTACCGCTTCGTCGCGCACAACGGCGAGATCAACACGGTCAAGGGCAACCGCAACTGGATGAAGGCCCGCGAGTCCCAGCTGGCCACCTCCGCCTTCGGCGAGGCCGCCCTGGACCGCATCTTCCCCATCTGCACCCCGGACGCCTCCGACTCCGCCTCCTTCGACGAGGTCCTGGAGCTGCTCCACCTCGGCGGCCGCTCGCTGCCGCACAGCGTGCTGATGATGATCCCGGAGGCGTGGGAGAACCACACCTCCATGGACCCGGCCCGCCGCGCCTTCTACCAGTACCACTCCACGCTGATGGAGCCCTGGGACGGCCCCGCCTGCGTCACCTTCACCGACGGCACCCAGGTCGGCGCGGTCCTCGACCGCAACGGTCTGCGCCCCGGCCGCTACTGGGTCACCGACGACGGCCTCGTCGTCCTCGGCTCCGAGGTCGGCGTCCTCGACATCGACCCGGCCAAGGTCGTCCGCAAGGGCCGCCTCCAGCCCGGCAAGATGTTCCTCGTCGACACCGCCCAGAAGCGGATCATCGAGGACGACGAGATCAAGGACGGGCTCGCCTCCGCCGCCCCGTACGCGGACTGGCTGGAGACCGGCGAGATCGAGCTGTCGGACCTGCCCGAGCGCGAGCACATCGTCCACACCCACGCCTCGGTCACCCGCCGCCAGCAGACCTTCGGCTACACCGAGGAAGAGCTGCGCGTCATCCTCGCCCCCATGGCCCGCACCGGCGGCGAGCCGCTCGGCTCCATGGGCACCGACTCGCCGATCGCGGCCCTCTCCGAGCGCCCCCGGCTGCTGTTCGACTACTTCACCCAGCTCTTCGCGCAGGTCACCAACCCGCCGCTGGACGCCATCCGCGAGGAGCTCGTCACCTCGCTGCTCTCCTCGATCGGCCCGCAGTCCAACCTGCTGCAGCCGACCGCCGCGTCCTGCCGCAGCGTCACCCTGCCCTTCCCGGTGATCGACAACGACGAGCTGGCCAAGCTCATCCACATCAACGCCGACGGCGACATGCCCGGCATGAAGGCCGCCACGCTCTCCGGCCTCTACCGGGTCTCCGGCGGCGGCGAGGCCCTCGCCGCCCGGATCGAGGAGATCCGCGCCGAGGCCGACGCCGCCATCGCGGCCGGCGCCCGCCTGATCGTCCTGTCGGACCGCCACTCCGACGCCGAGCACGCGCCGATCCCGTCGCTGCTGCTCACCTCCGCCGTGCACCACCACCTCATCGCCACCAAGCAGCGCACCCAGGTGGGCCTGCTGGTCGAGGCCGGTGACGTCCGCGAGGTCCACCACGTCGCCCTGCTCATCGGCTACGGCGCCGCGGCCGTCAACCCGTACCTCGCCATGGAGTCCGTCGAGGACCTGCTGCGCGCCGGCACCTTCATCGAGGGCATCGAGCCCGAGCAGGCCATCAGGAACCTGATCTACGCCCTCGGCAAGGGCGTGCTGAAGGTCATGTCCAAGATGGGCATCTCCACCGTCGCCTCCTACCGCGGCGCCCAGGTCTTCGAGGCCGTCGGCCTCGACGAGGAGTTCGTCGCCACCTACTTCAACGGCACCGCCACCAAGATCGGCGGCGCCGGCCTGGACGTCATCGCCAAGGAGGTCGCCGCCCGCCACGCGAAGGCGTACCCCGTCTCCGGCATCGCGGCCACGCACCGCGCGCTGGAGATCGGCGGCGAGTACCAGTGGCGCCGCGAGGGCGAGCCGCACCTGTTCGACCCGGAGACGGTCTTCCGCCTCCAGCACGCCACCCGCAACCGCCGGTACGACATCTTCCGCAAGTACACGGACCGGGTGAACGAGCAGTCCGAGCGCCTGATGACGCTCCGCGGCCTCTTCGGCTTCCACTCCGACCGCCCCTCGATCCCCCTCGACGAGGTCGAGCCGGTCTCCGAGATCGTCAAGCGCTTCTCCACCGGCGCCATGTCGTACGGCTCCATCTCCCAGGAGGCGCACGAGACCCTCGCCATCGCCATGAACCAGCTGGGCGCCAAGTCCAACACCGGTGAGGGCGGCGAGGACCCCGACCGCCTGTACGACCCGGAGCGCCGCTCCGCGATCAAGCAGGTCGCCTCCGGCCGCTTCGGCGTCACCAGCGAGTACCTCGTCAACGCCGACGACATCCAGATCAAGATGGCCCAGGGCGCCAAGCCCGGCGAGGGCGGCCAGCTGCCCGGCCACAAGGTCTACCCGTGGGTCGCCAAGACGCGTCACTCGACGCCCGGCGTCGGCCTGATCTCCCCGCCGCCGCACCACGACATCTACTCCATCGAGGACCTGGCCCAGCTGATCCACGACCTCAAGAACGCCAACCCGGCCGCGCGCATCCACGTGAAGCTCGTGTCCGAGGTCGGCGTCGGCACGGTCGCGGCCGGTGTCTCCAAGGCCCACGCGGACGTCGTCCTCATCTCCGGCCACGACGGCGGAACGGGCGCGTCCCCCTTGACGTCCCTCAAGCACGCGGGCGGCCCCTGGGAGCTCGGCCTCGCCGAGACCCAGCAGACCCTGCTGCTCAACGGCCTGCGCGACCGCATCGTCGTCCAGACCGACGGCCAGCTCAAGACCGGCCGCGACGTGGTCATCGCCGCGCTGCTCGGCGCCGAGGAGTTCGGTTTCGCGACCGCGCCGCTCGTCGTCTCCGGCTGCGTCATGATGCGCGTCTGCCACCTGGACACCTGCCCGGTCGGCATCGCCACCCAGAACCCGGTGCTCCGCGAGCGCTTCTCGGGCAAGCCCGAGTTCGTCGTGAACTTCTTCGAGTTCATCGCCGAGGAGGTCCGCGAGATCCTCGCCGAGCTGGGCTTCCGCACCATCGAGGAGGCCGTCGGGCACGCCGAGCTCCTCGACACCAGCAAGGCCGTCACCCACTGGAAGGCGCAGGGCCTCGACCTCGAACCCCTCTTCCACGTGCCGGCCCTGCCCGAGGGCGCCGTCCGCCACGCGGTGATCGAGCAGGACCACGGTCTGGAGAAGGCCCTCGACAACGAACTGATCGAGCTCGCCGCCGACGCGCTGAACGCCGAGACCGCCGAGGCGGCCCAGCCGGTCCGCGCCCAGGTCGCCATCCGCAACATCAACCGGACCGTCGGCACCATGCTCGGCCACCACGTCACCAAGAAGTTCGGCGGCGCGGGCCTGCCCGACGACACCATCGACCTGACCTTCACCGGAAGCGCCGGCCAGTCCTTCGGCGCCTTCCTCCCCAAGGGCATCACCCTGCGCCTGGAGGGTGACGCCAACGACTACGTCGGCAAGGGCCTCTCCGGCGGCCGGATCGTGGTCCGCCCGGACCGCGGCGCCGACCACCTCGCCGAGTACTCCGTCATCGCCGGCAACACCATCGGCTACGGCGCCACCGGCGGCGAGATGTTCCTGCGCGGCCGCACCGGCGAACGCTTCTGCGTCCGCAACTCCGGCGCCCTGGTCGTCTCGGAGGGCGTGGGCGACCACGGCTGCGAGTACATGACCGGCGGCACGGCCGTGGTCCTCGGCGAGACCGGCCGCAACTTCGCGGCGGGCATGTCGGGCGGCGTCGCGTACGTCATCGACCTCGACCCCCGACAGATCAACTCCGGCAACGCGGGGGCCGTCGAGGCCCCCTCGGACGAGGACAAGCAGTGGCTGCACGATGTGGTGCGCCGCCACGAGGAGGAGACCGGCTCGACCGTGGCCGCGAAGCTCCTGGCTGACTGGGACGCCGCCGCGGCCCGCTTCAGCAAGATCATCCCGACCACGTACAAGGCAGTGCTCGCCGCCAAGGACGCCGCTGAGCTGGCCGGACTCTCCGAGTCCGAGACCACCGAGAAGATGATGGAGGCGGCGACCCATGGCTGACCCGAAGGGCTTCCTCACCACCCCGCGCGAGACCGCCTGCACCCGTCCCGTGGCCGAGCGCGTCAAGGACTGGAACGAGGTCTACGTTCCGGGCTCGCTGCTGCCGATCATCAGCAAGCAGGCCGGCCGCTGCATGGACTGCGGCATCCCGTTCTGCCACAACGGCTGCCCGCTGGGGAACCTGATCCCCGAGTGGAACGACTTCGCCTACCGCGAGGACTGGGCGGCGGCGTCGGAGCGCCTCCACGCGACGAACAACTTCCCGGAGTTCACCGGCCGTCTGTGCCCGGCTCCCTGTGAGTCGGCGTGCGTGCTCGGCATCAACCAGCCGGCCGTCACCATCAAGAACGTCGAAGTCTCGATCATCGACCAGGCGTGGGACAACGGCGACGTCACCCCGCAGCCGCCCGAGCGGCTGTCCGGCAAGACCGTGGCCGTCATCGGCTCCGGCCCCTCCGGCCTGGCCGCCGCCCAGCAGCTGACCCGGGCCGGCCACACCGTGGTCGTGTACGAGCGCGCCGACCGCATCGGCGGCCTGCTGCGCTACGGCATCCCCGAGTTCAAGATGGAGAAGGTGCACATCAACCGCCGCATCGAGCAGATGCGCGCGGAAGGCACCAAGTTCCGCACCGGCATCGAGGTCGGCCGCGACATCACGGCGACGGACCTGCGCAAGCGGTTCGACGCGGTGGTGGTCGCCGCCGGTGCCACCGTCTCCCGCGACCTCCCGGTCCCGGGCCGCGACCTCAAGGGCATCCACTTCGCGATGGAGTACCTCCCCCTCGCGAACAAGGTCCAGGAGGGCGACTTCGTGGCGCCCCCCATCACGGCCGAGGGCAAGCACGTGGTCGTCATCGGCGGCGGCGACACCGGCGCGGACTGCGTCGGCACCGCACACCGCCAGGGCGCCCTCTCCGTCACCCAGCTGGAGATCATGCCGCGTCCGTCGGAGGACCGGCCGGAGTCCATGCCGTGGCCGACGTTCCCGATGCTGTACAAGGTCACCTCGGCCCACGAGGAGGGCGGCGAGCGGATCTACTCCGTCTCGACCACCCACTTCGAGGGCGACGAGGACGGCAACGTCCAGGCCCTGCACCTGATCGAGGTCTCCTTCGAGGACGGCAAGCTCGTCCAGAAGCCCGGCACCGAGCGGGTCCTGCCCGCGCAGCTGGTCACGCTGGCGATGGGCTTCACCGGCACCGACCAGTCCAACGGCCTGGTCGAGCAGTTCGGGGTGGAGCTGGACGCGCGGGGCAACATCGCCCGTGACGCCTCGTACGCGACCAACGCCGACGGCGTCTTCGTCGCCGGCGACGCCGGCCGCGGCCAGTCCCTGATCGTGTGGGCCATCGCGGAGGGCCGCTCGGCCGCCCGCGGCGTGGACCGCTACCTGACGGGCACGAGCGCCCTCCCGTACCCGGTCAAGCCGACGGACCGCTCCCTGATGGTCTGATGTCCTCCCGCCGGGCTCGCACCGCTCGGCCGCAGGCGGCCTCCCCGGCTTCGTCCGGCTGCGCCGGCCTCCGGCCGTCGGTGGGCCTGGTGTCACGCGTTACCCCGCCCTCCCGGCGGGACCCCTCATACGGTCCGTACAACGGAGTACGGCACTGAACACGACGCCCGTCATGTCCCCGACCAGGGATGACGGGCGTCGTGGCGTTCGGGTGGCTACTCCGGCTGGACGACCACCGCGGCCCAGCGGAGGGTGGGGGTCGAGGTGGTGACCATGGCGCCGAAGCCGCCGTGGAGGCCCGTGCCCAGGGGGACGGTGATGCGGGCCGGGGTGTCCGTCGGGCAGGTCAGGGTGAAGGGGGCCGGGTTGCGGTCCGGGGTCTCGTCCAGGGTGAAGGAGACCACCATGCTGCCGCCGCCCTCGCAGGCGAAGGTGGTGTAGGTGTCCAGGTTCGGGGACAGGCCGCCGGAGACGAAGCCGCTGGAGCCGGTCACCTCGGGGACCCAGATCAGCCCGTCGGGCCCCGGGTGGGGGAGGAGTTCGGTCGGGTCGGCCGCCTGGGCGGTGCCGGTGGCCAGGGTGAGGGCCGCCGTCGTGAGGGCGAGGGCGAGCGCGGTGCGCCGGCGTGCCTGGAACGTGTGCTTCATGGGTTCCCCCCGTGAGTGCGTGTTCGCTTCCCTCCACGCTAGGGGCCGGCACTGACAACGCGGGCGGCCGTGCGATAGGCGGTGGGGGTGAGGCCCGTGTGGCGTACGAGGTGGCTGCGGAGGGAGTCCGCCGTACCCAGGCCGCTCCGGGAGGCCACCTGGTCCATCGGCAGGGTGGTGGTCTCCAGGATCTCGCGGGCGCGGTCCAGGCGTTCGTGCAGCAGCCACTGAAGGGGGCTGAGGCCCGTCTCCGCGCGGAAGCGGCGGGTCAGGGTGCGTACGCTCGTGCCCGCGTGCCGGGCCAGATCGGCCAGGGTGGTCGGCTCGTCCAGCCGGCTCAGGGCCCAGGCGCGGGTGGCTGCCAGCGAGGTGCCGCGCTCGGGCGGGAGCGGGGTCTCGACGACCTGGGCCTGGCTGCCCGGCCAGCCCGGGGCCGCCACCACGAGGCGGGCGGTGGCCCGGGCGACCGCAGAGCCGAGGTCGCGGCGCACCATGTGCAGGCACAGGTCGATTCCCGCCGACATGCCCGCCGACGTGAGGATCCCGGCGTCGTCGACGAACAGGACCCCGGGGACCAGGGACACCGAAGGGTGCAGGCGCCGGAACTCCTCCGACGCGGCCCAGAAGGTCGTGGCGCGACGGCCGTCCAGCAGGCCGGCTTCCGCGAGGACGAAGGCACCCGTGCAGATCGACGCGATACGGGCCCCCCGCGCGGCCGCGCTCCGCAGCGCCTCCAGGACCCGCGGATCGGCGTCCCCGCGCGCGCCCGTCCCCGTCACCATCACCGTGTCGGCCCGCCCGACCGCCTCCAGGCCCCGCCGCACCACCACGTCCAGGCCGTACAGCGCCTCCACCACCCCGGGGTCCGGCGCGCAGACCGTCACCTCGTAGGCCGGCTCCCCGCCGACGGCCGTCACGCCGAAGACCGCGTCCGGGATCGACAGGTCGAAGGTCGTCACCGGCGGCAGTGCGATCACCGCCACCCGGTGGGGGCGGCCGGCCGCCGTCCCCGCTCTCGTTCTCATCATGGCCCGAATCTCCGGAGACCTGGCATTCGGGCCACTACTGTACGGGCGCGCGCGGCCCGAGAGTTGAGCCATCCACGCACTGAGCAAGGGAGTACGGCCATGGGCCTGCACGTCATCACCGGCGCCGGAGCGATCGGCGCCGCCACCGCTCGACTGCTCGCCGGAGCGGGCGAACACGTACGCCTCATCACCCGCAGCGGCGGCGGACCCGACCTCCCGGGCGTCGAGCGCATCGCCGCCGACGCCACCGACAGCGGACGGCTGGCCGGACTCCTGCACGGGGCGCGGACCCTCTACAACGCCGCCGCCCCCGCCTACCAGGACTGGCGGACCCGCTTCCCGCCCCTCGCCTCCTCCCTGCTCACCGCCGCCGAACGGACCGGCACCGACTACGTGATGCTGGGCAACGCCTACGGGTACGGGGACGCTCCCGGCCCCCTCACCCCCGACCTGCCGATGCGGCCGAACTCCGGCAAGGGCCGGGTCAGGGCCGCCATGTGGGAGCAGGCGCTGGCGGCGCACCGCGCCGGGCGGGTCCGCGTCACCGAGGTGCGGGCCGGGGACTTCCTCGGCGGGGGCGCCTTCGGCCTGTTCCCCCTGATGGCCGTCCCGGCCGTACTCGCCGGCGCCGAGGCCGTGCTCCCCGTCGGCCTCGACCAGCCGCACGCCTGGTCCTACGCCGACGACGTCGCGCGCACCCTGATCGCCGCCGCGGGGCACGCCGACAGCTGGGGCCGGGCGTGGCACGTGCCGTCGTTCTCGGAGCTCACCCCGAGGCAGCTGATGGGCCGCCTCGCGCAGGCCGCCGGGGCGCCCGCCCCCCGGCTGCGGACGATGACACCGCAGGAACTGGAGGCGGCCTGCGCCGCCGACCCCCTGATGGCCGAGGTTCCGGAGACGGCCTATCTGTACGACCGCCCCCTGCTGCTCGACGCCTCGGCGACCCGACGCGTCCTCGGCGTGCGGGCCACGCCGCTGGACGCCGTACTGGAGGAGCTGGTGCGGACCGCGCCCTGACCGTCAGGCGGTGGGGACCTCGTGGGCCGGTTCGTCGTCGGGGCCCCGGCGCAGGGTGTGGAGGCCCCGGGCGGGGGTCCAGGTGCGCAGGACCAGTTCCGTGCCGTCGACCGTGGTGTGGACGACCTCCGCCAGGTCGGCGTGGAAGAGGTGGAAGGGGTGCGGGGTGTCCATCTCCTCGGCGTAGCGGTGGAGTTCGGGAGGGTCGACGATCTCCACCGCGCGCCCCGAGATCCGCACGTCCCCGTCGGGCATGGTGTCGTCCGGGCCGGGGTTGGTGTGCAGGGCGAAGCGGGGATCGCGCTGGAGGTCGCGGGCCTTCAGCGATCCCGCCATCATGCCCAGCCACAGCTCGCCGCCGCGGAACTCCACGGTGAGCCCGGTGAGCCGGGGGGAGCCGTCCTCGCGGAGGGTGGCCAGGACGTGGTGGGGGAACTGTGCGAAGCGGGCCCGCACGGCCGCCGCGAACTCCGGTTCCGCCTTCTCGAACGCTGCCCAGTTGTTCGTCGTCATACGGCCATGAAAGCGTGCCCCGCCGGTCCGGGCCGGTCAGGCGCGCACGATGCCCGCCAGGCGTGCCGCCTTCAGCCAGGACGGGAATTCGCTGATGAGGCGGTCGTAGAGGGCGGCGTCGGACACGGCGCGCGGGTCGGGGCCCGCGTGGAAGTAGCCCGCGTTGTCCACCGCCCGCTTCTGCGGCACGGGCAGTTCGTCCAGGCGGCGCAGGAAGTCGAACTGGTTGCTGCGGGTGTTGCCGAAGCCGACGAACTGCCAGAAGAGGGGCAGGCGCGCCGCCTTGCACAGGTAGCGCTCCGCCGCGGTCTTGTCCACCGGGCCGCCATCCGTCTGGAAGACGACCAGGGCCGGTTCGGCGGCGCCCGAGTCCAGGTAGTGGTCGATCACCGCGTCCATCGCGAGGTGGTAGGAGGTCCGGCCCATGTGGCCGAGGCCGGCGGCGATCTCCGTGACCCGGCCCTCGTGGCCGCTCAGGGGGACCTCCTCGATGGCGTCGACGCCGGTGGAGAAGAAGACGACCGGGACGCGGCCGTCGTCGTCGAGGTGCGCCGACAGGCCGAGGACGCGGTCGGCGAACGCCTGCACGGTGCCGTCGTCGTAGTAGGGGCGCATGGAGCCGGAGTAGTCCAGGACCAGGTAGACGGCCGCCCGTACGCCGTCCAGGCCGTGCTTGCGGAGCGAGACGCCGGCGCTCTTGTAGAGGCTGACCAGGGCCGGGGCCGTCTCCTCCAGCTTGCGCAGGCTGATGGCGCTGCCGCCGTCGCCGTCGCCGCTCATGACGCGGCGTCCGTGCGGGGACGGCCGTCCAGGGCCTCGATGTCCTCCAGCATGGCCGCCGCCAGGTCCCGCTCGGAGGCGTAGTACCGCTCGGCCCATCTGAGGGTGAGGGTGGGGTACGCCCAGGCCGCCTCCTCCGGTGCGGCCGCCCGGTCCGCCTCCGCCCCGCGTCGCATCTCCTCGGCGAAATCGCGCTGCTGGAGCAGGAGTCCGCGCATCTGTTCCGGCTCCAGCAGATGGCCGAGCCACAGCCGCAGCATCGGCCCGTGCTTGAGCACCGGCGGGTCGACGGGCGTCTCGCGCGCCCAGCGCCGCACGGCGTCCATGCCGGCGCCGGTGATCCGGTACACCCGCTTGTCACGGGTGCCGGAGTCCTGCGCCACCCTCCGGGAGGAGGCGTAACCGGCCCGCTCCAGGCGTTTCAGCTCGCTGTAGATCTGGCTGAAAGAGGGGCTCCAGTAGAAGAAGCGCAGCGACCAGTCCGACCATTTCTTCAGGTCGTAGCCGGAGAGCTCCTCGCCGAAGGAGAGCAGTCCGAGCACGGCCCAGCTGGTCGCGGGGAGTGCGCGCCGGGCCGCCGCGCCGGAGGTCTCTTCTGCCGTCTCGTCTGCCACGCAGCGCAGTCTACGACCGGTTCCGGCGGCGCCCTTCCCCCTGTGGGATGCGACTGCTAGAAGTATTTCAATTAGTCATATGGGGGTGCGTGGTGCCGCTCAACTCGCATGCCGGGCAAGGGGGAAGCATGGTCCGGCTGGACGGGAAGGTCGTCGTCATCACCGGCGCCGGGCGCGGTCAGGGGGCCGAGGAGGCCCGGCTGTGCGCGCGGGCCGGGGCGCGGGTCGTCGTGACGGACCTCCGGGAGGAGGAGGGCCGGGCCGTCGCCGGGGAGCTGGGCGACCAGGGGTTGTTCGTACGGCATGACGTGGCCGACGCCGGCAGCTGGGCCGGGGTGGTGCGTGCGGCCGTGGACGCCTTCGGGGGTGTCTCGGCCCTGGTCAACAACGCCGCCCTGTGGCGCACCGCGCACGTCGAGGAGCAGAGCGCGGAGGGGTTCGAGGAACTGCTGCGGGTCAACCTGCTGGGGCCGTTCCTGGGCATCCAGGCGGTGGCCCCGGTGCTGCGCGCGGGCGGGGGCGGCTCGATCGTCAACGTCTCCTCCACCGCCGGGCTGGTCGGTATCCCGGGCCATGCGGCGTACGGGTCCACCAAGTCCGGGCTGCGCGGGCTGACCCGGTCGGCGGCGCTGGACCTGGCCGGGGACGGGATCCGGGTCAACTCGGTGCATCCGGGCGCCGTCGACACGCCGATGGTGGCGGGGGCGGTCGAGGGGCGGGACTGGTCGGACGTGCCGCTGGGGCGGATGGGGAGGCCGGGGGAGGTGGGGGAGCTGGTGCTGTTCCTGTGTTCGGACGGCTCCTCGTACGTGACGGGCGCCGAGTTCGTGGTCGACGGGGGGATGACGGCGCGATGAGCGGGGGTGTGGGGAGGGGGGACCCGCTGTCGCCGGAGGCGCGGAGGCTGTGCGACGCGATGGCGGCGGCCTTCCCCGGGCCGGGGGACGTCGCCGCGCTGCGGGCGGCGGCCGGGGCGGGGGCGGGCGCGAGCGGTGCGGCGGCCGCGGGGGAGCCGTGGGCCGGGGCGGGCGCCGTACGGGATGCCGTCGCCTCCGGGGTTCCGGTGCGCGTCTACGATCCCGCGCCGGGCGGGCGGGGACGGGTGCTCGTCGTGTACCTCCACGGTGGCGGCTGGGTGATGTGCGGGCTCGACACCCACGACGCCCTCTGCCGTGAGCTGGCCGGGACCTCCGGGGCGGTGGTCGTCTCGGTGGGTTACCGGCTGGCACCGGAACACCCCTGGCCCGCGGCGGCGGACGACGCCCTGGCGGTGGTGCGGTGGGCGCGGGCCGAGGCGGGCCGGCTGGGCTGCGACCCGGGGCGGGTGGTGGTGGCGGGGGACTCCAGCGGGGGCAACCTGGCGGCCGTCACCGCGCTGCGTGCGCCCCGGCTGCTCGCCGGCCAGCTCCTGGTGTACCCGCCGCTGGACGCGTCGATGGGCTCGGAGTCGGTGGCGGCGTACGGGCGCGGGTACTTCCACACCGCCGCGCACATGGCCTGGTACTGGGAGCAGTACGGCGGCGACCCCGCCCACCCGTACGTCTCGCCGCTGCGGGCACCCGATCTGTCCGGGCTGCCGCGCACGCTGATCGTCCTCGCCGGCTGCGACCTGCTGCGGGACGAGGGGCTGGCGTACGGGCGCCGGCTGGCGGAGGCGGGGGTGGACTGCGAGGTCCGGCTCCACCCGGGGGTCTTCCACGGCTTCCTCGGCCTGCCGCTGCCGGCCGCCGCGTCGGCCCGGGCGGGCGCGGCGGCGTGGCTGGCCGCCACGGGGAGGCGGGGGGCGGACCCCGGAAGCGGACGAGTGGCCTCCTCCTGAGCCCTCGCTCCCGGGCGCCGGTCCGTCTGTCAGTGGGGAGGGCTACGGTTGGTCGCAGGTCGGCACATCAGGTCGTCTGAGGGGGAGATCTGCCATGAGCAGGGCGCACGAGGGGTTTTCGGCCGAGGAACGGGCCGCGATGAAGGACCACGCGCAGGAGCTGAAGACGGCCGCGCGCCGCGGCTCGCGCGCGGACAAGGAGGCGGCGGCGCTCCAGGAGGTCCTGGCGAAGATCGCCGAGATGCGGGAACCGGACCGGATCATGGCCGAGCGGGTGCATGCGGTGATCACCGCCAACGCCCCGGCGCTCGCGCCGAAGCTCTGGTACGGGATGCCGGCGTACGCGCTGGAGGGGAAGGTCGTCTGCTTCTTCCAGAGCGCGGAGAAGTTCAAGGCGCGGTACGCGACGCTCGGTTTCAGCGATGTGGCGCGGCTGGACGACGGCCCGATGTGGGCGGCCGGCTTCGCCCTCACGGAGGTGACGGACGAGGTGGAGGAGCGGATAGCCGAGTTGGTGAAGCGCGCGGTCGGCTGAGCCGTCGCTTCCCGGGAGGAGTAGGGGGGCGGGGCGGCCGGATTCGAACCGGCGTCCTCCTCCATGCTGTGTAGGCGCACTACCTCTGTGCTACGGCCCCGCCCTTGTGTTCGATCTTAGGCGGGCGGCGGCGGGTGTGCACCGGGATATCCCCGGCATGATGTGTCCATGCCTGGATTTCTCCTGCGCAACTGCCTGCTCCTCGCCGTGGAGTTCGGGGCCGCCGCGCTGCTGCGCGATCCCGGGACGCCGTGGATCCCCGTGCTGCTGGCGGTGTTCGTGGCCGGCTCGGCCGTGCCGCACGGCACCGGGGCGGAGTTCGGGGCCCGCTTCCTGGTCGCCCTCACCGCCGTGGGGGTGGCCCGGACCTGGGCCACGGCGTGGGTGGGGCACGGGCTCGCGGCCCAGGCGGGGCTCGGGGTGCTGTTGCTGCTCCAGACGGCGGCCCTGCTCCGGCTCTCGCGCCGCGGTCGCCGCCCGCGCCGCCGCCGGAGCCGCCGCCGCTGAACCCGCCGCCGCTGAACCCGCCGCCCCGCCCGGCCCCCCGGGCCGGCCCCGCCGCTCCCCGATTCGCCTTCCCCGCGCCCGAATTCGTTCGCCCGCCCGCGTCCCCGCGCCTAGGGTCGCCCGCATGTCCAGCACCCCGCCGCCCCTGCCGCCGTCCACCGCAGGGCCCACCACCACCCTCTGGCGTCCCACCGGCCCCGTGGAGCTCGACCTGGTCCGTGCCCTCGGCTACCGCGCCTGGCCGCCCCGGCTGCCCGAGCAGCCGATCTTCTACCCGGTGCTGAACGAGGACTACGCGGTCCGCATCGCCCGCGACTGGAACGTCAAGCACGACGGCGCGGGCTTCGTGACCCGCTTCGAGGTGGACTCGGCCTTCCTGGAGCGCTACCCCGTCCAGCGCGCGGGCGGCGAGACGATCCTGGAGCTCTGGGTCCCGGCGGAGGAGCTCCCGGAGTTCAACGCCCACATCGCCGGGCGGATCGAGGTGGTCCATGAGTTCCGCTGAGGGGGTGGCCTACCCCGCCCCCTGCCCGTCGTGCCCCGCCGACACGGAGGTCGAGGCGGGCCTCGTGTGGACCGGGGGCCGGCTGGAGTGGGGGTACGCGTACCGCTGTCCGGGCTGCGGGGCGGAGGCCGCCGCGTGCGGCCGGGGTGTGCCCCCGGCCGACCTGCGGGACCGGCTCCTCGCCGAACACGGCCCCAGCCGCCTGGATTTCCCCGGAGGCGGGGTCGCCGTGATGCAGGTGCTCCGGGCCGTGCTCGGGATCTCCCTCGGCGAGGCGCGGCGGGTCGTGCGGGAGGGGTACGAGGCCACCGGGCCCGAGGTCGCCAGGGTCGCCGAAGCGGTGCGCGCGGGGGCAAGGAGAATAGCCGGATGACGACTCGTGCACGGTCCTTCGATGCCGCCGCCGCCCTCTATCACGCCTCCCGGCCCGGATACCCCGGCGCGCTGTTCGACGCCGTCGAGGAGCTCGCCGGGATGACCCTGCGCGGGGCCCGGGTGGCCGACGTGGGGGCCGGGACGGGGATCGCCAGCGCCCTGCTGCACGCACGCGGGGCGCGGGTGCTCGCCGTCGAGCCCGGGGACGGCATGGCCGCCGAGTTCCGCCGCGCGCACCCGGCGATCCCCCTCATGCGCGGCGACGGCGACCGCCTTCCGCTCGCCTCCGGCGGCTTCGACCTCCTGACCTACGCCCAGGCATGGCACTGGACCGACCCCGCCCGTTCCGTCCCCGAGGCCCGCCGCGTGCTGCGCCCCGGCGGGGCCCTCGCCCTGTGGTGGAACGACCTGGACCTCTCCGTGCCCTGGATCGCCGAGCAGGACGAGCGCATCGCCGAGCTCTTCGGGGCCCCCGCGGGCCTCCAGCCCCGGGAGGAGCCGGAGGCCCTGGACCTGACCACCCGTGAGGTCCGCTGGTCGCGCCGGATCCCGATCGACGCACACCTCGCCAACCTCTCCAGCCACTCCGCCTTCCTCCTCCTCGGGGAGCCCCGCACCCGGGAGTTCACCGCCGCCGAGCGGGCGCGGCTGCTGGAGCTGTTCCCCGACGGGACGGTGGAGGAGTCCTACGTGGTCACCCTGCGCGTGGCCGTCGTCTGAGGCAGGCCGCGGACCACCTCCGCCCGGCACTGCGACGGCCCGCCCCACGCGTCCCGCAGCGGCCGGGCCTTGCGCAGCCACAGGGACAGGTCCAGTTCCTCGGTGTAGCCGACCGCGCCGTGCAGCTGGAGGGCGGTGCGGGCGGCCGCGTACGCCGCCTCGCCCGCCGCCAGCTTCGCCGCCGCGACGTCCGCGTCCGACAGGGACAGCGCCGCCGCCCACACCAGCGGCCGGGCGAACTCCAGCCCCAGGAGGGTGTCCGCCAGCCGGTGTTTGACCGCCTGGAAGCTCCCGACCGGCGCCCCGAACTGGCTGCGCTGCTTCACGTACTCCACCGTGCGCGCCAGCAGCGCCTCGCCGACGCCCAGGCACTGGGCCGCCGTCAGCAGCCGGGCCCACCGCGCGGCCGTCCCGGCGGCGGCCGCCACGACCGGACCGGCCGCCAGCAGCTCCCCGCCCGCCGCCGGGAGGCCGAGCCCGCGCGCCGGGTCGAGGGAGGCCAGCCGCTCCCCGCCCCCCGGCGCCAGCCACAGCTCGGCCGAAGCCGAAGCCGACACCGAAGCCGCACCTGAACCCGCCCCCGTCACCCTGAAGCGGTACCGTGCCGCGTCCGGGTCCACGGCGTACGGGGAGCCGCCCGGCAGGGTCAGGGTGGCCAGGGCCCCGCCCCCCGCCAGCCCCGGGAGGAACCGTTTCGCCGGGCCGTCCTCCCCCCGCCCCGCCAGCTCCCCCAGCAGCACCGCCGCTGCGGCCGTCTCCACCACCGGCCCCGCCACCCCCGCCCGCCCCAGCTCCACGAAGCCCAGCGCCAGCTCCACCGGCAGCGGCCCCAGCCCCTCGTACGCCTCCGGCGCGGCCAGCGCCCACAGGCCCGTCCCCGCGAGCCGGGACCACAGGGCGAGCCCGGGCCCGTGGACCCCGGCCGCCCAGGCCCGTACGGTCGCCGGGACATCCGCCGCGCCCAGCAGGGAGCGCAGGGTCCGGGCGAAGTCGGTCTGTTCACCGGTCGGCAGGAAGCGCATCAGCGGCGGCCCTTCGGGAGGCCGAGCAGCCGCTCGGCGATGATGTCGCGCTGGATCTCGTTCGTCCCCGCGTAGATCGGCCCGGCCAGCGCGAACACCCACGGCTCGGCCCAGGGCCCGTCCGCCAGCTCCGCGTCCGGGCCCAGCAGGTCCAGGGCCGTCTCGTGCAGGGCGATGTCGTACTGCGACCAGAACACCTTGTTCAGGCTGGACTCGGCGCCGATCTCCCCGCCCGCCGCGAAACGGGTGGCGCCGGCCCAGGTGAACAGCTCGTAGGCGCGGGCGCCGACCACCGCGTCCGCGACCCGGTCGCGCAGCGCCGTGTCCGACGGGTCCCCCTTCTCCCGCCACAGCGCGGCCAGCCGGCCGGCGGCGGCCAGGAACCGGCCGGGGGAGCGCAGGGTCAGCCCGCGCTCGTTGCCGGTGGTGGACATCGCGATCCGCCAGCCCTGCCCCGGCTCCCCGATCACGTCCTCGTCCGGGACGAAGACCCCGTCCAGGAAGAGCTCCGCGAAGGCCGGCTTGCCGTCGAGCCGCCCGATGGGCCGTACGGTCACACCCGGCGCGCGCAGGTCGAACATCAGGTACGTCAGCCCCTGGTGGGGTCTGGCGGCCCCCGGGTCCGTCCGGAAGATGCCGAAGGCCCGGTCGGCGAAGGCGGCCCGCGAGGACCAGGTCTTCTGCCCCGACAGCAGCCAGCCCCCCTCGGTGCGCACCGCCCGGGACCGCAGGGAGGCCAGGTCGGAGCCCGCCTCCGGCTCCGACCACGCCTGCGCCCAGATCACCTCGCCGCTCGCCATGGGCGGCAGCACCCGCGCCCGCTGCCCGGGCGTGGCGTGGTCGAAGAGGGTCGGGGCCAGCAGGCTGATGCCGTTCTGCGAGACCCGGCCGGGCGCGCCCGCCGCCCAGTACTCCTCCTCGAAGACCAGCCACCGCTCGATGTCCGCACCCCGGCCCCCGTACTCCTCGGGCCACGACACCGCCGACCAGCGGCCCGCGTACAGCCGCGCCTCCCACTCCCGGTGCGCCGCGAAGCCCTCCTCCGTCTCCAGCGAGGGCAGCGGGGTCTTCGGCACGTGCTCGCGCAGCCAGGCCCGGGCCTCGGCCCGGAACGCCGCCACCTCGGGGGAGTGGTCGAGGTCCATCAGCCGTCCGCCTCCTTCGGGAGCCTTCCCTAACAAGTGTTTGGTAGGTTAACGTACGGCCATGAGCAGCGTCGAGGACTCCCGCGACCAGGCGCCCCCGTACCACCCCGCCCACGGCCTGCTGCGCGGCCGCACCGCCGTCATCACGGCCGCGGCCGGGGCCGGGATCGGCGGCGCCACCGCCCGCCGCTTCCTGGAGGAGGGCGCCCGGGTCCTGATCAGCGACGCCCACATCCGCCGGCTCAAGGAGAGCGAGAGCGCCCTCGCCGCCGAGTTCGGCGCGGACCAGGTCGCCTCCCTGCCCTGCGACGTCACCGACGAGGAGCAGGTGCGGGCCCTCTTCGCGCACGCCGGACAGCTCCACGGCGGGCTCGACATCGTCGTCAACAACGCCGGACTCGGAGGTACGGCCGCCCTCGTCGACATGACCGACGAGCAGTGGACCCGCGTCCTGGACGTCACCCTGAACGGCACCTTCCGCTGCACCCGCGCCGCCCTGCGCGCCCTGAAGGACTCCGGCCGGCCCGGGGTCGTCGTCAACAACGCCTCCGTCGTCGGCTGGCGCGCCCAGACCGGGCAGGCCCACTACGCCGCCGCCAAGGCCGGGGTGATGGCCCTGACTCGCTGCGCGGCGCTGGAGGCCGCCGAGTTCGGCGTACGTGTCAACGCGGTCGCCCCGAGCCTGGCCATGCACCCGCACCTGGTGAAGGTCACCAGTGAGGAGCTGCTGGCGGAACTCACCGCCCGCGAGGCCCTCGGCCGCTACGCCGAACCCTGGGAGGTCGCCAACGTCATCGTCTTCCTGGCCAGCGGCTACTCCTCTTACATGACGGGCGAGACGGTCTCCGTCAGCAGCCAGCACCCCTAGGCCCGGACGAGAATGGGCCCGTGCCAACGAACAAGCCGACCGCGAAGCCTGTCGCGAAGAAGAAGCCGCAGGTGACCCCCTCGCCCGAGCGGCGCCGGGAGCTCCTCGACACCGCCGCGGAGGTCTTCGCCGCCCAGGGCTACAACGCCACCACCGTCCGCAAGATCGCCGACGCCGCCGGGATGCTCGCCGGCAGCCTCTACTACCACTTCGACTCCAAGGAGTCGATGCTCGACGAGATCCTCTCGGCCTTCCTGAACGAGCTGTGGGACGGGTACGACACCGTCCTCGCCGCCGGCCTCGGCCCCCGGGAGACCATCGAGGCCCTCGTCACCGAGTCCTTCCGGGAGATCGACCGGCACCGCGCCGCCGTCGCCATCTACCAGAAGGAGGCCCGCACCCTCTCCGCGCAGCCCCGCTTCCACTACCTCTCCGACTCGCAGGTGAAGTTCGAGAAGGCATGGCTGGGCACGCTGGAGCGGGGCGTCGCCGCCCGCGTCTTCCGCGCCGACCTCGACATCCGCCTCACCTACCGCTTCGTCCGCGACACGGTGTGGGTCGCGGCGTCCTGGTACCGGCCGGGCGGGCAGCACAGCCCCGAGGAGATCGCCCGCCAGTACCTGTCCATGGTGCTCGACGGGATCGCCGTACGCCCCTGACCCCGCAGGTACGCCCTGACCAGCAGAGGAGCCCCCGATGCCCGAGGCATACATCATCGACGCCGTACGCACCCCCGTGGGACGGCGCGGCGGCGGCCTGTCCCGGGTCCACCCCGCCGACCTCGGCGCGCACGTCCTCAAGGCGCTCGTCCAGCGGACCGGGGTGGACCCGGCGGCCGTGGAGGACGTGGTCTTCGGCTGCCTCGACACGGTGGGCCCGCAGGCGGGGGACATCGCCCGGACCGCCTGGCTGGCCGCCGGACTGCCCGAGGAGGTCCCCGGGGTCACCGTCGACCGGCAGTGCGGCTCCTCCCAGCAGGCCGTGCACTTCGCCGCGCAGGGCGTGCTCTCCGGCACCCAGGACCTGGTCGTCGCGGGCGGCACCCAGAACATGTCCATGATCCCCATCGCCTTCGCCTCCCGGCAGGCGGCCGAACCGCTGGGCCTCACCGAGGGCCCCTACGCGGGCTCGGCCGGCTGGCGCGCCCGCTACGGGGACGCCCCGGTCAACCAGTTCCACGGCGCCCAGCTCATCGCCGAGAAGTGGGGGATCTCCCGGCGCGACATGGAGGAGTACGCCCTCACCTCCCACCGGCGGGCCGTGCGCGCCATCGACGAGGGCCGCTTCGACCGCGAGACCGTCCCGTACGGGGACGTGGCGGTGGACGAGGGGCCGCGCCGGGACACCACCCTGGAGAAGATGGCCGCGCTGAAGCCGGTCGTCGAGGGAGGCACCATCACGGCCGCCGTCTCCTCCCAGGTCTCGGACGGCGCGGCGGCGCTGCTGATCGCCTCCGAACGGGCGGTCGCCGAGCACGGCCTGACCCCCCGCGCCCGCATCCACCACCTGTCGGTGCGCGGCGAGGACCCCATCCGGATGCTGTCGGCCCCCATCCCGGCCACCGCCCACGCACTGAAGAAGACCGGCCTGACCCTGGACGCCGTCGACCTGGTCGAGATCAACGAGGCGTTCGCACCCGTCGTGCTGGCCTGGCTGAAGGAGACGGGCGCCGACCCCGCCCGGGTGAACGTCAACGGGGGCGCGATCGCCCTCGGCCACCCGCTGGGGGCGACCGGGGTGAAGCTGATGACCACCCTCCTGCACGAGCTGGAGCGCACCGGCGGCCGCTACGGGCTGCAGACCATGTGCGAGGGCGGCGGCCAGGCCAACGTCACCATCATCGAGCGCCTCTGACACGCCCGGGGGAACGGGGAGCGGACATCCCGGCCGAGGTGTGCTAGCTTTGAGGCGTTGCAGTTGTGGTACCCATGAACTTTATGTGCGCCTGACGGGATTGCTCCGACAGGCGCTTTTATTGTTTTTGCCGGAATCTCCCGGATGGGGCCCTTGCCGCCTATTCAGGAGATTCTCATGGCACTTGGCACCGTGAAGTGGTTCAACTCGGAAAAGGGCTTCGGCTTCATCGAGCAGGACGGCGGCGGTCCGGACGTCTTCGCCCACTACTCGAACATCGCCACCCAGGGCTTCCGTGAGCTCACCGAGGGTCAGCGCGTCTCCTTCGACGTGACCCAGGGCCAGAAGGGCCCCCAGGCGGAGAACATCCTCCCCGCCAACTAGTTTTCCCAGCATGCCGGGGTCCGCACCGCGAGGTGCGGGCCCCGGCTTGTCTGCTGTTTCACCAGTACCTGCCGGCTTCAGGAGGGCTTTTCCGCATGACCAGCTCCAGCTCCGCACGACCCAGCCGCCGCCCCAGCCGGGGCCGAGGCGCGGCCCAGGGACGTCCGAAGGCTGGTGCGGGACGGCAGAAGCCCGCACCGATCGCCCGGCCCCAGGAATTCACCATGCCCGAACCGCAGACCCCGGCCCTCCCGCCGGTGGCCGCGTTCGAGGACATGGACATGCCCGAGGCGCTGCTGAAGACCCTCGCCGCCCAGGGCGTCACCGAGCCGTTCCCGATCCAGGCCGCCACCCTGCCGAACTCCCTCGCGGGGCGTGACCTGCTCGGCCGCGGCCGCACCGGCTCCGGCAAGACCCTCGCCTTCGGCCTGGCCGTGCTCTCCCGCACCGCCGGCCGCCGCGCCCAGCCCAAGGCGCCGCTCGCGCTGGTCCTCGTACCCACCCGCGAGCTGGCGCAGCAGGTGACCGACGCCCTGGCCCCGTACGCCACGGCCGTCAACCTGCGCATCGCGACCGTCGTCGGCGGTATGTCGATCAACCGGCAGTCCGGCGCCCTGCGCCGCGGCGCCGAGGTGCTCGTCGCCACCCCCGGCCGTCTGAAGGACCTCATCGACCGCGGTGACGCCGACCTCTCGCAGGTGTCGGTGACCGTCCTCGACGAGGCCGACCAGATGACCGACATGGGCTTCATGCCGCAGGTCACCGCCCTGCTCAAGCAGGTCGAACCGGGCGGCCAGACCATGCTGTTCTCGGCGACCCTCGACAAGAACGTCGACAAGCTCGTCAAGATGTTCCTCACCGACCCGGTCGGCCACTCCGTCGACCCGTCGGCCGGCGCGGTCACCACCATGGAGCACCACGTCCTGTACGTCATGGACGAGACCGACAAGAAGGCCGTGGCGACGCGTATAGCCGCACGTGACGGCCGGGTCATCATGTTCGTCGACACCAAGCGCGGCGTCGACCGCATGGTCAAGAAGCTCCTCGCGGACGGCGTCCGCGCCTCCGGCCTGCACGGCGGCCGCTCGCAGCCGCAGCGCAACCGCACCCTGGACTGGTTCAAGACCGGCGAGGTCACCGCGCTGATCGCCACCAACGTGGCCGCGCGCGGCATCCACATCGACGACCTCGACCTGGTCGTCAACATCGACCCGCCGGTCGACCACAAGGACTACCTGCACCGCGGCGGCCGCACCGCCCGCGCCGGCGAGTCCGGCAGCGTCGTCACCCTGGTCCTGCCGGACCAGAAGCGGGACATGACCCGGCTGATGTCGGACGCCGGGATCTCCCCGCGCACCGCCCAGATCAAGTCCTCCGACGAGGAACTCGTCCGGCTGACCGGCGCCCGCGTGCCCTCCGGCATCCCCGTGGTCCTGGAGGTCCCGCAGCCCGCGCAGGCCAAGCCGCGGGGCGGCTCCGGCTCCGGTTCCGGCTCCTCCCGCCGCCGCTCGGGCGCCGCCCGCACCGCCGCCCCCGGCGCCCCCGCCAACGGCGGCCGCGGCCGCCGCTCCGGCTCCGGCGCGCCCGGCGGTTCCGGCCAGGCCCCGGCCGGCTCCGGGTCGGGCCAGGCCCGGCGCGCCCAGGGCGGCGGCCAGGGCAGCGGTTCCGCCGGCCAGGGCCGGCGCGCTGCCGGTGGCTCCGCCTCCGGTGGCGGCGGCGCGGCCGCGGCCTCGGCGCGCAGCCGGGTCGGCACGGGCGGCCAGGGCCGGCGCCGGGCGGTCTGATCCCCGCACCCCCTGACACGAGCACGCCGAAGGCGCCGGGCAGACAGCTGCCCGGCGCCTTCGCGCATCCCCGGCGGTTACCGGACCAGCTTGTTCTGGAGCTTCGTCAGCGTCCGCAGGTCCAGGCCCAGACCGTCCGTCAGGTAGCCGTAGAAGCCGCCGTAGTCGGCCTCCATCCGGGCGGTCGCGGCGTCCAGGTAGTCCTGCCGGACCTCCTGGAGCGGGATCAGCAGGTCCGGGTTCTGCATCCGGCCCGACTGCTTGAGCCCCGCCCGCACCTGGGCGTCGTACGCCGCCCGGAAGGTGTTGGACGCCAGGTAGTCGCTCGCGGCCGTCTCCTTCGGCACGGCCAGCGCGCGCAGCAGGACGTAACTCATCCACCCCGTCCGGTCCTTGCCCGAGGTGCAGTGGTAGAGCAGCGGACCCTGGGACCCGTCCGCGATCTCCCGCAGGGTCGCCGCGAACTGCGCCCGGTTCTCGGGGCTCGTCACGAACGTGCGGTAGATGTCCTGCATGTACGCCTCGGCCCGCCCGCCGCCGAGCATCTGCTCCTGCTTGACGGGGTCGCCGCTGGAGATCGCGCCGACCAGCGTGGCGTACAGGCCCAGGTCGCTGACCGGGCGGGGGGTGGGGGAGAGCCCCGGCGGCAGCTTGTCGGCGCCGTCGTACTGGAGCTCCGTCGGGATGCGGAAATCGACGGCCCTCGTGAGGCCCAGACCGGCGACGGTGGTGATGTCCGCCGCGGTCAGCCTGCTCAGTGCGTCGGAGCGGTAGACCAGCCCCTGGCGGACCAGCCCGCCGCTGTAGGTGGGATAGCCGCCGATGTCCCGGAAGTTGACGGCCCCCTGGAGGGGGACCTGCAGGATCGCCGGGGACGGCGACTGGAGCGGGTGGCGCGGGGTACGGGCCGCGGCTGCCGGAGCCGCCGCCGCGTGGGCGGCGGCGGGCAGGGTCCCGGCGGCGAGCACGGCGGCGACCGCCGCGGTCGCCAGGCGGATGCGGGCACGTCTCATACGGGCGACTCCTGTGACGGAGAGGGGATCACCCTGGTGGTGGCAGGGTGCCGGGCGGGTGCGGACCGGGCGCGTACAGCCGGTCCAGCACGGCGTGCGCTTCGGCCATGACGCGGCCGACGAGCTCCGCACACGACGGAAGGTCCTCGATCACCCCCGCGACCTGGCCCGATGCCATGACACCGAGGTCCGTACGGCCCTCGACCATGGACGCCTTCAGGAGCATCGGGGTGTTCGCGGCGAGCAGGACCTGGCTCCAGGACAGGTCCTTGCCGTGTTTCATCGCCAGGCCGTCGCGCACCATCCGGGGCCAGGACAGCCCCGACAGCTTCCGGAAGGCGGCCGCGTGCCGCACCGCGCGGGCCAGCGCCCTCGCCCGGCCCGCCCGCTCCAGGGAGGCCACCAGCTCGGTGCGCAGCATCCGGTGCGGCAGCCCGTCCACGGCCGTGGTGACGGTGACGTCCTTGACGGTGGCCTTCAGGTACTCGGCCTTGACGGCGTCGGGGACGGTCGAGTCGGAGGTCAGCAGGAACCGCGTCCCCATGGCGATGCCCGCCGCCCCGTACGCCAGGGCCGCCACCAGCCCGCGCCCGTCGCGGAACCCGCCCGCCGCGACCACCGGGATGTCCACGGCGTCGACCACCTGCGGCAGCAGCACCGTCGTGGCCACCTCCCCGGTGTGCCCGCCGCCCTCCCCGCCCTGCACGATCACCGCGTCGGCGCCCCAGGCCGCGACCTTCTCGGCGTGCCGGCGCGCCCCCACCGAGGGGATCACCACCACCCCGGCGTCCTTGAGGCGGACGATCAGCTCCCGGGAGGGGGCCAGCGCGAACGAGGCCACCCGCACCCCCTCGTCGATGATCAGCCGCACCCGCTCCGCCGCGTCCCCGGCGTCGGCCCGCAGGTTGACCCCGAACGGCGCGTCCGTCCGGGAGCGCACCTCCTGGACCGCCGCCCGCAGCTGTTCGGTGGTCATCGTCGCCGAGGCCAGGATGCCCAGCGCCCCGGCCCGCGCCGCCGCCGACACCAGGCGCGGCCCGGCCACCCAGCCCATGCCCGTCTGCACGATCGGGTAACGGACCCCGACCAGCCGGGTGAACGCCGTCTCCAGCACCCCGTCCGCCATGTCAGCCCCGTACCTCCCGCTCGCGCAGCCCGTCCGGGTCGATCACCTCGCGGATCAGCCGCAGCTCCCGCGCGGTGGGCTCACGGGTGTACGGGACGTCCTCGCCGATGGCCAGCTCGAACCCGGTGGCCGCCCGGACCTGCTCCACCGTCACCCCCGGGTGCAGGGAGACCAGCCGCATCGTGCGGTCCGGGCCGGTGAAGTCGAAGACCCCGAGGTCGCTGACCACGCGCGGCAGCCGGTGGAAGCGGGAGGCCGAGGGGCCGGCCGCCTCCGCGCGGTCGTACCCGACCCCGCAGACCATGTCGACGCGCTCGACGAACACCCGCGGGGAGTGCCGGGGCACCCAGTAACTGACCGGGTTGTTAAGGGTGTTGACGGGAGCGCCGCGCACCCCCAGCAGCTGGCGCGAGGGCCGCTCCCAGGCGCCGATGCAGGAGATGTTCTGGTTGCCGTACCGGTCGATCTGGCTCGCGCCCATCATCACGTGCCGCCGCCCGCCGGTGACCATCGTCAGGTGGCGGCGGTAGGGCAGCCAGCCCTCCACCGTCCCGTCGAGGCCGACCAGCATCGCCTCGCCGTCGGTCAGCAGCAGATCGGGGGCGAAGGTCCGCTTGGCCAGCCGCGCCCCGAAGGAGGGGACCGGGCCCATCGGGCTGGCGAGGACCTCCCCGTCACCCCGCCACGCCTCGGCGCAGGCGATCACGCAGTACTCGGCGCGCGTGGTCATCGCTGTTCCTCCTGCCAGGTGCGGACGGCGCTCTGGTAGTCGTGCTCGCCCGCCCCGGACAGGAAGCGGGCCGCGAACCGGGGCCAGGGGGTGGTCGCGTACAGCTTCTGGAACGCCTCGTCGCGGTCGTAGTCGGGCACGCAGGAGGTGAAGTGCGCCCCGTTCGGGGTCTCCACGACCCCGGTGACCGCGTGCCGGCTCACCAGGAGGGACTGCGGCGGCCCGGACTTGAGGAGCTCGGCGCTCTCCACCAGCTGCTCGCAGGAGACGTACGCGGTGTCGGCGGCCTCGCAGAAGAGGTCGTCGAAGTACGGGTCGGGGCCCAGGTACTGGGCGTTGCCCAGGCGGTCGGCGCGGTTGAGGTGGACCAGGGCCGCGTCCATGCGCAGGGCGGGGACGGCGGTGAACTCCTCGCCGTCGTCGTAGGGGGAGGTGACGGTGCGCAGCTGCGGGTTGACCCGCATGACGTCGGAGCCGAGGCCGGCGCGGACCGGAAGGAAGGGCAGGCGGTTCGCGGCGGCGTGCAGCCCCCACATGAACATGGCCTCGTCGTACTCGGTGAGCGCGAGGGCTCCGGCCTCGCGGGCGGCCCGGAAGTGCGGCTCCAGCGGGATGGAGTCGAGGGTGGCGAACGGGGCGATCAGCCGGCGGATCCGTCCGGCGGCGGCGAGCAGCCCGACATCGGGGCCGCCGTACGAGACCACGGTGAGATCGGTGATCTCGGAGCGGAGCAGTGCTCGCACCAGGGCCATCGGCTTGCGCCGGGAGCCCCAGCCGCCGATGCCGAGGGTCATTCCGCTGCGCAGCCGTCCGGCGACCTCGTCGGGGGTCATGGTCTTGTCCGTCATGCGGTGCCCTTCCCGAAGGTGTCGCGGACCCGGTCGGCGACCCCGCTGAGGTTGGCCTCGAAGGTGAAGCCCTGCTCGAAGCGGTAGCTGCGGCGCACGTCCACGGGGTCGATGCCGTTGATGGCGGCCTTGGCCAGCCGGATCAGGGTGCCGTCCTTCCTGGCGATCTCGGCCGCCAGTTCCAGGGCGGCGGCGGACAGCTCCGAGCGCGGGACGACCTTCCACACCGAGCCGTGGGCGTGCAGTTCGGCGGCGGTGGCGGTGCGCGAGGTGTAGTAGAGGGCGCGCATCAGGTGCTGGGGGACCAGCCGGGCCAGGTGGGTGGCGGCGCCAAGGGCCCCGCGGTCCAGTTCGGGCAGCCCGAAGACGGCGTCCTCGGAGGCCACGATCGCGTCCGCGTTGCCGGCCAGGCCGATGCCGCCGCCCAGGCAGAACCCGTGCACGGCCGCGACCACCGGCACCTCGCACTCGTAGACGGCGGCGAACGCCTCGTAGCAGCCGCGGTTGGCGCCGACGAGGGCGCTGTGGCCGATGTCGCGCTGCATCTCCTTGATGTCCACCCCGGCGTTGAAGCCCCGGCCCTCGGCGGCCAGGACCACGCAGCGCACGCCGGGGTCGCGGCCGGCGGCGCGCAGGGCGTCGGCGAGCTCGTACCAGCCGTGTACGGGAAGGGCGTTGACGGGTGGGAAGTCCACGGTGACGCGTGCGACGCCCTCGTCCGGGCGGGAGGTGGAGACACCCATGAGCGGATCAGCTACCTTTCCACCAAACATTTGTTAGGTGAGGAAGGTAGCAGCCGATGGAGCTCAAGGGGAGGGTCGTGGTCGTCACCGGCGGAACGCGGGGCGTCGGCGCCGGGATCGCCCGCTCGTTCCTCGCGGCCGGGGCGGAGGTCGTCGTCTGCGCCCGGCGCCCGCCGCGGGCGCCGGTGGCCGGGGGCGGGCGGGAGGCCGCCTTCACCCCCGTGGACCTGCGCGATCCGGACGCCGTCCAGGGGTTCCTCGACGGGGTCGCGGGGCGGTACGGGCGGCTGGACTGCCTGGTGAACAACGCCGGCGGGACCCCGTACCGGCCGCTGGGGGAGGGCGGTGCCGAACGGCACGCGCGGGTCCTCGCCCTCAACCTCGTGGCGCCGATGACGGCCTCCCTCGCGGCCTACCCGTGGCTGCGGGAGAGCCGGGGCTCGGTGGTGATGATCGGCAGCGTCAGCGGGACCCGCCCCTCGCCGGGCACGGCCGCGTACGGGGCGGCCAAGGCGGGGCTGGAGAACCTGGCCCGCTCCATGGCAGTGGAGTGGGCGCCCGAGGTACGGGTCAACTCGCTGGTGCTCGGGATGGTCCGCACCGAGCTGGCGCACCTGCACTACGGGGACGCCGAGGGTCTCGCGGCGGTGGCCGCCACCGTACCGCTGGGCCGGCTGGCCGAGCCGTCGGACGTGGGGGAGGCGGCGGTGTTCCTGGCCTCGGACCGGGCGGCGTACGTGAGCGGGGCGAGCCTGCTGGTGCACGGGGGCGGGGAGCGCCCGGCGTTCCTCGCGGCGGCGACGGCCAACCGCCCGCCGGGCGGCACGGGGTGAGGGGCGGGGCCGCCGGAACGGGCGGCCGAGGGGCTTCCGCACGGACGCTGCGGATGGCGCGGATTTCGAGGGCGTCGAGGACTTCGAGGATGGGGAGAGCGGGCATGGGCATCGCGGACGGACGCGTGGTCATCGTGACGGGTGCGGGCCGGGGGCTGGGCCGGGCCCACGCGCTGGCCTTCGCGGCGGAGGGGGCGCGGGTGGTCGTCAACGACCTCGGGGTGGGACTCGACGGGCTCCCCGGGCCCGGGAGCCCGGCCGCGCGGGTGGTGGAGGAGATCCGCGCCCTGGGCGGGGAGGCGGTGGCCCACGGCGGGGACATCGCCACCGGCGAGGGCGCCGACTCGCTGGTGGCCTGCGCCCTGGACGCCTTCGGGCGGCTGGACACCCTGGTCAACAACGCCGGGTTCCTGCGGGACCGGATGCTCGTCAACCTCGGGGAGGAGGACTGGGACGCGGTGATGCGGGTCCACCTCAAGGGCCACTTCCTGCCGCTGCGGGCGGCGGCCGCCTGGTGGCGGGCCGAGGCGAAGGCCGGCCGGCCGGTCGCGGCCCGGGTCGTCAACACCTCGTCGGGGGCCGGACTGCTGGGCTCGGTGGGCCAGGGCAACTACAGCGCGGCCAAGGCGGGGATCCTCGGCCTGACGCTCGTGGCGGCGGCCGAGATGGGCCGGTACGGGGTGCAGGTCAACGCGGTCGCCCCGGCGGCGCGGACGCGGATGACGCAGGAGACCTTCGCCGCGACGATGGCCGCCCCGGCGGCGGGGGCCTTCGACGCGATGGCCCCGGAGAACGTGTCGCCACTGGTGGTGTGGCTGGGCTCCGAGGCGTCCGCCGGTGTCACGGGCCGGGTCTTCGAGGCGGAGGGCGGCCGGATCACGGTGATGGAGGGCTGGCGGCCGGGCCCCACCGCCGAGCGCGGCTCCCGCTGGACCCCGTCGGAGGCGGGCGAGGCCGCCGCCGGGCTCCTCGCCGCCGCGCGGCCGCAGCTCCCGGCGTACGGCGCCCAGTAGGCCGTCCGCCGGTCACGCGACGGGCCCGGCCCCCTGGCGAGGGGTCGGGCCCGGCACTCGTGCGATGGGATATGACTACCCGCCATACCCGGCGTTCGAACCGCTTCCGGCGTAACGATTCGTCAGGAAAGCTTGCCGCCGTAGTCGGGGAGCTTGACGGTGCGCTCGGCGTGGCCGCCGACCAGGTCGCTGTCGTTGTTCCCGATGTTGGCGATGATCGTGTAGCCGTTGGCCTCGATCTCGGCGCGCTTGGCCGTCTTGTACGCGCTGACCTGGCTGAACAGCGCCGGCAGGTCCCGTACGTACAGGCCGGTCACCGGGTAGCCGACCGCCTTGAGGTTCCGCTCGGTCAGGGAGTACACGATCCCCGGGCGGGCGGTGACGAAGAAGATCGCGACCCCGCGCTGGTTCGCGTACTGGGTCAGCGCGCGGACCTTCTCGATCGCCGGGGTCGGGAACGTCCAGAACCAGTGGAAGTCCGTCTCCAGGGAGGAGTTGTCGATGTCCAGGACGATCGCGGGCTTCTCGCCGGCCGGGGCGGCCGCGATCCGCTGCTCGATGGCCGGGCGGGCGGCGTCGACGACGGCGGCCACGTCCCGCTGCCAGGTGGCGTAGTCGATGCCGAGGAGGGCCGCGTTGCCGCCCGGCGCGGAGGCGGTGACCGCTGCCGGGGCCGGGGCGGGCGCCGCCGCCGGGGCCGCGGCGGCGGCTCCGGCGGGCAGCAGGGTCATCACGGCGGCCGCGGCCGCCACGGTGGCGGCGGCGGTGCGGGACGTGCGGGTGCGGCGGGTGCTGCGCATGGGGGGCGCTCCTCGGTCACGGCTTGGCGCGTACGTGCTCACGACTTGGCATGTACGTGCTCAGGGTTGGCCAGAACTCCCCGCATGTCTACTGGCCGGTAGGAAACTTTTCGTGGCCGCCGGATGAATCCCCGTCGCGGGGCGGGGATGGGCGGGGCGGGGATTGTCCGAAAACGCCTTCTTGATGCCGCCCCGGACCCGGATGTGTCATGGACCCGTCATTCATCGGATGGCGCGCACAGCCCAACCCCCCACGAAAGGCAGTGTGTTGACCGTGTCCACCTTCACCAAGGTCCTCAAGCGCGGCCTCGCCGTCGGCGCCGTGGCCCTCGCCGCCGTCAGCCTCCAGCCCACCGGCGCCAGCGCCTCACCCACCCCCGTGGTCGGCGGCACCCGCGCCGCCCAGGGCGAGTTCCCCTTCATGGTCCGCCTCTCCATGGGCTGCGGCGGCGCCCTCTACACCCAGCAGATCGTCCTCACCGCAGCCCACTGCGTGAACGGATCCGGCGCCAACACCTCCATCACCGCCACCGCCGGCGTCGTCGACCTCCAGAGCAGCAGCGCCATCAAGGTCAAGTCCACCAAGGTGCTCCAGGCCCCCGGCTACAACGGCCAGGGCAAGGACTGGGCCCTCATCAAGCTCGCCAAGCCCGTCAACCTCCCCACCCTGAAGATCGCCGACACCAAGGCGTACGACAACGGCACCTTCACCATCGCCGGCTGGGGCGCCGCCCGCGAAGGCGGATCCCAGCAGCGCTACCTCCTCAAGGCCACCGTCCCCTTCGTCTCCGACGCCGCCTGCCAGGCCGCCTACGGCAGCTCCCTCGTCCCCTCCGACGAGATCTGCGCCGGCTACGACCAGGGTGGCACCGACACCTGCCAGGGCGACTCCGGCGGCCCCATGTTCCGCCGCGACGACACCAACGCCTGGATCCAGGTCGGCATCGTCAGCTGGGGCGAGGGCTGCGCCCGCGCCGGATACCCCGGGGTCTACTCCGAGGTCTCCACCTTCGCCGCCGACATCCGCAACGCCGCCGCCGGCCTGTAACCGCGCCGCCGGCCCGTACCCCCCGGGCCGGCCCCGGCACCCCCCACCCCGCGCACCTCGCCCTTCCGGCCGGACCCGAACCGGCCGGAAGGGCGAGCCCCGCGGCCGCCCGGTTGCGGGCCGCCGCGCCCCCGGGTCCCATGGGACGGGGACACCGGGACCGGGCGACAGCGGGGCAGGCAGCGCATGACGATCAGCGTGGTCATCGCCGACGGCCAGGACGCCGTCAGGACCGGCTTCCGGACGACCCTCGACCACCGGCCCGGCATCGAGGTCCTCGCCGACGGACACACCGCCCTCGCCGCCGTCGCCGCCCACCGCCCCGACGTCCTCCTCCTGGGCCTGCGCACGCCCGGACCGGACGCCCTCGACGTCACCCGCCGCCTCTCCGCCGAGGACAGCCCGCGCGTCGTCCTCGTCACCGCCTCCGCCCTCGACCCCTACGTCCACGCCGCACTCCACGGCGGCGCCTGCGGCTTCCTCCTCCAGGACGCCGGCCCCGCCGCCCTCGTCGAAGCCGTACGGGCCGCGGCCGCCGGGGACGCCCTCGTCTCGCCCGCCCCCACCGTCCGCCTGCTGCGCGAACTCGCCCCCCGCATGGCCGGCCGCCACCCCGCCCCGCCGCTCACCGCCCGCGAACAGGACCTCGTACGCTGCCTCGCCCGCGGGCTGACCGACACCGAGATCGGCGCCGCACTGGACCTCCCCCTGCCCGCCGTCAGGAACCACCTCACCGCCGTCCAGGCCAAGCTCACCGCCCGCAACCGCGTCGAGATCGCCGCCTGGGCCTGGGAGACCGGCCTCGCCGCCACCCCCGCCTGAACCCCGCCCCACGCCCCGTCTCACCCACCGACATACCGGGGGTGGCGCGCGCGACCGCACCGTATTCTCGATGACCATGAACACCAGCGACCGCGACAGCGGCACCGACCCCGCCGCGATCGACGAGAACGTCACCGCCGAACTGGCCCGCCTGCGCGACAGCATCGACAACATCGACGCGGCCGTGGTCCACATGCTCGCCGAACGCTTCAAATGCACCCAGCAGGTCGGCCACCTCAAGGCGCGCCACCACCTGCCCCCCGCCGACCCCGGCCGCGAGTCCCGGCAGATCGCCCGCCTGCGCCAGCTCGCCGAGAACGCCAAGCTCGACCCGGCCTTCGCCGAGAAGCTCCTCAACTTCATCATCGCCGAGGTCATCCGCCACCACGAGACCATCGCCGCCGGCGAGGACTGACCTTCCACGCCGGGGCGGCCGCCGCCCCGCCCCGGCCACCGGAACCCCCTAGGACCGGGCCCGCCCATCCGGCAGCATGGCCCCATGTCCGCACTGACGCGCGCCGAAGCGCAGCTCCGAGCCCAGATCCTCGACGTCCACCACTACGCCGTCACCCTCGACCTCACCACCGGCGACGAGACCTTCGACTCCACCACCGTCATCCGCTTCAGCGCCCGCACCCCCGCGGACACCTTCATCGAGCTGAAGCCGGAAGAACTGCGCTCCGCCACGCTCGACGGCCACCCCCTCGACCCCGCCGCCCTCACCGGAAACCGCCTCCCCCTCACCGGCCTCACCGAAGGCCCCCACGAGCTGCGCCTCGACACCCGGATGCGCTACTCCCGCACCGGCGAGGGCCTCCACCGCTTCACCGACCCCGCCGACGGCGAGACGTACGTCTACACCCAGATGTTCATGGACGACGTCCAGCGCGTCTTCCCCGCCTTCGACCAGCCCGACCTCAAGGCCGTCTTCCAGTTCACCGTCACCGCCCCCGCCCACTGGACCGTCCTCGCCAACGGCACCACCACCCGTACCGGCGACCGCGCGAGCGACGGCGCCGGCATCTGGACCTCCGCCCCCACCCCCGTCATCTCCACCTACCTCGCCGCCGTCGCCGCCGGGCCCTGGCACAGCATCACCACCGAACACGCCGGACTCCCCTTCGGCATCCACTGCCGCCAGTCCCTCGCCCCCCACCTCGACGCCGACGCCGACGAGATCCTTTCCGTCACCACCGCCTGCTACGACCGCTACCACGAGAAGTTCACCGAGCCCTACCCCTTCGACTCCTACGACCAGGCGTTCGTCCCCGAGTTCAACGCCGGCGCCATGGAGAACCCGGGCCTGGTCACCTTCCGCGACGAGTTCGTCTTCCGCTCCGCCGTCACCGACACCGAACGCCAGCGCCGCGCCATGGTCATCGCCCATGAGATGGCCCACATGTGGTTCGGCGACCTCGTCACCCTCGCCTGGTTCGACGACATCTGGCTCAACGAGTCCTTCGCCGAGTACATGGGCTACCAGACCCTCACCGAAGCCACCCGCTTCACCGGCACCTGGACCGAGTTCGGCATGGAACGCAAGCCCTGGGGCTACGCCGCCGACCAGCGCCCCTCCACCCACCCCGTCGCCCCCGGCCCCGACGACGTCCCCGACACCGCCTCCGCCCTCCTCAACTTCGACGGCATCTCCTACGCCAAGGGCGCCTCCGCCCTGCGCCAGCTCGTCGCCTGGCTCGGCGAGAAGGACTTCCTCGCCGGCATCAACACCCACTTCGCCCGCCACAAGTTCGCCAACGCCACCCTCGCCGACTTCGTGGACTCCCTCGCCGCCCACACCGACCGCGACGTCCACGCCTGGGCCGACATCTGGCTGCGCACCACCGGCATCGACACCCTCACCCCCCACATCCAGGACGCCGGCACCGGAGGCGGCCCCGGCGGCTGGACCCTCACCGTCGACCGCCGCGGCAGCCGCCCCCACCGCATCACCGCCGGCACCTACGCCCGCACCCCCGACGGCCTCCTCGAACGCACCGCCCTCCTCGACCTCGACGTCCCCAGCGACGAGGTCCTCTCCGTCGGCGGCCCCCGGCCCGACCTCCTCGTCCTCAACGACGGCGACCTCAGCTACGCCAAGGTCCGCCTGGACGACACCTCCCTCGAAACCGTCCTGCGCGGCCTCTCCCGCATCCCCGACCCCCTCACCCGCGCCGTCGTCTGGGGCTCGCTGCGCGACATGGTCCGCGACGGCGAACTCGACCCCGCCGACTACCTCACCACCGCCGAGGCCCACCTGCCCGACGAGAGCGACCTCGCCATCGTCCAGGGCGTCCTCGCCTTCGCCCGCCACCACGTCGCCGACCTCTACACCGCCCCCGCCGACCGCACCAGCGCCCTCACCACCCTCACCGCCATCACCCGCGACCTGCTGCGCCGCACCGAGGACGGCACCGACCCCGGACTGCGCCTCGCCGCCCTGCGCGCCTTCATCGACAGCGCCACCCAGCCCGACACCCTCGCCGCCTGGCTCGCCGACGGCGCCGTCTCCGGCGGCCCCGAACTCGACCCGGAACTGCGCTGGCGCATCCTGGCCCGCCTCGCCGTCCTCGGCGCCGCCGACGAGGACGCCATCGACGCAGCCCTCGCCGCCGACCCCAGCGCCACCGGCCAGCAGGGCGCCGCCCGCTGCCGCGCCGCCCTGCCCACCGCGGAGGCCAAGGCCGCCGCCTGGCAGCGCCTCTTCCACGACGACACCCTGTCCAACTACCTGTTCACCGCCACCGCCCAGGGCTTCTGGCAGCCCGAACAGAGCGCCCTCGTCGAGGAATACGTCACCCGCTACTACCCCGACGCCATCGCCCTCGGAGCCCGCCGCGGCCCCGCCATCGGGCAGGCCGCCGGCCGCTGGGCCTTCCCCGCCCACCACGCGGACCAGACCCACCTCCAGGCCGGCTACACCGCCCTGGAGGACCCCGAGATCATCCCGATGCTGCGCCGCGCCCTCGTCGACCAGCTCGACGACCTCGCCCGCACCCTGCGGGTCCGCGCCGCCCAGGCCGTCCGGGCCGACTAGCGGACCCAGCCGGCGATCCGCACCGGCACCCGGGCACCGGCCGTCAGGCCGCTGCCCGGACCGGCCGCCGTGAACACCAGCGGACACGTCCCGTCGGGCAGCAGCGGCACCAGGAAGCTGCCCGACGGGCCCGCCCCCACCGCCTTCAGCTGCCACACCGTGTACTGCGGCCCGGTGACGGCCCGGTCACCGGGCCGGGTCCGCGCCGAACCGGCGAAGTCCTCATCGCACCCGCGCCGCAGCGTGCCACCGCTGCCCGGCTGCCGGATCACCACCGCCGGAGGCTGGGGCTGCTGCGGCGCACTCGCCGACGGCTGCGGATTCCCCCCGTCCGTGGGCCGGGCGGAGGAAGGGGAGGCGCCGGGGGAGTCCGGAGCACCGGACGACGGCGGGGCGTTGTGCCCGGGGGACCGCGACGGCGGCGCGGACGGGGACACCGACGGCGCACCCGACGGCACGGGGAAGGGTCCGTCACCCCCGGCACCGAAGGGACCTCCGGCCGCCCCACGGACGTCGGCGCCGGCCAACACCACGCCGCCGGCCGGGCCGCCGCCGACCGTCCCCGCCCCGCACCCGGTACCGGCCGGCCGGCCCGAAACCACCCTCACCGCATTCCGGCGGTTACCCCGTTCGGGTCTGATCGTTGTACCGGCCGGGTGTCCCGCCCGGCCTCGGCCACCGAACAGACGCCCCCAGGCCCGCGGACCCCCCCCGCCCAGCCACGGAGGCCCCCATGACCGCGCCCACGCACCCGCCCGCGCCCCCGCTCGCCGGCGGACACGGCGGAGCCGACGCCCTGCGGCCCCTCCTCGACACCGTCCTGGCCGCCCTGCGCACCGGAGCCGCCGCCCGCGGCGGCCCCCTCCCCGCCGGCGGCCCCGACACCACCGCCGCCCGCGTCCGCACCGCACTGGGCGACGTCCTGCCCGCCCACGGCACCGGCGACCACGAAGCCCTCACCACCCTCGTCCACACCCTCACCGCAGGCGCCGCCGACCCCGCCGACCCCCTCTGCGCCGCCCACCTGCACTGCCCCCCACTCGCCGTCGCCGCAGCCGCCGACCTCGCCGTCAGCGCCCTCAACCCCAGCCTCGACTCCTGGGACCAGGCCCCCGCCGCCTCCGCCGTCGAAGAACGCCTCACCGCCACCCTCGCCGCCGAGCTCTACCCCACCCCCCACCCCGACGCCCTCCTCACCACCGGCGGCACCGAAGCCAACCAGCTCGCCCTCCTCCTCGCCCGCGAACGCCACGGCCCCCACCTCACCGTCATCCACGGAGCCAACGCCCACCACTCCATCCCCCGCGCCGCCTGGCTCCTCGGCCTGCCCCCCACCCTCACCCTCCCCACCCCCACCGGCACCCTCGACCCCGCCACCCTCGACGCGGCCCTGGCCCGCACCCCCGGCCCCGTCCTCGTCACCGCCACCGCCGGCACCACCGACGCCGGCCTCATCGACCCCCTCCCCGCCCTCGCCGACCTCTGCGACCAGCACGGCGCCGAACTCCACATCGACGCCGCCTACGGCGGAACCCTCACCTTCAGCCCCCGCCACCGCCCCCAGCTCACCGGCCTCGACCGCGCCCACTCCCTCACCCTCGACCTGCACAAACTCGGCTGGCAACCCGTCGCCGCCGGCCTCCTCGCCGTCCCCGACACCCAGCTGCTCACCCCCCTCGCCCACCAGGCCGACTACCTCAACGCCCCCGACGACACCCACGCCGGCCTCCCCGACCTCCTCGGCCGCTCCCTGCGCACCACCCGCCGCCCCGACGCCGTCAAAATCGCCGCCACCCTCCGCTCCCTCGGCCGCGACGGCCTCGCCCACCTCATCGACCGCACCTGCGCCACCGCCCAGCACCTCGCCGACCTCCTCGACGCCCACCCCGGCTTCGAACTCCACGCCCGCCCCACCATCACCACCGTCCTCTTCCGCCCCACCCCCGCGGACGACGACGACATCGCCACCCTGCGCCGCACCCTCCTCCACGACGGCACCGCCGTCCTCGGCCGCGCCACCGCCGACGGCCGCCTCTGGCTCAAGGCCACCCTCCTCAACCCCCACACCACGGCCGGAGACCTGCACACCCTCATCACCCACCTGGAAGGCAGAACCCACCGATGACCGCCCAGCACGATGCACCCCACGACCTCGTCGGAATCGGCATCGGCCCCGCCAACCTCTCCCTCGCCGCCCTCAGCCACGGCCTGCCCGCCCAAGGCTCCGACCGCCTCGCCACCGCCTTCTACGACCAGCGCCGCGACTTCCGCTGGCACCCCGGACTCCTCATCGACGGAGCCACCCTCCAAGTCCCCTTCCTCGCCGACCTCGTCACCCTCGCCGACCCCGCCAGCCCCTGGACCTTCCTCAACTACCTCAAACACAAGGAACGGCTCTTCCCCTTCTACTTCGCCGAGCAGTTCCACATCCAGCGCGCCGAATACGACGCCTACTGCCGCTGGGTCGCCGGCCGCCTGCCCGGACTCCACTTCGGCCACCAGGTCGACGCCGTCCGCTGGAACCCCGAACGCGACCTCTTCGAAGTCGACTACACCCAGCTCGACGCCGACGGAGAAGCCGAAGCCCTCGGCCGCACCTACACCCGCAACCTCGCCCTCGGCATCGGCACCGCCCCCCACGTCCCCGAAGCCCTGCGCCCCCTCGCCGACGCCCCCACCGTCCCCGTCATCCACTCCGCCGACTACCTCGACCACCGCGACCGCATCCTCGGCGCCGAACACGTCACCGTCATCGGCTCGGGCCAGTCCGGAGCCGAGGTCTTCCTCGACCTCCTGCGCGCCCGCCCCGCCGGCCGCGAACGCCTCACCTGGCTCGCCCGCACCCCCTCCTTCGCCCCCATGGAGTACTCCAAGCTCGGCCTGGAACACTTCACCCCCGACTACACCCGCTACTTCCACTCCCTGCCCGAACCCGTCCGCGACCGCCTCCTGCCGGCCCAGTGGCAGCTCCACAAGGGCATCGACGCGACCACCATCGCCGCCATCCACGAGGAGCTCTACCGCCGCACCCTGCACGGCGGCTGGCCCGACACCGTCCTCACCCCCGGAGTCACCGTCCGCACCGCCGGCCGCGTCGCCACCACCAAGGTCGAACTCCACCTCGAACACACTCAGCAGGGCACCCGCTCCCGCCTCACCACCGACGCCGTCGTCCTCGCCACCGGCTACCGGGACAGGCCCCTCACCAGCCTCTTCGCCGGCCTCGACCCCTACATGCGCAAGGACTCCTGCGGCCGCCCCCGCATCGACGACCGCCACCGCATGGTCCTCGACCCCTCCGTCAGCGGAACCGTCTTCGTCCAGAACGGCGAACGCCACACCCACGGCGTCGGCGCCCCCGACCTCGGCCTCACCGCCTGGCGCAGCGCCGCCATCCTCAACACCCTCACCGGCAAGGCCCCCTACCCCCAGCCCGACCGCACCGCCTTCACCACCTTCGGCCTGGAACAGCGCGAGCACACCCGCCCCCGCCCCTCCGCCGGCCTCCTCCCGCTCGTCGACCACCCCTGAACGCACACAGGGCCGGAACCCGCCCCAGCGGATCCCGGCCCCCACCACACGGCGCCCCTAGAAGACCGGCACCCCGGCCCGCGTCAGCCGCCAGTCCACCGAGGCGAACTGCGCCGGGTCGATCGTCCCCTTCGCCTTCACCCACTGGATGATCGTGTTACGGATCTCCTCCGAGTTCGCCCACACCTGCTGCGCCTGCGGCACGTGCGGGAAGTTGCCGCCGCCCGAAGCCCGGTAGTTGTTCACCGCCAGCACGAACCGCGCCGCCGGGTCCACCGGCTTGCCCTGGAAGGACAGCCCCGAGATCCGCGAACCCGCCGGCTCGGCGATGTCTATGTCGTACGACAGCCCGTAGACGGCGTCGTAGTTGTAGTCCGGAGTGGCCTCCGCGTTCGTGATCTTCGCCGGGTCCACCACGCCACCCGGCGCCGTCCGCACGTAGTACTTCGCCGAGTACTCCAGGTAGTCCTTCAGCTGCGCACCCGTCAGCACACGCGCCTCCAGGGTGTTCTCGAACGGGTACAGACCCGCCGCGTCCTTGATCGTCACCTGGCCCGCGGGGATCGCCGCGGTCCGCGAGAAACAGGACGCCTGCGACAGCACCGGCAGCGCCGCCCACTGCGTACCCGCCAGAGCCGCCTTCACCGTCTCCGCCTGCACGTGGTTGATCAGATCGATGATCGGCACGTCCTTCACCGGACCGTCCGCCGAGCTCATCGCCTCCTTCGAGGTACCGATCACCTGGTTGACGTACGCCACCACCTTGCGGTGCTCGTCCGACAGCAGACCCGTGATCTTCGGGTCCTCCACGGCCGTGTTGGAGTTCAGCACCTTCGCCGACACCTTCGCCACCGACCAGCGGCCCCGCTCCCAGGCCAGCTCGAAGTCGAACAGCGTCAGCCGCTGCCCCCACTTCAGCGGCTCCGACAGCACCACGTCCTTGCCCGTCGCCTTGTTCTTCACCCGGTACTCCGGGATCTCCGTGTGGGCATGGCCGACCAGGATCGCGTCGATACCCGGCACCTGCTCCGCCACCAGAGCCGCCGCGTTCTCGATGTACGGCAGCTGGTCCCCGTAGGAGGAGGTACCGCTCGACCCCGAGTGCGCCGCCACGATCACCACGTCCGCGCCCATCGACCGCAGCCGCGGCACGTACTTGGCCGCCTGCTCCTCCAGACCCGGGAACGTCATCTTCCCCTGCACGTTCGCCTTGTCCCAGATCGCGATACCCGGGTTGGTCAGCCCCAGCACCGCCACCTTCACGTCCCGCCCGTGCGGGGTCCGCAGCCGGTGCATGCTGTACGGGGCGAACGCCGGCTTCAGCGTCTTCGCGTCCAGCGCGTTCGCCCCCAGCAGCGGGAAGCGGCACTGCTCCTCGAACTTCCGCAGCACCGGAATGCCGTAGTTGAACTCGTGGTTGCCCAGCGCCGCCGCGTCATAGCCGATCGCGTTCATCGCCTGCGCCATCGGATGCACCGGACCACGCCGCGCGGTGATCGGGTCGACCTTCGCGTAGTAGTACGACAGCTGCGTGCCCTGGATGGTGTCACCCGCGTCGATCAGAAGGGTGTTGCACCGGCCCTTCTGCGCCCGCACCTGCTCCACCAGCGTCGAGATCTTCGCCAGGCCCACATCGTTGTGCGCCTTGTCGTCGAACTCCTTGTCCGTGAAGTAGTCCCAGTTGAAGACGTTCCCGTGCAGATCCGTCGTCCCCATCACGGTGAACGCGTACGTCCGCTGCTTCGCCGAAGGCGCCTCGGCACCCGGCACGGCGGCGGCGGCCGGCGCAGCCGTTGCCCCCGCCAGCGCCACGGCCGCACCGGTCGCGGCCGAAGCCCCCATGAACGTCCTACGGTCGAACCCCATGCCATCTCCCACTCGTCAGGCGTATGTCAGTACAGCGTCAAGCGCATGGACAACGGGCGTAGATTCTGACCGATGGGTAACAAGACGCAACACCCCGGCCAGGTTTCGATCCGATGACCAGACGCCCACGACCCGCAGTGCGACAGTGAAACCATGACCCAGGACGCCACGCACCCCACCCCGCCCACCCCCCACCCGCCCTACGGCACCCCCGAAGCCCCCCGCGTCGCCGTCCGAGGCGAAGCACACCTCGAAGTCGACCCCGAAATCGCCCGCATCGGCATCACCGTCACCGCCCGCGGCACCGACCGCCGCACCGCCCTCGACGACCTCACCCGCCGCAACAACACCGTCCTCGACCTCATCAAGAGCTACGGCGACCCCGTCGAAAAACTCGAAACCGGCGCCTTCTCCATCACCCCCGAACTAGGCCGCCACGGCCGCGGCGAACGCGTCCGCTCCTACCAGGGAACCGTCCACACCACCGCCGAACTCAGCGACTTCACCGCCCTCGGCGAACTCACCACCCGCCTCGCCGACCTCGACCTCACCCGCGTCGACGGCCCCTGGTGGGCCCTGCGCCCCACCTCACCCGCCCACGCCGAAGCCCGCCGCCAAGCCGTCCTCGAAGCCGTCCAACGCGCCCGCGCCTACGCCCAGGCCCTCGGCGCCGACCTCGCCGCCCTCGTCGAACTCGCCGACCTCGGCGCCGAGGACGCCACCCCCCTCGCCATGGCCGCCCCCGCCGGCGCCTACCGCTCCATGGCCTTCGCCGGAGCCGAGGACGACAGCCCCCCGCCCCTCGACCTCCAGCCCCAGCGGCAGACCGTCACCGCCCAGGTCAACGCCCGCTTCACCATGACCCCGCCCCAGCTCTGAAACCCGCACAGAACACCGAAGCCATGACCCGTCGGGGGTGCTCATCGGAGCACCCCCACGCACATTCAACAAACGTCAACAAGCCTTTGCCCAACGGTTGTTGAGCCGACACGCCACCCACACGTCCTACCCCCCGGTAGGGCATACCCTCGCCCCATGCGCCGAGCGAAAATCGTATGTACCCTGGGCCCCGCCACCGACACCTACGACCAGATCAAAGCCCTGGTCGAAGCCGGAATGGACATCGCCCGCCTCAACCTCAGCCACGGCACCTACGCCGAACACGAGGAGCGCTACCACCACGTACGCAAGGCCGCCGACGAAACCGGCCACAGCGTCGGCATCCTCGCCGACCTTCAAGGCCCGAAGATCCGACTCGGCCACTTCCACGAAGGACCCGTACTCCTTGAACGCGGAGACGAGTTCACCATCACCGTCGAAGACCACGAAGGCGACCGCCACACCTGCGGCACCACCTACAAGGGCCTCGCCGACGACGTCACCCCCGGCGAACGCATCCTCGTCGACGACGGCCGCGTCACCCTCGAAGTCACCACCATCGACGGCCCCCGCGTCCACACCCGCGTCATCGAAGGCGGCATGGTCTCCGACCACAAGGGCCTCAACCTCCCCGGCGTCGCCGTCTCCGTCCCCGCCCTCTCCGACAAGGACATCGAAGACCTCCGCTGGGCCCTGCGCACCGGCGCCGACGTCATCGCCCTCTCCTTCGTCCGCACCGGCCGCGACATCGAAGACGTCCACCGCATCATGGACGAGGAAGGCCGCCGCCTCCCCGTCATCGCCAAAATCGAAAAACCCCAGGCCGTCGACAACATCGACGACATCGTCGCCGCCTTCGACGGCATCATGGTCGCCCGCGGCGACCTCGGCGTCGAAATGCCCCTGGAACAAGTCCCCATCGTCCAAAAGCGCGCCATCAAACTCGCCAAACGCAACGCCAAGCCGGTCATCGTCGCCACCCAGATGCTCGACTCGATGATCGACAACTCCCGGCCCACCCGCGCCGAAGCCTCCGACGTCGCCAACGCCGTCATCGACGGCACCGACGCCGTCATGCTCTCCGGCGAAACCAGCGTCGGCAAACACCCCGTCGAAACCGTCCGCACCATGGCCCGCATCGTCGAAGCCGCCGAAGAAGACATCCTCGCCAAGGGCCTCCCACCCCTCACCGACCGCAACAAACCCCGCACCCAAGGCGGCGCCGTCGCCCGCGCCGCCGCCGAAATGGGCGACTTCCTCGACGCCAAATACCTCGTCGCCTTCACCCAGAGCGGAGACACCGTCCGCCGCCTCTCCCGCTACCGCTCACCCATCCCCCTCCTCGCCTTCACCCCCGACCCCGCCACCCGCTCCCAGCTCAACCTCACCTGGGGCGTCGAAACCTTCCTCGGCCCCCACGTCGACTCCACCGACGCCATGGTCGCCCAAGTCGAAGAACAACTCCTGCGCATCGGACGCTGCCACCCCGGCGACATCGTCGTCATCACCGCCGGCTCACCCCCCGGCGTCACCGGCAAGACCAACCTCGTCCGCATCCACCACATCGGCGACCCCGTCCACTGACACACCCCCCCACACACGAAAGCGCCGCCGGAGCCCAGCCCCGGCGGCGTACGCACACCCACCCCTCACCCACTCACCCGCACAACACCCGATCCACCAACCCCTCCAACCGCTGCGTCACCGCGTAATCCGCCGGATCCGTCGTCACCGCGACACTCACCGCACGACCCCCCGACGTCACCCCACCCCGCGTCTCGAACCCCGTGATGTCACCACCGTGCCCCCAATACACCCCACCACACGACAACGGCCGCCTCATCAACCCCAACCCGTACCCCGCACCCGAATCACCGATCGGCACCGTCGTCACCATCGCCTCCTGCTGCTCCGCCCGCAGCAACCGCCCCCCCAGCAACGCGGTGAAGAACCGGTTCATATCCGAGTTCGTCGACACCATCTGACCCGCCGCCCACGCCGCCGACGGATCGATCTCCGTCACATCCCGCAGCCGGCCACCAGCCCCCTCCTGGTGATAGGCGTGCGGATGCGCCTCACGGATCGTGCGATCACGCGGCGCCGGAAAATACGTGTGCCGCAACCCCAGCCGCCGCACCACCCGCCGGTCGATCTCCTCCGCCAACGGCCGCCGCGCCACCTTCTCCACGATCAGCCCCGCCAGCACGTAATTCGTATTGCTGTAGTGGAACGTCTTCCCGTCACGCGACGTCGCCCCATGCCTGAACGCGATCTCCAGCAACTCCCGCGGCTCCATGTACCGCCCCTGCGTGATCGCCTCCTCCACCTCAGCCTCATAGTCCGGAATCCCACTCGTGTGCTGGAGCAGCTGCCGCACCGTGACGGTCCGCCCGTCGAACCCGCCCCCCCGCACCACACCCGGCAGATACTCCTCCACCCGGTCATCCAGCCCCAGCCGCCCCTCACCCACCAACTGCAACACCACCACAGCGGTGAACACCTTCGTATTGCTCCCGATCCGCACCTGCCCATCCCCAGGCACCGCCGCCCCCGACGCCAGATCACCCACCCCAGCCGTATACGACCGCGAACGCCCCTCCCCATCCGACACGGACGCCAACGCCCCCGGCACCCCACCCTCCCGCACCAACCCGTCCAGCCCCCGCTGCACCGCATCCGGCCGACCCGCGGCAAACGCCACCGGCTGCCCAGCCACCCCCAACGCCACCACCCCGACCGCCACCGCAGCCACCATCCGCCTCGCCACCACACCCATGGGCCAACCCCCAGCCATCGCAGGAACACCGTGCTCCCCACCATCCCCCGCACCCGCCCACGCACGGCATCCCGCTACCCACCGACCCCAGGTGGGGCAAACCCCCCTAAGGCACCAGCCCCGGAACCACCTCCCACCCGTTCACCGCCCACACCAACCGCCAATACCGCTCCACCCGCGGATCCACCGGCCCCTCCACCCCCGGACCCCGCCGGAACACCACCCCGAACTCCTCATCACCCATCAGCTCCACCAACTCCACCCACGCCGCCACCTGCCCCGCCGACGGATCCTCCGGCAGATCCGGCGCAGCCACCCGCACCATCGCCGCCACCGACTCCTCCGCCCCCTCCACCAGCGCATCCACCAACCGCCGACGCTCCCACGCCGACCACCGCGTCACCTTCTGCATCAACCCGACCTCCTCAGAACCCGAACCACACCCGGCCACCACCCGCAACACCGCCCGACGCCACCGCAACACCCGGATCTGAATCTCCACCGCATCAGCCTGCACAGCAGCCACCTCAGCCACCGACAACTCCCGATCCAGCACCCGACGCACCGTCGGCAGATCCACACCCAGCTCACGCAACGTCCGCACCAACTCCAGACGCACCAACGCCCCGACGTCGTACAACCGGTACCCGGCACGACTACGACCGGCCGGCACGACGATCCCCTCATCGGAGTAGAACCGAACGGTCCGCACCGCCAGCCCCGACCTCCGAGCCAGCTCCCCGATCGACAACAGATCCGCCACGCCGTCCATGCACCCACCCTCAGGTCTCCACCCACTGGAGACTCAAGGCTAGATTTCAGCCCATGATCACCACCGAACGCCTCCGCCTGCGCCCCCTCACCCCCGACGACACCGACTGGTGGGTACGCCTCCACGCCGACGAAGAGGTCAACCGCTACGTCGGCGGCTACACCCACGCCCAGGCCGAAGCACGCCTGCACGACATACAGCGACAGTGGACCGAACGCGGCCACGGCCTCTGCGCCGTCGAACTCCGCACCACCGGCGAGACGATCGGACGCAGCGGCCTCAACTGGTGGGAACAGTTCGGCGAAACCGAGATCGGCTGGACCTTCGCCCGCCCCCACTGGGGCCACGGCTACGCCACGGAGGCGGCCCGAGCCGTCCTCGCCTGGGGCTTCGGCCCCCTGGGCCTGAACCGGATCACCGCCATGATCCACCACGGCAACACGGCCTCGACCGCCGTCGCCGAACGCCTCGGCTTCACCCCCCTCCGCGAGGACACCGTCCTCGACCGCCCCTGCACCGTCTACGCCCTGGACCGCTGACGGGCGTCAGTACTTCGGCCCGACGTGGGCGTCCATGAGCGCGACGGAACCCTTCCGGGCGATGGACACGTTGCGTGCGTTCGCCTGCTTCCACTGGACGCCGACGCCGTCCAGGGTGCGTGTGAACAGGCGGATGATGTCGTCGGACTTGTTGGTGAAGAAGTACCGCGGGTACTCGTACCGCTTCCCGTTCCGCACGGTCCAGTTGGTGATCCGGCACCCGTCGGAATGGATGAGCCCCCGTATGAACTCCCAGGGGTGCGCGTCGACGATCTCCTGCTGCCAGGGTTCGAGGGCGATGCGGCGCTCGTGCTTCCTGCCGGGCGCGTGCTGGGGGAACAGGCACGTCCAGTGGCGCCCGTAGCTGGTGACGGCGACACACCCCTGGCGCTGCACCACGGAGACGCTGTCCGTCGGCCGCACCGCCAGGATCGCGCTGCGGCACTGCTGGATGAGGCCGGGCCAAGCGTCGGCACAGAAGACGCGCAGGTAGTGCCCGCCCCGCGGGTGCTCACTGATGCAGCCGTCGCCGAGGTAGAGCCCGAGCAGATACGCGTAGGCGGCCCCGTCAGTCGGACGGGAGCAGGGTGCGAACTGGTTGAGGCGGGGAAGCGGGTCGATGCGGGCCTGCCAGGAGCGGATGGCTGCCCGGGATATCCCGGTTTCCCAGCTGACGGAGTTCAGGCTGCGCCCCTCGGCGAGCAAAGTGAGGGCGCGCTTACGCGTGGGGAGGTCGTACATGCGGCCGACACTGGCGTCCGGAATTCGTGCATGCGGCGCAATTGGGCGGGGTGTCCCTAAAAGGGGTGAAGGCCGCGCAGATATCTTGTGACCTTGGAAAGGAAGGAAAAGTGCCCCGGGTCGGACTCGAACCGACACTGTGTGGGTTTTGAATCCACTGCCTGCTGCCAATTGGGCTACCGGGGCCCGCGGAATCGAAGGTGAGGACCGACCCGCTGCGGGTCCACCTTACCGCAGGTGGGTAGGCTCGGGGGAGCTTGTTATGCCCCGCAAAGAGGAGCCTCCGTGACCGCCGAGCACGAGTCGACGCCCACGCCCGACGCCGACCAGTCGCACGTTCCGCCGCTGACGACCCGTGTCGTCATCGCCGAGGACGAGGCGCTCATCCGTCTTGATCTCAAAGAGATGCTCGAAGAGGAGGGGTACTCCGTGGTCGGCGAGGCCGGCGACGGGCAGACGGCCGTCGAGCTCGCGCGGGAGCACCGCCCCGACCTGGTCATCCTCGATGTGAAGATGCCCGTCCTCGACGGGATCTCCGCCGCCGAGAAGATCGCCGGGGAGTCCATCGCCCCGGTCCTGATGCTCACCGCCTTCTCGCAGCGCGACCTGGTCGAGCGGGCGCGGGACGCCGGGGCCATGGCGTACCTGGTGAAGCCGTTCAGCAAGAGCGACGTGGTTCCGGCCATCGAGATGGCCGTGTCCCGGTTCGCGGAGCTGAAGGCGCTGGAGAAGGAGGTCGCGGACCTCTCGGCGCGGCTGGAGACGCGCAAGCTGGTGGACCGGGCGAAGAGCATCCTGCAGACCCAGTACGGGCTGAGCGAGCCGGCCGCGTTCCGGTGGATCCAGAAGACGTCCATGGACCGTCGTATGTCCATGCAGCAGGTGGCCGAGGCGGTCATCGAGGACGCCGAGGAGAAGAAGCAGAACGCCGCCGGCAAGTAGGGCCGGGTACGCGTGTGGCCCGTCTCCCCCCGAGGGGAGGCGGGCCACACGGGTTTCAGGGGGGCGGCGGTCAGTCCTCGCCGAGGTACGCCTTGCGGACGTCCTCGTTGACGAGGAGCTCGCGGCCGGGGCCGGTCAGGACGATCTTGCCGATCTCCATGACGTGGCCCTGGTCGGCGAGCGAGAGCGCGGCCTGGGCGTTCTGCTCGACCAGCAGGATGGTGGTGCCGGACGCCTTGAGCTCGGCGATGGTCGCCATGATCTTCTGCATCATCAGCGGGGAGAGGCCCATGGAGGGCTCGTCCAGCATGAGCAGCTTGGGCTGGGACATGAGCGCGCGGCCCATGGCGAGCATCTGCTGTTCGCCGCCGGAGAGGGTGCCGGCGGCCTGCTTCCGTCGTTCTCCCAGGATGGGGAAGAGGTCGTAGGCGCGCTGGACGTCCTTCTGGATGCCTTCTTTGTCGCTGCGCAGGAAGGCGCCGAGGAGGAGGTTGTCCTCGATGCTCATGCGGGGGAAGATGTGCCGGCCCTCGGGGGAGTGGGCGAGGCCGAGCGAGACGATGTGGTGTGCGGGGACCTTCTTGAGGGACTTGCCCTGGAACTTGACCTGGCCGCCCTTGGGCTTGATCAGTCCGGAGAGGGTGCGCAGGGTGGTCGTCTTGCCGGCGCCGTTGGTGCCGATGAGGGTGACGATCTGGCCTTCTTCGACGGTGAAGGAGATGCCTTTGACGGCTTCGATCTTGCCGTAGGCGACGCGGAGGTCTTCGACCTCCAGGAGTGCGGTCACTTGGCTTCTTCTCCGTCCGTGCTGGTGGTGCTGTGCGCCTCGGGCTCGGCCTCGGCGGCTTCCGCTTCGGCGGCCTCGGTTTCGGCCTCGTTTTCGGCCTCGGCTTCGGTCTCGGCGGCTTCGGCGTGGGCTTCGGCGGCTTCGGCTTCGGCTGCTTCTTCTGCGCCGGGGGCGCCTTCGAAGGGTTCGCCGAGGTAGGCGGCGACGACGCGTTCGTCGCTCTGGACTTCGGTGGCGGTGCCTTCGATGAGCTTTTCGCCCTGGACGAGGCAGGCGACGCGGTCGCAGAGGTTGAAGATGAAGCGCATGTCGTGCTCGATGACGAGGACGGCGATGCCCTTGTCCCGGATGGCGAAGATGAGTTCTTCGGCGGCCCGGGTCTCCTGGGGGTTCATGCCGGCGGTGGGCTCGTCGAGGAGGATGAGGCCGGGGTCGCTGGCGAGGGCGCGGGCGATTTCGAGCTTGCGCTGTTCGCCGTAGGGCAGGTTGCGCGCGAGGTGGTCGGCCTTGTGGTCCAACCCGATGAAGGCGAGGAGTTCCATGGCCTTGTCGCGGCTGGCCTGTTCCTCGCGGCCGAAGCTGGGGAGGCGCAGGAGGGCGGACCAGAGTCCTTCTTTGGTGCGGGTGTGGCGTCCGACGAGGACGTTTTCCAGGACCGTCATGTTGTTGAAGAGACGGATGTTCTGGAAGGTGCGGGCGATGCCGGCCGCGGTGACCTTGAAGGACTTGGGGGGCAGGACCGTGCCCTTGTACCGGACTTCGCCCTCGGTGGGGATATAGAGGCCGGTGAGGCAGTTGAAGAAGGTGGTCTTGCCGGCGCCGTTGGGGCCGATGAGGCCGACGATCTCGCCGCTGTTGACAGTGAGGTCGACGTTCTTGACGGCGGTGAGGCCGCCGAAGCGCATGGTGACGCCTCGTGCGTCGAGGACCGTTTCGGTGGTCGTCGTCGTGGTGGTCGTCGTCATGGTCAGGCCCCTGCCTTGCTGAGGACTGTCGGCGCTTCGAGGTCCTGGTGGAGCTCGAGCTGGTTGCGGCGGTTGGGGATGAGGCCCTCGGGGCGCAGGCGCATGAGGATGACGAGTGCGATGCCGAAGACGAGGAGCTGGTATTCGCCGAGGAACTGGAGCTTGTTGGGGATCATGAAGAGGAGGGCGCCGCCGACGAGGGGGCCGGAGATGGTGCCCATGCCGCCGAGGACGACGGCGGCGAGGAGGAAGGCGGAGTTCGGGGGGACGGCGTTGGCGAAGACGTACTGGTCCGGGGTGACGGTGTAGTTCACGTGGGCCTGTACGGCGCCGGCGAGGCCGGCGAGGGTGGCGCCGAGGGCGAAGGCGATGAGCTTGACGCGGAAGCCGTTGATGCCCATGGCTTCGGCGGCGGTCTCGTCTTCGCGGATGGCGACCCAGGCGCGGCCGATACGGGATTCGGCGCTGCGGCGGAAGACCATGATCACGATGAGGGTGACCAGGAGCATCAGCAGGAAGTAGTTGGCGAAGCGGCCGACGGTGAATCCGAGGAAATCGTGGTTGGCGCCGAAGTCGAATCCGAAGAGGTTGACGTTGGGGACGCCGGCGATTCCGTTGGGGCCGTTGGTGAGGTCGGGGCCGGAGACGCCGTCGAGGTTGTTCATCGAGATGCGGAAGATCTCTCCGAAGCCCAGGGTGACGATGGCGAGGTAGTCGCCGCGCAGGCGCAGGGTCGGGGCTCCGATGAGGACGCCGAAGACCATGGATGCGGCGGCGCCCAGGAGGATGGCGGCCCAGAAGGGGAGGTGGACTCCGAAGGGGGAGTTGGGGGAGCCGGAGACGAGGGCTGCGGTGTAGGCGCCGACGCCGAGGAAGGCGACGTAGCCGAGGTCGAGGAGGCCGGTGAGGCCGACGACGATGTTCAGGCCGAGGGCGACGGTGGCGAAGATGAGGATGTTGACGCCGAGGGTCGCGTACTGGTCGTCGGTCTGGGTGAGGGGGAAGGCGGCGGCCGCGGCGAAGGCGCCGACGAGGGCGACGTTGCGGTGCTTGGCGGTGAGTGCGGTGAAGCGGGCGACCAGGCCGGCCTTGTTGAGCGCGCCGAAGCCGAAGCCGGCGGTGATCAGGAAGCCGATGAAGAGTTCCTGGTAGGGGGTGGTGACGCCGTAGGTGAAGATGCCCAGGGTGACGGCGAGGACGGCCGCGATGAGGAGGATCTCGGCGTAGGCCGGGAGGACGCGGGCCGGCTTGGGGGTGCCGCTGGCGTGGGCGGCCTTGGTGACGGCCCAGCTGTTGGCGATGTTGTGCTTGGTCTGCTCCCACCAGGTGTCTTCGGGGTCCGCGGGTTCGGTGGCGGGGCGCTCGAAGGGGAGGGAGCGGGCGCCGAGGTAGGCGGCGAGTGCGGTGACGATGGCGACGATGCCGCCGGGTTCGAGGTTGACGAGGCCGCCGAGGGCGTTGCTGATCGCCCAGGCGGTGTAGGCCACGGTGAGCAGGGTGCCGAGGGCGCAGAGCTTGATGGCGGCGTCGGTTCCGGCGGGGGCGGTCCAGCGCAGGCCCTTGATCCCGTAGGAGGCGAGGCCGAAGAGGGTGGTGAGGGCGCCGCCGACGAGGACGAGCCACTGGAGGCCGCCGGGGTATCCGTAGACGGTGAGGTCGCCGGGGAAGGCGGAGGTCCAGGTCCAGGCGAGGAAGCAGGAGACGACGGTGAGGGCGCCGCCGGCGGTGGCGAGGGCGCGGGCGGTCTTCTCGGGGAAGGAGATGCCGGCGCGGCGGGTGGCCGTGGTCTGCTGGATGGTGTCGGTGGTGGTGGTCGTCATGTTTCTCACGCCCTGTCCGCCACGCGCTCGCCCATCAGACCCTGGGGCCGGAAGAGGAGCACGAGGATGAGGAGTACGAACGCCCAGGTGTTGCCCCAGGACTGGCCGCCGAGCTGCTGCATGCCGGGTACGTCGGCGATGTAGGCGGTGGTGAGGGTTTCGGCGAGGCCGAGGACGAGGCCGCCGATCATGGCGCCGTAGATGTTGCCGATTCCGCCGAGGACGGCTGCGGTGAATGCCTTGAGGCCGAGGATGAAGCCCATGCGGTAGTTGACTTCGCCGTACTTGAGGCCGTAGGCGACGGCGCCGATGGCGGCGAAGGCGGCGCCGAGGGCGAAGGCGACCGTGATGATGCGGTCGGTGTTGATGCCCATGAGCTTCGCGGTGTCGGGGTCCTGGGCGGTGGCCTGCATGCCGCGGCCGGTTCGGGTCTTCTTGACGAAGAAGCCGAGGAAGGCCATGGAGATGGGAGCGGCGATCAGGAGGAAGACGTCACCGGTCTGGATGGTGATGCTGCCGAGGTGGAAGGCGCCGCCGGGGAGTTCGGGGAACTTGACGGAGGACTTCGCGTCGGGGTACCAGGCCCATACGGCCTGCTGGAGGACGATGGAGAGGCCGATGGCGGTGATGAGCGGCGCGAGGCGGGGTGCGTTGCGCAGGGGCCGGTAGGCGAAGCGTTCGGCTCCGACGGCGATGAGCGTGGCGACGATGATGGCGCCTATGAGCATCAGCGGCAGGGCTATCCACATGGTGGTGCCGCCGGGGAGCATCAGCCAGACCGTGAGGGCTCCGAACCCGCCGGTCATGAAGATCTCGCCGTGGGCGAAGTTGATGAGCTGGACGATGCCATAGACCATCGTGTAGCCGATGGCGACGAGCCCGTACATGGATCCCAGTAGCAGGCCGTTGACCAGCTGTTGCGGCAGTTCGTGCACCGCAGGTCCTCCGAGTCTTTCGACGGATGTGACACCGCGCGGGGCGCTGTGGTGCGGCGCCCCGCGCGGCAGGTGAGGGGGTGAGGGCTAGGCAGGTCAGCCGGCGAGGGTGCCGGACTCGACGGTCTTGAAGTCGTCGCCGTCGACCTTGTAGACGGTCAGCTGCTTGTTGGTGGCGTCGCCGAACTCGTCGAAGGAGACCTTGCCGGTCACGCCGTCGAAGTTGACGCCCTGGACGGCTTCGAGGACCTTGGCGCGGGCGTCGGACGGGAGCTTGCCGTCGTTGGCCTCGACGACCTTCTTGACGGCCTCGATGACGGCCCAGGCGGAGTCGTAGGAGTAGCCGCCGTAGGCCGAGTAGTCGTCCTTGTAGCCGGCCTTCTTGTAGTTGTCGACGAACTCCTTGGCGGAGGGGAGGCTCTCGACGGGGGCGCCGACGGAGGTGCAGAGGTCGCCCTGGGCGCCGGGGCCGGCGAGCTCGACGTACTTCTTGTCCTTCATTCCGTCGCCGCCGACGAGCGGGATGTTGGTGCCGGAAGCCTTGATCTGCTTGCTGAGGGGGCCGGCGGCGGGGTACTCGCCGCCGTAGTAGACGACGTCGGCGCCGGAGGACTTGACCTGGGTGACGATGGCGGAGAAGTCCTTGCTCTCCGGGTCGATGTGGCCTTCGCCGGCGACCTGGCCGCCGAGCTTGGTGAACTCGGCCTTGAAGGTGCCGGCGAGGCCGGCGCCGTAGGTCTTCTTGTCGTCGATGATGAAGACCTTCTTCTTGCCCGCCTTGTTGAAGAGGTACTGCGCCGCGTACGGGCCCTGGATGGCGTCCGTGGTGGCGGTGCGGAAGTAGCTCTTGTAGGTGCGGGTCTTCTGGCCCTCGGCCCACTTGGGTCCCTGGGTCAGGGAGGGGCTGGTGTTCGCCGGGGAGATCTGGGTGAGCTTGGCGTCGTCGAAGACCTTCTGCATGGCTTCGGAGACGGAGGAGTTGAGCGGGCCGACGACGCCGAGGACGTTCTTGTCGGCGGTGAGCTTGGTGGCGTTCTGCTGACCGGAAGAGGCCTGCGCCTGGTCGTCGAGGGCTTCGATCTTGAAGGTGACGCCCTTGACGTACTTCTTCTCGTTGGCCTGCTTGGCGGCGAGGTCGGCGGAGTTCTTGATGCCGAGGCCGAGGGCGGAGAGGTCGCCCGTCAGCGGGGCGTCGACGCCGATGACGACGGTGGTGCCGCCGTCACCGTTGGCGGAGCCGCCGGTGTCGTTGCGCGAGCCGCAGGCGGTGAGAGTGAGGGCGCCCGCGGCGAGGGCGGCGGTCACGGCTATGAGCTGACGAGAACGCACAATCAGTCCTTTCCAGGCGCCGCGTCCCCCCTGGGACGCGTCGAGTCGAACGCGGGGAACCGAACTGAGTAAATCCGGCGGTCGCGGTAACTGGCCGTGACTCTAGGCGGCTCATAGGGGGATATGGAGGGCTGAGGCCAATGATGTGACTCTCTTGTTATGCCACGGCGTAATACATAGCGGATGTGGGCGGGTGGAACGGGGGAATTCAGGCCGGTTCGTCTTGTCCGGATGCTGAGATGCGGCAGGACCGTGCGGCGGTTTGGGTCCTGACATGCCAGGGCTCTAGGGGGTTTTGGTCATGACGGACTCGGCGAGGGCTCGTCTCGGGTTTCGGGACATGCCCTGGTCAGCGCGACAGAAAGATCCCTGGCATAACGGTCACCGGGGATGTAACTGTGATCCTCTTTCTGGGTTCCATTACTCAGGGTTACTTCGAGGAATGGCAGTCCGGAATTCCGTGCTACATGCACGCAGTCTTTTGTCTCGATCAGTACGAGGAGCTCGCGCACTTCTCCCGCCGCCACCGCGGCCGGGAGGCGTGGCCGGATCGAGACGCTCAGGGCCGGGGACGGCTGCCCGATCCGCTCCACCGTGACCGGAGGTCCCGACGAGGTCCGCACACGGACAGTGAACGCGAACGCGGCGCCGTCGGGCGCCGGCTCCACCGGCGCCCCGTAGGTCAGGGAGAGGGTCTGGGACGGCGGGGACGGCGGCAGCGCGGCCGTGGGCTCGGGGCGGGTGGCGTGGATCCGGACGGCCGCGGCGGCCAGGACGGCGACCGAGGCCGCGGTGAGGACGGCGCGGCGGTGGCGGGCGTAGAAGGCGCGCGGGCGTCCGGTCCAGCCGGGCGCGGCGGGCGTACGGGGCCCGGTGGGCGCGTCCTCGTGGTCCCAGGTGCCCTCGCCGGGCTCCAGGGGGCCTATCCCGCCGCCGGTCACGCGGCGGCGCCGGGATGGTGCGCCGCCCGGAGGGCGGTGCGCGGTGGTGTTGCCGTGGGGGTGGCGGTGATGTGCCGCGGCGCCGGTCCGGTTCCCATGCGGGAACGCTAGACCGGCGCCGAGGTGCCGCACAACGGCCTGTCCTGGCCCGCTTGTTAAGGCTCCGTGTCGGTTTTCGAAGCCCGGGGTCAGGAGTCGGTGTCGCGCAGGAGGCAGGTGAGGCGGGCGGTGCAGACGCGGCGGTCCTGCTCGTCGGTGACGACGATCTCGTACGTGGCGGTGGAGCGGCCCCGGTGGACGGGGGTGGCGGTGCCGGTGACGATGCCCTCGCGTACGCCGCGGTGGTGGGTGCAGTTGAGGTCGACGCCGACGGCGATCTTCCTGCTGCCGCCGTGGAGCATGGCGCCGACCGAGCCGAGGGTCTCGGCGAGGACGGCGGAGGCGCCGCCGTGCAGGAGGCCGTAGGGCTGGGTGTTGCCCTTGACCGGCATCGTGGCGACGACCCGGTCGGCGGACGCCTCCAGGATCCTGATCTCCATGCGCTCGCCCAGGGCGCCGGCGGAGAACAGGGCGGGCAGGTCTATGCCCAGGGCCGCGTACTCGTCGAGGACTTCCTGGGGGAACTTCACGGCGTGCTGCTGCTGCTCGTCGGCCATGGGCCTGCTCCGTTCGTCAACGATCGTTAACCATCTGGGCCCGTTGTATCAGGCCGGTTCGAAGCGCACGACGACGGACTTGCTGGCGGGGGTGTTGCTGGTGTCGGCGGTGGAGTCCAGGGGGACCAGGACGTTCGTCTCGGGGTAGTAGGCGGCGGCGCAGCCGCGGGCGGTGGGGTAGTGGACGACGCGGAAGCCGGGGGCGCGGCGCTCGACGCCGTCCTTCCACTCGCTGACGAGGTCGGTGGAGGAGCCGTCGGCGAGGCCCAGCTCGGCGGCGTCGTCGGGGTGGACCAGGACGACGCGGCGGCCGCCGGTGATGCCGCGGTAGCGGTCGTCGAGGCCGTAGATGGTGGTGTTGTACTGGTCGTGGCTGCGCAGGGTCTGCAGGAGCAGCCGCCCGGCGGGGACCTCGGGGTACTCGACGGGGGCGGCGGTGAAGTTCGCCTTGCCGGTCTTGGTGGGGAAGCGGCGTTCGTCGCGGGGGGCGTGGGGGAGCTGGAAGCCGCCGGGGCGGGCGACGCGGGCGTTGAAGTCCTCGAAGCCGGGGACGACGCGGGCGATCCGGTCGCGGATGGCGGCGTAGTCGGCTTCGAACTCCTCCCAGGGGGTCCGTGAGGCGGCGCCGAGGACGGCGCGGGCCATGCGGGCGACGATGGCGGGTTCGGAGAGCAGCTGGGGGGAGGCGGGGGCGAGGTTGCCGCGGGAGGCGTGGACCATTCCCATGGAGTCCTCGACGGTGACGAACTGCTTGCCGCTCGCCTGGACGTCCTTGTCGGTGCGGCCGAGGGTGGGCAGGATCAGGGCGCGCCGGCCGGTGACCGCGTGGGAGCGGTTGAGTTTGGTGGAGACGTGGACGGTGAGGGAGGCGCGCCGCATGGCCGCCTCGGTGACGTCGGTGTCGGGGGTGGCGCCGACGAAGTTGCCGCCCATGGCGAAGAAGACCTTGGCGTGGCCGTCGCGGAGGGCTTCGATGGCGCGGACGACGTCGTAGCCGTGGTGGCGGGGCGCGGTGATGCCGAACTCGCGGTCGAGGGCGTCGAGGAAGGCGGGTGCGGGGCGTTCGAAGATGCCCATGGTGCGGTCGCCCTGGACGTTGGAGTGGCCGCGGACGGGGCAGACGCCGGCGCCGGGGCGGCCGATGTCGCCGCGGAGCAGGAGGAGGTTGACGACCTCGCGGATGGTGGCGACGGCGTGCTTGTGCTGGGTGAGGCCCATGGCCCAGCAGACGATGGTGCGCCGGGAAGCGAGGATCATGGCGAGGGCGCGTTCGATCTCGGCGCGGGTGAGCCCGGTGGCCTTCAGGGTGTCGTCCCAGTCGGCTTCCCTGGCGGCGGCGGCGAAGGCGTCGTAGCCGTGGGTGTGCTCGCGGATGAACTCCTCGTCGAGGGCGCCGTCGCCCGCTTCGATGACGAGCTTGTTCAGGAGGCGGAAGAGGGCCTGGTCGCCGCCGATGCGGATCTGGAGGAACAGGTCGTTGAGGGGGGTGCCCTTGATCATGCCGAGGGGGTTCTGGGGGTTCTTGAACCGCTCCATCCCGGCTTCCGGCAGCGGGTTCACCGAGATGATCTTCGCCCCGGCGGACTTGGCCTTCTCCAGGGCGGAGAGCATGCGCGGGTGGTTGGTGCCCGGGTTCTGCCCGGCGACGATGATCAGGTCGGCCCGGTGGAGGTCCTCCAGGGTGACGCTGCCCTTGCCGATGCCGATGGTCTCGACGAGAGCGGAGCCGGAGGACTCGTGGCACATGTTGGAGCAGTCCGGCAGGTTGTTGGTGCCGAACTCGCGGGCGAAGAGCTGGAAGAGGAACGCCGCTTCGTTGCTGGTGCGGCCGGAGGTGTAGAAGACGGCCTCGTCCGGGGAGGCGAGGGCGTTCAGTTCCTCGGCGATGATCCGGAAGGCGCGGTCCCAGCTGATGGCCTCGTACCGGTCGCCGCCCTCGGGCAGGTACATGGGGTGGGTGATGCGGCCCTGCTGGCCGAGCCAGTAGCCGGAGCGTGCGGCGAGGTCGTCGAGGGGGTGCTCGGCGAAGAACGCGGGGGTGACCCGGCGCACGGTGGCCTCTTCGGCGACGGCCTTGGCGCCGTTCTCGCAGAATTCGGCGGTGTGCCGCCGGTCGCCCTCGGGCCAGGCGCAGCCGGGGCAGTCGAAGCCGTCCTTCTGGTTGACCTTGAGGAGGGTCCGCGCGGTGCGGCGCAGGCCCATCTGCTCGTAGCCGATCTTGAGGGTGTGGGCGATGGCGGGCAGGCCGGCCGCGGCGTTCCGAGGGGGCCCGACGTGCGGCGCGTCCTGTGCCGGATCACCTGCGGGCGGCTTGGTGGCCATGTCGCTCCCCTTCGAGCTGTCTTCTCGTACACCCCGATCCTGTCACGCTCCGCCGACATCGCCGACGGCGGATTTGTCGGTGGGGGCGCCTAGGATCGGGGGCGTGGCAGAGACAGCATCGAAGAAGACCGACCAGCCGACCGCAGCGGACCGCCCCCGCCTGATGCTCATGGACGGGCACTCCCTGGCGTACCGGGCGTTCTTCGCGCTGCCCGCGGAGAACTTCACGACGGCGACGGGGCAGCCGACCAATGCCATCTACGGCTTCGCGTCGATGCTGGCGAACACGCTGCGCGACGAGGCGCCCACGCATTTCGCGGTGGCGTTCGACGTGTCCCGCAAGACCTGGCGGTCGACGGAGTTCCCCGAGTACAAGGCGAACCGTTCCAAGACCCCCGACGAGTTCAAGGGGCAGGTCGAGCTGATCGGCGAGCTCCTGGACGCGATGAAGGTGCCGCGGTTCGCGGTGGACGGCTTCGAGGCCGACGACGTGATCGCCACGCTGGCGACGCAGGCCGAGGCGGCCGGCTTCGAGGTGCTGATCGTCACCGGTGACCGGGACTCCTTCCAGCTGGTCTCCGAGCACACGACGGTGCTGTACCCGACCAAGGGCGTCTCGGAGCTGACCCGGTTCACGCCGGAGAAGGTCGTGGAGAAGTACGGGCTCACCCCGCAGCAGTACCCGGACTTCGCGGCGCTGCGCGGCGACCCGTCCGACAACCTGCCGGGCATCCCGGGCGTCGGCGAGAAGACCGCGGCGAAGTGGATCAACCAGTTCGGTTCGTTCGCGGAGCTGGTGGAGCGGGCCGAGGAGGTCAAGGGCAAGGCCGGGCAGAACCTCCGCGACCACCTGGAGGCCGTGAAGCTCAACCGGGTCCTGACCGAGATGGTCAAGGACGTGGAGCTGCCCGGCACCCCGGCCGACCTGGCGCGCGCCCCCTACGACCGGACCGCGGTCAAGGGCGTGCTGGACGTGCTGGAGATCCGCAACGCCTCGCTGCGCGAGCGGCTGCTGGCCGTGGACCCGGGCGCGGAGCAGGAGGAGGCGCCGGCTCCGGCGGCCGGGGTGGAGCTGGACGGGTCGGTGCTGGGCGCGGGCGAGCTCGCGCCGTGGCTCGCGGCGCACGCGGGCGGCCCCCTCGGCATCTCCACCGTGGACAGCTGGGCGCTGGGCCAGGGCAATGTCGCCGAGGTGGCGCTGGCGGCGGCGGGCGGCGCGGCCGCCTGGTTCGACCCGTCCGCGCTGGACGAGGCGGACGAGCGGGCCTTCGCCGCCTGGGCGGCCGACGCGTCCGCCCCCAAGGTGGTGCACAACGCCAAGGGGCTGATGCGGGTCTTCCCCGAGCACGGCTGGACCCTGGCGGGGGTCACCATGGACACCGCGCTGGCCGCCTACCTCGTCAAGCCGGGCCGGCGCTCCTTCGCGCTGGACGCGCTGTCGGTGGAGTACCTGGGCCGCGAGCTCCAGCCGCCGGCCGCCGACGGGCAGCTGGCCTTCGGCGCGGACGAGACCGCCGAGGCGGACGCGCTGATGGCGCAGGCCCGCGCCGTCCTGGACCTGGGCGAGGCGTTCACCGCCAAGCTCCCCGAGGTGGGCGCCGTCGAGCTGCTGCACGAGATGGAGCTGCCCACCTCCGAGCTGCTGGCGCGCCTGGAGCGGGCCGGTATCGCCGCCGACCGCGACCACCTGGAGGGCCTGGAGCAGCAGTTCGCGGGCGCCGTGCAGCAGGCGGTGAAGGAGGCGCACGCGGCGGTGGGGCACGAGTTCAACCTGGGCTCGCCCAAGCAGCTCCAGGAGGTGTTCTTCGGGGAGCTGGACCTGCCCAAGACGAAGAAGACCAAGACCGGCTACACCACGGACGCCGACGCGCTGGCCTGGCTGGCCACGCAGACCGACCACGAACTCCCGGTGATCATGCTGCGCCACCGGGAGCAGGCCAAGCTGCGCGTGACCGTCGAGGGGCTGGTCAAGTCGATCGCCGCCGACGGCCGGGTGCACACCAGCTTCAGCCAGACCGTCGCCGCCACCGGACGGCTGTCCTCCACCGACCCGAACCTGCAGAACGTGCCGGTGCGCACCGACGAGGGCCGCGCCATCCGCCGCGGCTTCGTCGTCGGCGAGGGCTACGAGTCGCTGATGACGGCCGACTACAGCCAGATCGAGCTGCGCGTCATGGCCCACCTCTCCGAGGACGAGGGCCTCATCGAGGCGTTCACCTCCGGCGAGGACCTGCACACCACCGTCGCCTCCCAGGTGTTCGGCGTGGAGCGCTCCGGGGTGGACGCCGAGATGCGCCGCAAGATCAAGGCCATGTCCTACGGCCTGGCCTACGGTCTGTCGGCCTTCGGCCTCGCCCAGCAGCTGAACATCGAGCCCGCCGAGGCGCGCGGCCTGATGGAGACCTACTTCGAGCGGTTCGGCGGGGTGCGCGACTACCTGCGCCGCGTCGTCGACGAGGCCCGGGCCACCGGCTACACGGCGACCGTCTTCGGCCGCCGCCGCTACCTGCCCGACCTCAACAGCGACAACCGCCAGCGCCGCGAGGCCGCCGAGCGGATGGCGCTGAACGCCCCGATCCAGGGCACCGCCGCGGACATCGTCAAGGTGGCGATGCTGCGCGTGGACAAGGCCCTGGCCGAGGCGGGGCTGGGCTCGCGGATGCTGCTCCAGGTCCATGACGAGATCGTCCTGGAGATCGCCCCCGGCGAGCGGGAGCGGGTCGAGGAGCTGGTGCGCCGCGAGATGGGCGCCGCCGTCCAGCTGCGGGCCCCGCTGGACGTGTCCGTGGGGGTCGGCGGCGACTGGGAGTCCGCCGCGCACTGACCCCGCCGGCCCGCCCGCGCGCCCGTCCCCGCTACGCCGCGGGGACGGGCGTCCGCGTCCGCTGGTCCGGGCGGACGTCGTCCCGGTCGCGGCGGTGGCGCAGCCGCACCAGGGCCCCGTACAGCAGGAGGCCCACGACGAGGCCGCCGCCGGCTCCGAAGCAGAGCGTCGGGATGATGTCCAGGGGGCTGCGGACCCGGTCGTAGAAGGTGAAGAAGCGCACGACCCGCAGGAGCGTCCCGGCCGCCGCGCAGCCGCCGATCAGCAGCAGCGCCCCCCACCGCTCCGCCCGGGTGAGGACCGGCACCGGCGGCGGCACGGGCAGCGCCGGCAGCCGGCGCAGGGCGCTCACCGTGAACCAGAGCAGGGCGCAGGCGGCCACCGCCGAGGTGCCGTACTGGAGGAAGGTGTACGGGGCCAGGCCGAGAGCGATGGGCCGGGCGAGCCAGGGCAGCGCGTCGGTGCCCCAGCGGCCGCCGTGCGTGAAGCTGTCCCACACGACGTGGGTGAGGGAGCCGGTGACCGCCGAGAGGTAGAACCGGAGTGCGAGCGCGGGCAGCCGGTGGCCGGCCCAGTGCTCGCCGCGGACGAAGGCGTGGACCCGTCCGCGCGCCGAGGCGGGCAGCAGGGCCGGCAGCGGCTCGCGCAGCAGCAGCCAGCACGCGGTGAGGGCGGCGGTGATGACGGCGTCCACGGTGAGCACGCCCAGCAGCGAGTGCGCGAAGCCGCCGTAGTGCATGAGGCCGCCGACGACCGCGTCCGCGAAGAAGAAGGAGTCCGGCGCGAACGATCCCAGCACCAGCGCCGAGGCGACGAGCGGCCCACGCGCGCGGCCCGAGCGGCGGATGACCGGAAGTACGGCGGCCGCGTGGCTGAGAGTGAACGGCACGGAGCCTCCCGGGAGTAGCCGATGTCGGGACAGTATGCGCGATCCACGCAGGCTCGTGGGGATGTGGTGAACATCGGCCGCACGGTGCGTGCCCTGTGCAGGGAGTTGACGTAGGGTCACGCGGACGTCCGGACGTCCAGTGGAGGGTTCCCGCTCATGTCGGCACGAATATTCGGACGCGGTCTGCGCCGGGGCGCGGCCGCGGCACTGGTATCGGCGCTGGTGGCCGCCGCGCTGACGGCCTCCCAGGGCCCGGCGGTCGCCGGACCGGAGCGCGTCGCGGCGGCCGGGGAGGACGCGGGGCGGCCGCCCGTCGCCGGCGGGGGTGCCGACGGGGATTCGTCGTACTTGACCGAACTGCCGCCCGTCACCCCGGAGCCCGCGGCCGCCCCCGTGCCGGACGGCGGGGCCGCCGGCGGGCAGCCGGAACCCGGGCCCGCGGCGCCCGTGGTCCAGCCGCTGGGGGAGGGCGCGCAGGGCATACCGGCCAGCGTGCTCGCCGCGTACCGGCGGGCCGAGCAGCGGGTGGGGGAGAGCGACCCCGGCTGCGGGCTGCGCTGGCAGCTGCTCGCGGCGATCGGCAAGGTCGAGTCCGGGCAGGCCGGCGGCGGCCGGGTCGACGCGAACGGGACCACCCTGCGGCCGATCCTGGGGCCCGTGCTCGACGGCAACGGCTTCGCGAACATCTCCGACACCGACGGCGGGGCCTACGACGGCGACGCCCGCTACGACCGGGCCGTCGGCCCGATGCAGTTCATCCCCTCCACCTGGGCGGCCTGGGGCCAGGACGGCAACGGCGACGGCCGCCGCGACCCCAACAACGTGTACGACGCGGCCCTGGCGGCCGGACGCTACCTGTGCGCGGGCGACCGGGACCTGAGGACGGGCCCCGGCCTGGACCGGGCGGTGCTCTCCTACAACCAGTCCGCGGAGTACCTGCGGACGGTGCGGTCCTGGTACGCGTACTACCTCCGGGGGGCGCACGAGATCCCGGACGGCACCGGCCCGGCCCCGCTCCCGAACCCCCGCCCGACCCCGGGCACACCGAAGCCGACGCCTACCCCTACGCCCTCGACGCCGACGCCCTCGAAGCCGACGCCGACCCCCACGCCTACGCCGACGCCCTCGAAGCCGACGCCGACTCCGACTCCGACGCCGACTCCGACGCCGACTCCGACGCCTACGCCTACGCCTACGCCGACTCCCACGCCAACCCCCACCCCCACCCCCACCCCGAAGCCCAGCGCGACCCCGAGCCCCTCCGCCTCCCCGAGCCCCTCCGCCTCCCCGAAGCCGACGGCCACGCCCGCCCCCTCGGCTTCCCCGGCCCCCTCCGGCTCCCCGAAGGCCGCCCCCGCCGCCCCCTAGCGCCGCACGCGGCTCCGGGACGACGCCGCCCGGCCGTTCTCATCTGATCCCCGCGTTGCTACGGTACGCCTCCCTGACGACCCATCAGATCCAGGGAGGCCCCGCCGTGCGCGCACTCCTCGCCGCCGCCATCGGGCTGGCCGCCGCGCTGGCCCTCGTCCTCGCCGTGACGGCGGCCGGGGCGCCCGAGGGCAGGACCTCGCCCAAACCCCTGCTCACCACCGCGCCCCCCGCGCCCGGACAGGAGTAAGGAGGTCCGGCCGTGCGACGCAGAGCGAGCCTCGTCCTGCTTGCCTTCGCGGTGTTCTGCGCAGCCCTCGCACCGCTGCTGCGCTGGTACGCGTACCCCCGCCTGGCCAAGATCCCGGCGGGCCAGTACCAGGCGATGGTCCTGGAGGCCAAGGACGCCACCCTCCTCGACTACGCCGGCGGGATGCAGCCGAAGAAGGTCGGCAAGGTGACCATCGTCCAGACCCTCAAGGGCAACGTCGAGGCGTCCCGGGAGATCGAGGCCGACGCGGGCAAGGACGTCGTCGTCTGGGACACCCTCAGCTACATCATCGGCCCCGACGGCGCGATGGTCTCCCGGATCCCCGAGCGCTACATCTTCGACGCCCACACCCAGGACCCGGTTCACGCCACCGGCGAGATGGTCGACGGCGACCCCGTCACCCGCCAGGGCATCGAGTTCAAGTGGCCCTTCTTCACCGAGCCGCGCGACTACCTCTACTTCGACGCGCAGACCAGGACCGCCTCGCCCATCCACTACGTCGGACCGCGCACCTACCGCGGCATGGACGTCTACTACTTCGAGCAGACCGTCCCCTGGACCAAGGTCCCCATGCCGAAGAAGATGCCGATCGAGGGCATCGACCCCGCGACGATCGAGCAGACCACCGGAACCACCCTCTGGTACACCGTCACGGCCCGCTTCTGGGTCGATCCGGTGACCGGCGCGCCCGTCAACGCCGAGCAGGACATCCAGCAGGAGATGCGCGGCGGTATCGCGGCCAGCGCCCCCGACGGGCGGCTCACCGCCTTCGCCGGGCACGTCACGATGCGCGAGGACTACGCGAAGTACACCCGTGACCTCGTGGCCGCCAACCGTACGAAGATCCTCGCGCTGCACACCTACGCCCCGGCCGGCCTCGCCCTCGGCGCCCTCGCGCTCCTGGCGGCCGCCCTCTGGCTGGAGGCCCGGGGTCGCCGGGCCCCGGGCGTCCCGGTCACCGACCCCTGAGGCGGGCGTTGGTGTGGCGGGTGGGCTCGGCCGTGGCCGGGTCCTCGGGCCAGGGGTGCCTGGGGTAGCGTCCGCGCAGCCCGGCCCGGACGGCTCGGTAGCCGCCCCGCCAGAAGGAGGCCAGGTCGGCCGTGACGGCGGCGGGCCGGCCGGCGGGCGAGAGCAGGTGCACGAGTACGGGGACCCCCGCCACCGTCGGTGTCCGGGCCAGCCCGAACAGCTCCTGGAGCTTCACCGCCAGCACCGGCTGCTCGCCGGAGTAGTCCACCCGGATCCGGGAGCCGCTGGGCACCTCGATCCGCTCCGGGGCCAGCTCGTCCAGCCGGGCCGCCTCGCCCGTGGCCCAGGGCAGCAGCCGGTTCAGGGCCTGGCCGGCGTCGATCCGGCCCAGGTCGGCGCGGCGCCGGGCGCGCGACAGCTCGGGCTCCAGCCAGTCGCCGGCCCGCTCCAGCAGCGCCGCGTCGTCGGCCACCTCCGGCCAGGCGCCGCCGAGCGTACGGTGCAGGAAGCCGAGGCGGGCGCGCAGCGCCACCGCGTCGGGGGACCAGCGCAGCAGGCCGAGGCCCTCGTCGCGCAGCCCGTCCAGCAGGGCGGCCCGCACGAGCGCCGGGTCCGGGTCCCGCAGCGGCCGGGCCACCAGCTCCACCGCCCCGAGCCGTTCGACGGACCGGGCGACCACGTCACCGCCCTCCCAGCGGACCTCCTCGCCGGAGGCGAGCAGATGCGCGGCGGCGGCCCGGGCGGTGTCCTCGTCGAGGACGGCGGCCAGCCGCACCCGGGCGGACGCGGAGTGCGGGGCCCGGTCGGCGACGGCCACGGCCAGCCAGTCCGCGTCGCGCAGGCCCGAGCCGTCCCCCAGCTCGGCTCCGGTGCCGGAGGCCATGAGGTAGCTCCCCCGTGCCTTGGCCCGGGCCACCCGCTCGGGGAACGCCAGGGCCGCGATGAGCCCGGCGGCGTGGTCGTCGGTACCGGCTGCGTGCCCGCCGCCGGGAGGCAGGTCCCCTACCCGCCCTTCGCCCGTTCCCCGGGGCTCCGCCCCGGACCCCGTTCCGGGCGCCGCGCGCCCGGTGCGCTCGAACGCCGCGCGGGCTGGACTTTCGCGCAGCGGCACTCCGGCCTCGCCGGCGTTCGAGGCGCCGGGGCCCGGGGCGCAGGTCCCGGTTCCGGGAAGGGGCGGGGTGGGGGAGGAGCCCCGCGCAGCGGTACCCGCGGGCCCGACGACGTCCAGCGCCCGCCGCAGGCGGCCGGTCTCCGCACGCCACCGGGCCGCGTACGCGTCGCCGCCCCGCCGCGCCGCCCGCCACGCGGCGGCCAGGTCGTCCCCGTACTCCCGCGGCGGCTCCTCGCTCAGCAGCGCCACCACCTCCGCCGCCCGCCGCGCGCCCAGCGCCCCCGCCCCGTCCAGCAGCGCCCGCGCCAGCCGGGGGTGCAGGCCCAACCGGGACATCCGCAGCCCCCGCTCCGTAGGCCGCCCGGCCGCGTCCACCGCGCCCACGGCCGTCAGCACCTCCCGGGCGGCGGCCATCGCCCCGGCCGGCGGCGGATCCAGCAGGGCGATCCCCGACGCGTCCGGGTCGCCCCAGCAGGCGGCCTGGAGCGCGAACTGCGCCAGGTCCGCGATCCGGATCTCGGGGGAGGGGAAGGCGGGCAGCCGCCCGTCCTCCGCCTCGGCCCAGCACCGGTACACCGTGCCCGGCGCCTCGCGCCCGGCCCGGCCCGCCCGCTGGCGGCCCGCCGCACGGGAGGCCCGTACGGTCGCCAGCGCGCCCAGCCCCCGCGCGTGGTCCACCCGCGGCTCACGGGCCAGCCCGGAGTCCACCACCACCCGTACGCCCGGCACGGTCAGGCTCGACTCCGCGACGGCGGTGGAGAGGATGACCCGGCGGTGCGCCGAGGGGGCCAGCGCCGCGTCCTGCACCGCAGCCGGGGCCCGCCCGTGGACCTGGAGCACCTCCGCGCCCACCCCGCCCAGCTGCCCGGCCACCCGGGCGATCTCGCCCACGCCGGGCAGGAAGCACAGCACATCGCCGGAACGTTCCGCCAGCGCCCGCCGCACCACCGACGCCACATGCGCCAGCTGTGCCGGATCCACCCGCATCCCGTGGGGCGGCCGCACCGGCCGGGCCGGCGGCGCCCACACCGTCTCCACCGGGTACGAGATCCCCGCGGCCTCCACCACGGGCGCGTCCCCCAGCAGCCGCGCCCAGCCCGCCGCGTCGGTCGTCGCCGAGGCCGCGACCAGGCGGAGCTCCGGACGCAGCGTCTCGCGCACGTCCAGCAGGAAGGCGGCGACGGTATCGGCGTCCAGATGCCGCTCGTGGCACTCGTCGAGGACCACCACGTCCGTCCCGGGCAGCTCCTGGTCCCGCTGGAGCCGCTGGAGCAGCACCCCGGTGGTGACCACCTCCACGGCGGTGGACGGGCCGACGAGGCGCTCCCCGCGCACCGTGAAGCCCACCGACTCCCCGACCGCCTCGCCCAGCAGCCACGCCATCCGCCGGGCCGCCGCCCGGGCGGCGATCCGCCGGGGCTCGGCGACCACCACCCGGCGCCGCGGGCCCCCGCCGGCCAGCCCGGCCAGCACCAGCGGGACCAGCGTGGTCTTGCCGGTGCCCGGCGGGGCGCACAGCACGGCCGTGCCGTGGCCGTCCAGGGCGGAGAGGAGCGCGGGCACGGCCTCCCGTACGGGGAGGGCGTCGAGGGCGGCGGCGCGGATCACGTCAGCTCAGTCCCGCTCGCACACGAAGACCGCCGTGCCCGGGATCAGGTTCCCGCGCAGCGGGGACCAGCCGCCCCACTCCTGGGCGTTCCACTCCGGCCACTCCGGCTCCACCAGGTCCAGCAGCCGGAAGCCGCCCGCGACCACGTCCCGGACCCGGTCGCCGAGGGTGCGGTGGTGTTCGACGTAGACGGCGCGGCCCTGCTCGTCCTGCTCGACGTAGGGGGTCCGGTCGAAGTAGGAGGCGGCCACCGACAGGCCCTCGGGGCCGGGGTCGTCGGGGAAGGCCCAGCGGATGGGGTGGGTGACGGAGAAGACCCAGCGGCCGCCGGGGCGCAGGACGCGGTGCACCTCGCGCATCACGTTGACCGGGTCGGCGACGAAGGGCACGGCACCATAAGCGGAGCAGGCGAGGTCGAAGGAGGCGTCGTGGAAGGGCAGCCGGCCGGCGTCGGCCTCGACGAGGGGCACCTCGCCGCCGATGCGCAGGGCGTGCTGGAGCTGGCGGTGCGAGAGGTCCAGGGCCACGGGGCGGGCGCCCTGCGCGGCGAGCCAGCGGGAGCACTGGGCGGCGCCGGCGCCGATCTCCAGGACGCACTTGCCCTTCAGGGAGGCGGCCGGGCCCAGCAGCCCGGCCTGCTCCTCGTCCAGGCCCTCCGGACCCCACACGAAGCGGTCGTCGCCCAGGAACGCGCCGTGCTCGCTCTGGTACTCGTCGGCGTTGCGGTCCCACCAGCCGCGGCTCGCGCGGCTGCTCTCCGCCTCCCCGGCCTCGCGCCGGGTGGCCTCGGCGTCGTCGTACGCGTCCTCGTCCTGCCGCGCGTCCTGGGGGGCGTAGTCCTCTTGGTTCATGGGGCCCGTCGTCGTAGTCTGCGGATGGCTGGTATGGCTGGTATGGCACCCGGACGGCTGAAAATCCGTGCGGATCGCTCATCAGGGCGTTTCCGCCCACGAATTGTGCCGGTTATGAGGCGATCCGCCCGTGGTGTGCGCCTTCGCGCATTGACCCTGTCCGGCTGCCCCCGTATGCTACAAGTTGCGCTGCGAGCCTGTGCTCCTCAGACGTAGCAGGCTGCGCTTGCATCTGTTGAATGTCCCCTCGGTTTTCGAGGCCCCTACCCCTTGCGGGGGATGGGCTTCCTTGGCTGTCCGGCTTCATCGGCAGATGCCGATAAGGGCTCCCGGCGTAGCAGTACCTACGACTTTCTGTCCGTAACCGGAGCCCTTTCCCACATGACGAGCAGCACCGAGACCACCGCCACCACCACTCCGCAGGTAGCGGTCAACGACATCGGTAACGCGGAAGCCTTCCTGGCCGCGATCGACGAGACGATCAAGTACTTCAACGACGGCGACATCGTCGACGGCGTCATCGTGAAGGTCGACCGGGACGAGGTCCTGCTCGACATCGGTTACAAGACGGAAGGCGTGATCCCGAGCCGCGAGCTCTCGATCAAGCACGACGTCGACCCGAACGAGGTCGTCAAGGTCGGTGACGAGATCGAGGCCCTGGTTCTCCAGAAGGAGGACAAGGAAGGCCGCCTGATCCTGTCCAAGAAGCGCGCTCAGTACGAGCGTGCCTGGGGCACGATCGAGAAGATCAAGGAAGAAGACGGCATCGTCACCGGTACCGTCATCGAGGTCGTCAAGGGTGGTCTCATCCTCGACATCGGCCTCCGCGGCTTCCTCCCGGCCTCGCTGGTCGAGATGCGTCGCGTCCGCGACCTCCAGCCCTACGTGGGCAAGGAGCTCGAGGCGAAGATCATCGAGCTGGACAAGAACCGCAACAACGTGGTCCTGTCCCGCCGCGCCTGGCTCGAGCAGACCCAGTCCGAGGTCCGCCAGACGTTCCTCACCACCCTGCAGAAGGGTCAGGTCCGCTCCGGCGTCGTCTCCTCGATCGTCAACTTCGGTGCGTTCGTGGACCTGGGTGGCGTCGACGGCCTCGTGCACGTCTCCGAGCTGTCCTGGAAGCACATCGACCACCCGTCCGAGGTCGTCGAGGTCGGCCAGGAGGTCACCGTCGAGGTTCTCGACGTGGACATGGACCGCGAGCGCGTCTCCCTGTCGCTGAAGGCGACGCAGGAGGACCCGTGGCAGCAGTTCGCCCGGACCCACCAGATCGGTCAGGTCGTCCCGGGTAAGGTCACCAAGCTGGTTCCGTTCGGTGCGTTCGTCCGCGTGGACGAGGGCATCGAGGGTCTGGTCCACATCTCCGAGCTGGCCGAGCGCCACGTGGAGATCCCGGAGCAGGTCGTCCAGGTCAACGACGAGATCTTCGTCAAGGTCATCGACATCGACCTGGAGCGTCGCCGGATCTCGCTGTCCCTCAAGCAGGCCAACGAGTCCTTCGGTGCCGACCCGGCCTCGGTCGAGTTCGACCCGACCCTGTACGGCATGGCCGCGTCCTACGACGACCAGGGCAACTACATCTACCCCGAGGGCTTCGACCCCGAGACCAACGACTGGCTCGAGGGCTACGAGACCCAGCGCGAGACGTGGGAGCGCCAGTACGCCGAGGCGCAGGTCCGCTTCGAGCAGCACCAGGCGCAGGTCATCAAGAGCCGCGAGGCCGACGAGGCCGCCGCTGCCGCGGGCGAGGCCGCCCCGGCCGCCGGTGGCAACGCCGGTGCGGGCATCTCGGGTGGTTCCTACTCCTCCGAGGGTGCGGACGAGACCTCCGGCGCCCTCGCGTCGGACGAGGCCCTGGCCGCGCTCCGCGAGAAGCTGGCCGGCGGCCAGAGCTGATCGCACCCCGGCACATGCTCCACGCCGCGGCGTGAGCTGAGCTGAACGGCGAGGCCCGTCCCCTTCGGGGGGCGGGCCTCGTCGCGTTGCCGGGACGTCTGCGCAGGACGTGGGCCCGTACGGAGTCACGCGCTCCGGTGTTTCGTTCGGGTGAACAGGGCCAACTGGGGAATGGGCGGGCGCCCTTGGACGTTCAGTGAAATGAACACGGTGAGAGGGAGGAGTGGTGACGGTGCGTGATCCACAGGGTCTGTACGAATGGGACGCCAAGGGTCTGGCGGTGGCCGACCTGGCGCTCGCCCAGGACTCGGCCGGACTGGTCATGCTCTACCACTTCGAGGGGTACATCGACGCGGGTGAGACCGGGGAGCAGATCGTCGAGCGGCTGCTCGACACCCTGCCCCATCAGGTGGTGGCCCGCTTCGACGCGGACCGGCTGGTGGACTACCGGGCCCGCCGCCCGCTGCTGACCTTCCAGCGCGACCGCTGGACGGAGTTCGAGGAGCCCCGGCTGGAGGTCCGCCTGGTCCAGGACGCCACCGGCGCGCCCTTCCTGCTGCTCTCCGGCCCCGAGCCGGATGTGGAATGGGAGCGCTTCGCCGTCGCCGTCCGCCAGATCGTCGAGCGGCTCGGCGTCCGGCTCTCCGTCAACTTCCACGGCATCCCCATGGGCGTCCCGCACACCCGGCCCGTCGGCATCACCCCGCACGGCAACCGCACCGACCTCATGCCCGGTCACCGCAGCCCCTTCGACGAGGCGCAGGTCCCCGGCAGCGCGGAGTCGCTGATCGAGTTCCGCCTCGGCCAGGCCGGGCACGACGTGCTCGGCGTCGCGGCGCATGTCCCGCACTACGTCGCCCGCTCCCCGTATCCGGACGCCGCGCTGACCGCACTGGAGGCGATCACCGCCGCGACCGGGCTGGTCCTGCCGGCCGTCGCCCACGCCCTGCGCACCGAGGCGCACCGCACGCAGACGGAGATCGACCGGCAGATCCGCGAGGGGGACGAGGAGCTCGTCAGCCTGGTCCAGGGGCTGGAGCACCAGTACGACGCCGCCGCCGGGGCCGAGACCCGGGGCAACATGATCGCCGAGCCGGCCGAGATCCCGACGGCCGATGAGCTCGGCCGCGAGTTCGAGCGGTTCCTGGCCGAGCGCGAGGGCGAGGCGTAACGGGTCCCGCTTCCCGGTTTCCGGGGCGGCGCGGCCCGGCCGGGGACGGCCGGGGGAGGGGCGTTAGGGTGCTGGACATGCTGAAGGTGGGCCTGACAGGCGGAATCGGTGCCGGCAAGAGCGAGGTCTCGCGGCTGCTGGCGGGGTACGGGGCGGTCGTCGTGGACGCCGACCGGATCGCCCGGGAGGTCGTGGAGCCCGGCACGCCCGGCCTCGCGGCCGTGGTGGAGGCGTTCGGGAAGTCCGTCCTGACCGACGGCGGAGCGCTGGACCGGCCGAAGCTGGGCGCGGTCGTCTTCGCCGACCCCGACAAGCTCCGCACCCTGAACGCGATCGTGCACCCGCTGGTCGGGGCCCGCTCCGCCGAGCTGGAAGCGGCCGCCGGACCCGACGCGATCGTGGTGCACGACGTACCGCTGCTCACCGAGAACGGGCTCGCGCCGCTGTACGACCTGGTCGTCGTCGTGGACGCCGCGCCCGGGACGCAGCTGTCCCGGCTCACCGCGCTGCGCGGGATGACCGAGGAGGAGGCCAGGGCGCGGATGGCCGCGCAGGCCACCCGGGAGCAGCGGCTGGCGGTGGCCACGCTGGTGATCGACAACGACGGCCCCCTGGAGGCGCTGGAGCCCCAGGTGCGCGCGGTGTGGCGGGAACTGACCGCCCGGGCCGCTGCGATGGGCGCGGGGGAGCGGGAGACGCGCGGCGCGGCCCCCGCAGAGTAGCGGATCGCAGTCGTCGGGTCACGGAGGAACAAGCCTGCCGCCGACGCGCGTTGAGGGCGTGCGCAGAGGGAAGGAGACTTACTGTGCCCGACACCACGCCCACGCCGCCGTCCCCGCGGCGGCCCTCCGGCCCGCCCAGCCCCGAGACGCACGTCATCGACTACCGGGCCGCCGAGCAGCTCCTCGCCGCCCGGGACCCGCGCGGTGCGGTCCGGCTGCTGGACTCCGTCATAGCCGCCCACCCCGAGAACACCGCGGCGCGGCTGCTGCGCGCCCGGGCCTTCTTCGCCGCGGCCCAGCTGCGTCCCGCGCAGCTGGAGTTCGAGCTGGTCCTGGAGCGGGAGCCGGACAACGCCTTCGCCCACTTCGCGCTGGCCCGCACCCACCAGCGCGCCGGCCGTCCGGAGCAGGCCCGCCGCCACTTCCGCCTCGCCGCCGCCCTCGACCCCCAGCCGGAGTACCTGGCGGCGGCCCGCTTCGAGGGCTGACGCCGCCGTAGCGCGGCCTGGCGGCTGCGGGCGTCGGCGGTGGCGTGGGGCCGTGGGCGGCCGATGGTGCCGACGGTGGTCCGGCGGCCGCGGGTGTCAGCGGTGGCGTGGGGGTTCGTACGGGGGGATGTCCGGGCCCGGCTGGTAGTGCGGGCCCTGGTGGATGTGGTGTACGACGACCGCCATGTCCACGGCGGCCAGCAGCGCCACCGCCGCGCAGGCCGCGGCCCAGCCCGGCCGCTCGGCCAGGGAGAACGCCGCCGCCCCGCCGGCCGCCCAGATCAGGCCCCACAGGCTGAGCCAGAACCGCAGCCGCAGCGGGCTGCGGGCGTTCACGGGCTCGTTTCCGGTACGCATGGTCATCGCCTCGTCCTGACGCCCTGCCTCCCCTCCCCTGGTCGTACCCGCTCCGGGACGGGGTACGCGCAGGTCAGCTGCGTTGTCAGTGGCCGCACCTAGACTCGGCAGCAGGGCCACCGCCATGACCGGGCGGTGCCGCGACAACAGGGAGGGGGAGCCGTCACGTGACCGCACAGCCGTCGCCGCCGCAGCCGTTGCTGCGCCGGGCCGCCGTCTTCCTCCCCGCGGCCGTCCCGCGCGAGGGGCGGGTGGCCTTCTGGTGCCCCGAGGGGGAGCCGCTGCCCGAGGGCGCCGGGACCCCGCAGCCGCTCCAGGTGGTGCGGCCGCACGGCTCCGGCGTCCGTACCCGTACCGTGCCCGCCGTGACCCTGTCCGTGGCCGAGGCCCTGCCGCTGCTGGCCCGCGCCGCCCACAGCCCGGCGGCCCATCCCGCCACGCGGGCGTGGGGTACGGCGGCGGTGCAGGCGCTGGTCCTCGTCGCGCGGGGCCGTCTGCTGCCCGGGCTCACCCCCGAGGGGGCCGACGCCTGGCGCGCGGGGCCGCTCGACGCCGATGACGTGGGGTACCTGCGCGCGGTGGCCGCCGCCCTCCCGTACGAGGGGTACGCCACCCCGCTCGCCGGGCGCCGCCCGCTGGCGCTGCCCGAGCCGCAGGCCCTGGTCCGGGCCTTCCTCGACGCCGTCGCCGACACTCTGCCCCGCACTCCGGCCGCTCCGTTCGCCGCCGGGCTGCCGTTCGCCGCGGCGGAGCCGCAGCCCGTGCCCGGGATACAGGAGTGGGCCGCGCAGGTCGCGGCCGGCGCCGACGCCGGGGTGGGGATCTCCCTGCGGCTCGACCTGTCCGCCTTCCGCCTGTTCGACGAGGCCGAGCCGGAGGACGTCCGCCGCGCCGGTGCCGCCGTGGTCCAGGTGCACAGCCTCGCCGACCCGACGCTGGTGACGGACGCCGGGCCGCTGTGGGCCGGTACCGCCGCCGCCGGATTCGGGCCGCGCGCCCGGGTCGATGCCGTGCTCGCCCTGCGCCGGGCCGGCCGGGTCTGGCCGCCGCTGCTGCGCCTGCTCGACCAGCCCGTGCCCGACGCCCTCGCCCTCTCCGACGCCGAGCTCGAAGACCTGCTGGGCGCCGCCGCGACCCGGCTGGAGCGGGCCGGAGTCGTGGTGCGCTGGCCGCGCGAGCTCGCCCGTACCCTCACCGCGACCGCCGTCGTCCGCCAGGCGGCCCCCGGCTCCGCCACCGACGGCACCGCCTTCTTCGACGCCGCCGGGCTGTTCGCGTTCTCCTGGGAGCTCGCCCTGGGCGGCGACCGGCTCACCCCCTCGGAGATGGACGCCCTCGCGCAGGCGCACCGGCCGGTGGTACGGCTGCGCGACCAGTGGGTGCGGGTCGATCCCGAGCTCGTACGCAAGGCGCGCAAAAGGGAGTTGGGGCTGCTGGACCCGGTCGACGCGCTGGCCGCCGTCCTCACCGGGAGCGCCGAGGTCGACGGAGAGCCCGTGGAGGCCGTGCCCGTGGGGGCGCTCGCGGCGCTGCGGGACCGGCTGACGGGCGAGCCGGCGCCCGTGGCGGCCCCGGCGGGACTGAAGGCCACGCTGCGCGACTACCAGCTGCGCGGCCTGGCCTGGCTGGACCTGATGACCTCGCTCGGGCTGGGCGGCTGCCTGGCCGACGACATGGGTCTGGGCAAGACGGTCACGCTGATCGCGCTGCACCTGCACCGGGCCCGTCCGGAGCCCACCCTGGTGGTGTGCCCGGCCTCGCTGCTGGGCAACTGGCAGCGGGAGATCGAGCGGTTCGCGCCGGGCACACCCGTACGCCGCTTCCACGGCGGGGACCGCAGCCTGGATTCCCTCCAGGGCGGCTTCGTCCTCACCACCTACGGGACGATGCGGGCCTCGGCCGGGCGGCTGGCCGCCCAGAGCTGGGGGCTGGTCGTCGCCGATGAGGCCCAGCACGTCAAGAACCCCCATTCCGCGACGGCCAAGGCCCTGCGCACCCTCCCCGCCCCGGCGCGGGTGGCGCTGACGGGCACCCCGGTGGAGAACAACCTCTCCGAGCTGTGGGCCCTCCTCGACTGGACCACGCCCGGGCTGCTGGGCCCGCTCACCACCTTCCGGGCCCGCCACGCCCGCCCGGTGGAGCACCAGCAGGAGGAGGACGGGGGCAACGAGGCGGCCGTCGCCCGGCTGGCGGCGCTGGTCCGGCCGTTCCTGCTGCGCCGCAAGAAGTCCGACCCCGGTATCGCGCCCGAGCTGCCGCCGAAGACCGAGACCGACCACCCGGTGTCCCTGACTTGGGAGCAGGCGTCCCTCTACCAGGCGGCGGTGGAGGAGGCGATGGCGGTGATCGAGGGCAGCGAGGGCATCGAACGGCGCGGCATGATCATGAAGCTGCTGGGCTCGCTCAAGCAGATCTGCAACCACCCCGCCCAGTACCTGCGCGAGGCCGATCCGCGCATCCCGCACCGCTCGGGCAAACTCGCCCTGCTGGACGAGCTGCTGGACACCATCCTGGCCGAGGGCGGCTCGGTCCTGGTCTTCACCCAGTACGTCACCATGGCCCGCATCCTCGAACGCCACCTCGCCACCCGCGGCATCCCCAGCCAGCTCCTTCACGGCGGCACCCCCGTACCCCGCCGGGAGGAACTGGTCGACCGCTTCCAGTCCGGAGAGGTCCCCGTCTTCCTGCTCTCCCTCAAAGCCGCCGGAACGGGCCTGAACCTCACCCGCGCCGGCCACGTCATCCACTACGACCGCTGGTGGAACCCCGCCGTCGAGGAACAGGCCACCGACCGCGCCTACCGCATCGGGCAGACCCAGCCCGTCCAGGTCCACCGCATCATCGCCGAGGGCACCGTCGAGGACCGCATCGCCGAACTCCTCGAAACCAAACGGGCCCTGGCCGACGCCGTCCTCGGCTCCGGCGAAGCCGCCCTGACCGAACTCGGCGACCGCGAGCTGGCCGACCTCGTCTCCCTGCGCAGGCCCGCATGATCACCGCGCGGGACGACCGCCGCCGCACCTTCGACGCCGTCCCCGCCGGAGCGCAGGCCGCCACCTGGTGGGGCCGGGCCTGGGTACGCGCCCTGGAGGAGCGCGCACCGGATCCGGCCCGCCTGGCGCGCGGCCGTGCGTACGCCTGCGAAGGCCATGTCGAGACGGTCACCGTCACCCCGGGCCGGATCGTGGCCTACGTGCGCGGCAGCCGGGCCCGCCCCTACCGGACCGAGCTGTCCCTGGGCTCCTTCACCGACGCCGACTGGGCCGAGGTGCTGGAGGCGGTGGCCGCGGACCCCGCCGCTCTGGCGGCCCTGCTGGAGCGGGAGGTTCCGCAGTCCCTCGCCGAGCGGATCCTGCCCGGGCCGGGCGAGCTCTCGGCGCGCTGCTCCTGCCCGGACCCGGCCCGGCCTCCCTGCAAGCACACCGCCGCCCTCTGCTACAGCGCCGCGCACCTCCTCGACGCGGACCCGTTCGTCCTGCTGCTCCTGCGCGGCCGGGGCGAGCGGGAGCTCCTGGACGAGCTGGCCCGCCGCAGCGCCGCCCACGCCGCGCGCGAACAGCCCGACGCGGCGCGGGACTTCCCCGGGGTACCGGCCCGCGCCGAAGTGGCCCGCACCGGCCGGCTGCCGCTGCCCGCCCCGCTCTCCGCCCCCGCCGTGGCCGGCCCGCCGCCCGCCTACCCCTCGGACCCGGCGGCCCCCGACCCGCTGGCGCTGGAGCAGCTCGCCACCGACGCGGCCGCCCGCGCCCTGGCCCTGCTCACCACGGGCGAGGACCCGATCGGCGGGCTGAGCCTGTGGCAGGACGCCGTCCGGCTGGCCTCCGCGCATCCCACGGCCGGTCTCACCGGCGCCGCCCGCGCCCTCTACCGCGACCTGGCCCGGGCCACCGGGCGGACCACCACCGACCTGGCCCGGGCCGCGGCGGCCTGGCGGCAGGGCGGCCTGCCCGCGCTCACCGCCCTCGACGAGCCGTGGGACCCGCCGGCCGGCCCCTTCGACCGGGCCCGCCCCCTACTGCTCGCCGCCGGACTGGGCTCCTTCCGCCCCGACCGCAACCGCCTCACCGCCCACACCCGCCAGCTCCGGCTGGGCCGCGAGGGCCTCTGGTACGCCTACGAGGCCCGGCCGGGGACGGAAGACTGGTGGCCCGCGGGCCGGCCCTCCCCGGACCCGGTCAGCGCCCTGCGGCGCTGAACCGGCGGGCGGTTCCCGGATCCTTAAGTAGGCATAACCCAGTACACGATGGAGTGAAATGCCTACCGGCTCTATAACCCGAACGGGTCCACCCGCGTTGTCTCCGGTACGGGCTCCACGCCCCTGAAACCCTCCGGAAGGCAGGAAAGCTGATGCGTCACAGTCGTCGGAACGGTCTGATCGCGGCGGTGGTCGCGGGCGGCGGACTCGCGGTGGCAGGGGTCGGCGGCTTCGCCCACGCCGACGCGGAGGCGGGCGGCTCCGCCCAGGGCTCGCCGGGGCTGCTCTCGGGGAACCTGGCGCAGCTGCCGGTGCATGTGCCGGTGAACGTGTGCGGGAACACCGTGAACGTGGTAGGTGTCCTCAACCCCGCGGCGGGCAACCGCTGTACCAACGCCGGCTCCGACAGCGGGCATCCGGACCCCAGGCCCTCCCATCCGGCGAAACCCGGGTCCTCCGGGAACGGGGGAGGGGCCGTGGCGGAAGGCCGGGCGAAGGGTTCCCCGGGGGTGCTGTCCGGCAACGGCATCCAGCTCCCCGTCGACCTGCCGCTCAATGTCAGCGGGAACTCCGTGAACGTCGTCGGCGTCGGCAACGGCTCCCACGGGAACACCTCCGTCAACGGCGAGACCCCCACCGGCGCAAAGCCGCCCCAGCCGGTCACCGGACGGCCCGTCACCCCGCCGCCCGCGACCCCGGCCCCCTCCGTGCCCTCCGTGCCCTCCGGTGACGCCCAGGCCCTCGCCCACACCGGCTCCGACGGGCTCGGCTACCTGCTGCCGGGCAGCGGCGCCCTACTGCTCGGCGGGGTGCTCCTCTACCGCCGCTTCCGCGTCAGCTGACGGGGGCGGTACGCCAGCCGTCGAGGATCGCGTCGATCCGCGCCGCCAGCCGGGCGCGGGCCTCGAACCGGTGCACCCCGGCCATCAGCAGCGCGTCGTACTCGGTGTCGGTGTGGCGTACGGCGGCCCGTACGGCCATCGACACCGCCTGCTCGTCCAGGGCCCGGCCGGCCGCCGTGCGGCCGACCCGGCCGCTGCCGCGCACCGAGGCGTGAGCGGCGATGGCCCGCGCCCGCTCCGGCGGGCAGCCGGGGAACAGCCGCAGGATCTCGGCGGCGAAGGCCGCCGTGAACCGGACGTCCTCGGCGGCGCGGCGCAGCCGGTCGCGCTCGCGGCGCCGGGCCCGGGCGTCGGCGTCCGCGAGGCAGGCGCGTTCGGCACGGGCCAGGGCGGCGTCCTCGACCAGCAGCCCCTGACGCTCGTAGCGGCGCCGCCCCCGGTGCCGGCGCACCACGACGGCCGACAGCGAACTGGCCTCCCGCGCCCGGCGGGTGAGGGCCGCGTCGCCGCGCGGCAGGTACACCAGGTGCCCGAGGTCGGCGCAGTCCAGGCAGCGCGGCACCCCGGACTCGCGGACGACGTGCCGCAGGGGTCCCCGCCGGCACCCGGCGCAGTGGACCGGCCTCAGGCACTCGAAGACGACGAGACTCATGCTGTGGTGATACCGCTGCCGGAGTCCCCTATCACCTTGCAGGGGGAGGTTGTTGGTTATTCAGAAAATCTGTCCGGACCTCGTCGCCTCCGCCTAGCGTGAGCCGGTGAGGGCCGCAGGCGCGCCCGTGGAGGAGAGCACATGGGCGGACGGCAGGCGACGAGGGAACAGCACCGGAGAACGACGGTCCCCGCGGATCTCACGGGCCGGGAGGTCGTCATACCCCCCGGAGGCTGTACGGGCTGGCACTACCACCTCGTACCGCTGATGGCGGTGGTCGGGTCGGGCACGCTCACCCGGATCCTGGCCGACGGCAGCGTCGAGGTCCACACCCCGGGAGCGACCTTCGTCGAACCCGAAGGCGACGACCACGTCCACCTCGGCCGCAACCTCGGCGCCGACCCCGTCGTCCTGCGCGTCACCTGCGAGCTGGCCGACGACGACCCCTGGGCCGTCCCCGCCCCGGTACCGCCCGGCGCCGCCCCCTGCGGCTGCCCGGAACACACCGCGGCTCAGACCAGCCGGCGTATCTCGCCGCGCACCCGGTAGAAGCCGCCGCTCGCCGGATGCAGCCCGTCCACCACGTACCGGGCCCCGGCCTCCCGTATCCCGCGCGGGAACTGCACGTTCCATCCGGGCTGGAAGCCGTCCGACACCACCTGGACCCTCATGCGGCCGCCGACCTGCACGCACTCGACCACCACACCGCCCGACGGGACCGAAGCCACCGACACCGTGGCCACCGCCGCCGCCGAGGCCGCCGGGGTGAAGACCGGCAGCGCCGCCGCGGACTTCACATCCATGGCCGTCGGCACACGGCCCTGCTGGGCCGCCGCGATCGCCGCCTCGCTCGCGTCCACGCACACCAGCGAGCCGTCCGTCGTGACCAGATACAGCCGCTCGTCCAGGTACTGCATGGACAGCGCCGACCCGCCGCCGGTCCCCAGCTTCCACAGCCGGCGCCCGTCGGCGTCGAAGCAGTACACCGAGGACGAGGAGTCACCGGCGAAGACATGCCGTCCGTCCGGCGACGTCGCGCAGGAGTACACCGCCGCGTCGCACGTGTACCTCGCCTCCACCGCGCCCGTCGCCTTCGACAGCCGCAGCACGGTGTTGCGCGCCGTGCCCGCGTACACCGCGTACCGCTCCTGCCAGCCGAACAGCACTCCGCCGGGCGTCGTGGTGTGCCACAACTGGCCCGTGCCGTCGGCCGCGTAGGCCGTCACCCCCGCGCTGTGGCCGTGGTAGACCGCCCGCTCGTCGGCCCGGACCATCCAGGCGCCGCCGCCGGAGGAGCGGCGCGACCACTGGTGCTCGTCCTCGTGGTCGATGACGGTCAGGCCGCCGTTCGCGTCGGAGACGTGGAGCACGCCCTCATGGATGTCGAGCCAGTAGATGTCCACATCGGCGCCTATCCCGTACGCCCCGAACGGCACCTTGGAGGACAGGTCGTACACCGTGCCGTCGTCGCAGCCGGCGTATATCCAGAACTCGTCCGCGACCAGGCACTTCACCCCGTCCGGCAGCGAGTAGCGGGCCAGCACCTCGCCCCCGTGGCTCACGGTGTACACGTCGCCCGCCTGGTTGCCGACCCAGCAGCGGTCCTCGTCCACATGGATGCCGAAGGCCGCGGAACCGGTGCGGAAGCGCCACAGCACGGGCGCCACCGCACGCGCCGTCGACGGGGCGGAGGTCACCTGGCGGCGCGTCACCGACCGCGCGGCCCGGGCCCCCTGGACCGCCGGGGCGTACCCCTTGCGGACCTTCTCGCCGATCTTCTTGGCCGCGGCCGCCCGGGCCTTCTCCACCGTCGGGAACGACGAGCTCTGCAGCTGTCCGGCCGCGCCGATACGGCCGTACCGCACGGAGACGACGAGGCCGTCGACGCTCACCTCGTAGAACTTGTGCGCCGCGCCGTCCTCCTGCGACAGCTCCAGGTACGTCGTCTCCCGAGCCATGACAGACCCCTCCCCAAGAGTCGGGCCGCCGGCTCCTGTTCACCGGTGATCCCTCGTGAAAAACGCTACGGGCGACCACTGACAATGGGCGGGTGAAGCTGGAAGCGATCACCTGGCAGCGGATGGCCGAGCGGCTCGCCGGCCACCTCGACGCGCCGCCCGCGCAGGGCGGCCCGTGGCAGCGCGTGGGCATCGACGGGGCGCCCGCGGCCGGCACCGGTGTCCTGGCGGAGGAACTGGCCGGGGCGCTGCGGCTGCGCGGGCGGTCGGTGCTGGTGGTGGCGGCCGGGGGGTTCCTGCGGCCGGCGTCGCTGCGGTTCGAGTACGGCCGCCAGGACGTGGACGCCTACCTCGGCGGCTGGTACGACACGGGCGCGCTGTGGCGCGAGGTCTTCGGGCCGACCGACCCCGGCGGCAGCGGACGGGTCCTGCCGGACCTGTGGGACCCGCTGACCGACCGGGCCACCCGCAGCCCCTACGCCGAACTCCCGCCGGGCGGCGTCCTGATCGTGCACGGCCCGCTGCTGCTGGGGCACTGGTTCCCCTTCGACCTCAGCGTCCACATCAGCCTCTCACCAGCGGCCCTGGCCCGCCGCACACCCCCAGCCGACCACTGGACCCTCCCGGCCTTCGCCCGCTACGCCCGCGAGACGGCCCCGGAGTCGACGGCGGACGCCCTGGTCCGCGCGGACGACCCCCGGCACCCGGCATGGACCGGCATCCGCCAGGAGGACTAGGGGCGGCCGCCCAGGCGGGTTATGGCGAGGGCGGCCGTGTGGCAGCCCGCCCGGGCCGCGGCCGCCGGGGTGGCGCCGGTGAGGCGGGCCGCCAGGAAGGCGCCGGTGAAGGCGTCGCCCGCGCCCGTGGTGTCCAGGGCGTCCGCCGGTTCCGCCTCGACCTCGGCCGTGATCCGGCCGGCCTCGGCGACGAGTGCCCCGCCCGTGCCCCGCGTCACCACCACCAGGGGGATGCGCCGGCTGAGCGCCTGCGCGGCCCGGGCGGTGTCCGTGACGCCGGCCAGCAGGCGGGCCTCGTCCTCGTTCGGCAGCAGGACTGAGGCCCCCGCCACCGCCGTGAGGAAGGTCTCGGGGCCCAGCCCGGCCAGGAACCCCGCCGACGCCGGGTCCACGCTGACCGGGACCCCGCGCGTCTGCGCGGCCCGCAGCGCGACCAGGGCCAGCTCCCTGCTGGGTTCGGCGAAGAACAGGTAGCCGGACAGGTGGAGGTGGGCCGCCCCGTCCAGCAGCGCGGGCGCCCAGTCGGCCGGGCACAGCCGCAGCGAGGCCCCGCTGTCGGTCAGGAACGTCCGCTCCGCGTCCGCGCCGACCAGCGCCACCACCGTCCCGGTCGGCTCGGCCGGGTCCACCACCAGCCGGGGCCGTACCCCCGCGTCGACCAGCGCCCGCTCGTGCCAGCGCGCCGACTCGCGGCCGACCCGCGCGAGGAGCCGTACCTCGGCGGTGCCCGTACGGGCCGCCCAGCAGGCCGCGTTGGCGCCGGCGCCGCCGGGCAGGGTGCGGATCCGGGCGGGGGTGTCGGTGGCCGGGGTGAGGGGCTCCTGGTGCACCGCCACCACATCCGTGACCACGTCCCCGACGACCACCAGCGCCCCCGGCACCGCCTGCGGTGCCCCCGTCGCCCCCGCCCCCGGAGACTGCCGTGCGCCCGCCCCCGGTCCCGTCATGCCAGGGCCGCCCACGCCCCGGCGATCTGGGCCCCGAGCCGCACGTTGCCCCGTACCGCGGCCAGGTTCGCCTCCAGCGAGGCCCCGCCCGTGGCCCGTACCAGGAACCCCAGCAGGAACGGGGTCACCCCCTGCCCCGTGATCCCGCGCTCCTCGCACTCGGCCAGCGCCTGCGCCAGGACGCGGTCGTGCAGCCCGGGGTCCAGCTGCTCGGAGCGGGGGACGGGGTTGGCCACCACCAGGGCCGACTCCGGGCCCGCCACCGCGTCCTGGGCGGCCATCATCTCCGCCACCGCCTCCGGCCGCTCCACCGTCCAGTCGACCGTCTCGCCGGAGTCGGCCAGGTAGAACCCGGGGAAGGCGCGCGTGCGGTAGCCGACGACCGCCACGCCGAGGGTCTCCAGCCGCTGGAGCGTGGCGGGGACGTCCAGGAGGGACTTCACCCCCGCGCACACCACCGTGATCCGGGTACGGGCCAGCAGGGACAGGTCCGCCGACTCGTCCTGGGTCTGCGCGAACCCGCGGTGCACCCCGCCCAGCCCGCCCGTGGCGAAGACCCGCAGCCCGGCCCGCGCCGCCAGGCAGGCCGTCGCCGAGACCGTCGTGGCACCGGTGGCACCGGTGGCGAGGGCCGGGGCCAGGTCGCGGTGGCCGAGCTTGCGTACCCCCTCGCCCGCCGCGATCCGCTCCAGGCGGGCCTTGTCCAGGCCCGCGTACGCCACTCCGTCGACCACCGCGACCGTCGCCGGGACGGCGCCCTCCGCCCGTACGAGGTCCTCCAGTTCGAGGGCCACCGACAGGTTGCGGGGGCGGGGCAGGCCGTGCGCGATGATCGTCGACTCCAGGGCGACGACGGGCCTGCGCGCGGCCAGCGCCTCGCGCACCTCTTCCGACAGGACCGGGACCTCGGCTGTTCTGTGCTGTGGCATGTCCCCATCCATGGCACGGGGCGCGCACCCGCAAACGCGCCCCCGCCGACTCCGGCGCGAAGCCGCCCTCCGGGCTCGACGGAGTGACGTGTGCGCCGCGTCCGCGCTGGACGCTCTGATCACCCCGTGGCCGGTGCGCTCGCCCTACGCTGGCGCACCATGAGCACCAGTGACCACAGCGCCCCCGCCTCCTTCGCCGTCTCCGTCGCGGACCTGCCCGACAGCGAGCTGGAGGCCGAGGACCTCGACCCCGGCCAGATCGTCTCGGGCACCCCGGTGGTGACGGGCAAGGTGCTCTGGGAGTCCGGGGACGGCTCCCAGATCCGGGGCATCTGGCAGATCACCCCCGGGGTGGTCACCGACACCGAGGCCGACGAACTGTTCGTGGTCGTCAGCGGCCGCGCCACCGTGGAGGTGGAGGGCGGCGCGACGCTGGAGCTGGGCCCCGGCAGCGCCTGCGTGCTGCGCAAGGGCGACCGGACCACCTGGACCGTCCACGAGACGCTGCGCAAGGCGTACCACATCAACCTCTGAGGCCGTCCAGGCCGTCCAGGCCGTCCAGACCGTTCTGGCCGCCCGCGCGCTACGGCGTGGCGGCCGCCGGGTGCCGTCGCGCGGTGAACAGGGCCAGGGCCGCCATCGGCAGCAGCAGCGCGGCGCCGATGGCGTTGAGCCAGCCGTAGCCGGCCTGCGACATCACCAGGCCGGCGGCCGCGCCGCCCACGCCGGCCGCCGCGTTCATCGTCAGATCGCTCAGGCCCTGGACGGCGGCCCGCGCCGGCTGCGGCACCGAGTCGGTCAGCAGCGCCGAGCCGGAGACCATGCCGGCGGACCAGCCCAGGCCGAGCAGGAACAGCCCGGCCGCGCTCTGCGCGTGGTTCCCGCCGGCCGTACCGGCGAGCAGGGCGGCGAGCGAGAGCAGGCCGGCCGCGAGCCCGATCACCGAGAACCGGCCGAGCCGGTCGGCGAGCCAGCCCATGACGGGCGAGAAGGCGAACATGCCCGCGATGTGCCCGCTGATCACCAGCCCGACCAGCTTGAGCCCGGCCCCGTGGTGGCCGAGGTCCACCGGGGTCATCACCATGATCGAGACCATGGTGGTGTGCGACACCGCGACGGTCAGCAGCGCCAGCCGGGCCCGCGGCGAGGCCCTGACGGCGGCCACCCCGGCGCGCAGCGAGCGGCCCTGGCGGGTCTCCTCCCCGGGCGCGGCCAGCGCCCGGGCGGTCAGGAGCGGGTCCGGCCGCAGCAGGACGCCGAGCAGGGTGGCGGTGAGGACGAAGACGGCGGCGGCCCAGACGAAGGGCCCCGCCGTCTGGGGTATGGAGGTGCCGGCGAAGCTGTCGCTGGCCGGGGCGGAGAGGTTGGGGCCGAGCACCGCTCCGAGGGTGGAGGCCCAGACGACCACCGAGATGGCGCGGGCCCGCCGGTCGGGGGCGGCGAGGTCGGCGGCGGCGAAGCGGGCCTGGAGGTTGGCGGCGGAGGCCGCGCCGAAGGCGGCCATGCCGAGCATGAGCAGCGGGAAGCTCTTCACCGAGGCGGCCAGGACCACCAGGGCCGCCCCGAGCGTGCCGATCGCGTACCCCGCGAGCAGCCCTGCCCGTCGCCCGCGGGCGGTGGTCAGGGCGGCGAGCGGGAGGGAGACCAGCGCGGTGCCGATCACCGAGGCGGTGGAGGCGAACCCGGACAGGGCCTCGGTACCGCTGATCTCGGTGGCGAGGACGGGAGCCAGGGCGATGCTGATGGGCACGCCCAGACCGCCCGTCATCTGCGCGGCGATCAGCACCGTGGAGATCCGCCGCCGGATACGGGGCAGATCGGCCGCGGTGACGGCCGGGGCGCTGCCCCGGGCGGACGGCGCCGGCGGCGTCGCGGGCGAGGCGCTCACGCCGCACACCCCCGTCGCGGTCGCGCGGACGCGACGTCCGGGGCGGGACGGTGGGCGGAGGGGCCGCAGGCGGCAGCAGTGAGCACCGCCGCAGTCTCGCACCCCTTACCGTCTGGGGGAACGGGGCTGCGACGGCCATCTCCGGGAACGGCTAGAAGAGGGGTTGCGGGAGGACGCCCTCCAGGGCGAGCAGGGTGCGCTTGGTCTCCACCCCGCCCCCGAAGCCCCCGATGCCCCCGTCGTTCTCCACCACGCGGTGGCAGGCCACCACCAGCGGCAGCGGATTCGACCCCATGGCGTTGCCGACGGCCTGGGCCGCGCCCGGCTGCCCCACCCGGGCCGCCAGTTCCCCGTACCCGACGACCGACCCGTAGGGCACCGTACGGTCGAGCTCCCGCAGCACCTGGCGGTTGAAGCCGGAGCTGAGCCGCCAGTCCAGGGGCAGCTCGAAGCGGCGCAGCGAACCGGCGAAGTACGCCTTCAGCTGGCGTATCGGCTCGGCCAGCAGTACCTCCTGGCCCGGGTCCGGACGCCAGGCGTCGGCGCCGAGCCGCGAGACCAGCGCGGCGATCATCCGGCCGGCCCGCTCCGGCCCGGCATGGAACTCCACCCGGACCAGACCCTCGGGGGTCGCGGCCAGGAGCAGGGGACCGATCTCGCTGGGGAGGACGGTCCATTCGAGATGCGGCCCGCGGGGCCGCTCGGTGCTGTCCACGCCTCAACGGTACGGCGCCCCACCGACAGCCCCGTCCGCCCGGCCCGCCCCGGAGCTAGAAGTAGCTGCCCACGGCCCCGCGTACGACGTCCGGGGCGTTCGTGATGATCCCGTCCACCCCCATCTCCCGCACCTTGCGGGCCGTGGGGGCGTCGTCCACGATCCAGGTGTCCACCTCCATGGTCTTGCCGTGGGCGCCGCGCAGCCCGTGCACCGCCGCCACCCAGTCGGCCGAGATGGTGGTGTGCCAGGGGTTGATCCGGTCGGTGAACTCGGCGTACCGGGGGAGGTCGGCCACGGCGGGAGTGCCGAGGAAGGCCGTGACCAGGTCGGGGCGCAGGCGGTGCACGACGCGTACGGACTCGGCGCTGAAGCTCTGGACCACCAGCCGGCGCGAGACGTGCTGGGTGTCCAGCCAGCCGGTCTCCCCCAGGAGCTTGAGCGTCTGCTCCTCGATCCCGGGGTAGAGCTCCGGCTTCTTGATCTCCAGCAGCAGCCGCTGGCGGTTGCCGTCGACCCGCTCCATGTACTCCCGCAGGGTGGGTACCCGGGCGCCGGCGAAGCGCGGGCCGAACCAGCTGCCCGCGTCCAGCCGGGCGATTTCCGCCGCGGTGAAGTCCTTGACCCGCCAGGGCTTGCGGTCGGGGAACACCTGCTCGGCGTCGGTGGTGCGGGCCAGGGTGTCGTCGTGGATCACCACGAGCTCGCCGTCCCTGGTCCGCTGGACGTCGTTCTCCACCCAGGTGAAGCCCAGCCGCATCGCCAGGTCGATGGAGGCGAGGGTGTTCTCGGGGGCGTAAGCGGAGGCCCCCCGGTGGGCGTAGACGGTGGGGCCGAGGAGCCCCGCCGAGTCGGGCGCGGAGCCGGGCGCGGTGGCGGCGGGCGATGCCGAACCGCCCAGCAGGGTGAAGGTCAGGCCCAGGAAGGCGGCGGCCGCCACGGCGGCGGTTCGGACGTACATGTGCGTTCTCCTCGGGTCGTGAGCCCTGTTCCTGCGTCAGGCGGATGCGGAGCGGCAGATGTTGTGGCTGTGCACTTCACGGCGGAGCGTTCACCGCGATCATGGGCTCGAAGATCACAGGGTCGCCACCGAACTACGACAAACGGACCAGAAAGGAGGAGGCCCGCTCCCTCCGACCGGCCCCTCTCCGGGCCCGGCGCGGCCCCCCGGACGGGTGCGGGGCCCGTGGGGGCGCCCGCCTGTCAGTGGGGGGCCGTACGGTGGAGTCATGCGGCCCGTATCGAAGATCGAACGCACGGTGGCGCCTTTCGAGGTCGTCAGCCCCTACCAGCCCAGCGGCGACCAGCCGGCGGCCATCGCCGAGCTGGAGAAGCGCATCCGCGCAGGTGAGAAGGACGTCGTCCTGCTCGGTGCCACCGGCACCGGCAAGTCGGCCACCACCGCCTGGATGATCGAGAAGCTCCAGCGCCCGACCCTGGTGATGGCGCCGAACAAGACCCTCGCCGCGCAGCTGGCGAACGAGTTCCGCGAGCTCCTGCCGAACAACGCCGTCGAGTACTTCGTCTCGTACTACGACTACTATCAGCCCGAGGCTTACGTTCCGCAGTCGGACACTTACATCGAGAAGGACTCCTCGATCAACGAGGAGGTCGAGCGGCTGCGCCACTCCGCGACCAACTCGCTGCTCACCCGGCGTGACGTGATCGTCGTCGCCTCCGTGTCCTGCATCTACGGCCTCGGCACCCCGCAGGAGTACGTGGACCGCATGGTCCCCCTCAAGGTGGGCGAGGAGATCGACCGCGACCAGCTCCTGCGCCGCTTCGTCGACATCCAGTACACCCGCAACGACGTGGCCTTCACCCGGGGCACCTTCCGGGTGCGCGGGGACACCATCGAGATCTTCCCGGTCTACGAGGAACTGGCCGTCCGCATCGAGATGTTCGGTGACGAGATCGAGGCCCTGTCCACCCTGCACCCGCTGACCGGCGAGATCATCAGCGAGGACCGCGAGCTGTACGTCTTCCCCGCCAGCCACTACGTCGCAGGCCCCGAGCGCATGGAGAAGGCGATCCGCGGCATCGAGGCGGAGCTGGCGGAGCGCCTCGCCGAGCTGGAGAAGCAGGGCAAGATGCTGGAGGCCCAGCGGCTGCGCATGCGCACCACGTACGACCTGGAGATGATGCGCCAGATCGGCTCCTGCTCCGGCATCGAGAACTACTCGCTGCACATGGACGACCGCGAGCGCGGCTCGGCCCCCAACACCCTGATCGACTACTTCCCCGAGGACTTCCTCCTCGTCATCGACGAGTCGCATGTCACCGTGCCGCAGATCGGCGCCATGTACGAGGGCGACGCCTCGCGCAAGCGGACCCTCGTGGACCACGGCTTCCGGCTGCCCTCCGCGCTGGACAACCGGCCGCTGAAGTGGGAGGAGTTCCAGCAGCGGATCGGCCAGACCGTCTACCTGTCGGCCACCCCCGGCGCCTACGAGCTCTCGCGCGCCGACGGCTTCGTGGAGCAGATCATCCGCCCCACCGGCCTCGTGGACCCCGAGGTCGTCGTCAAGCCCACCGAGGGCCAGATCGACGACCTGGTGCACGAGATCCGCGCGCGGGTGGAGAAGGACGAGCGCGTCCTGGTCACCACCCTCACCAAGAAGATGGCCGAGGACCTCACCGACTACTTCCTGGAGCTCGGCATCCAGGTCCGCTACCTGCACAGCGACGTGGACACCCTGCGCCGCATCGAGCTGCTGCGCGAGCTGCGCTCCGGCGAGTACGACGTCCTGGTCGGCATCAACCTGCTGCGTGAGGGCCTCGACCTGCCCGAGGTCTCCCTGGTGGCCATCCTCGACGCCGACAAGGAGGGCTTCCTGCGCTCGGGGACCTCCCTCATCCAGACCATCGGCCGCGCCGCGCGCAACGTCTCCGGCCAGGTCCATATGTACGCGGACAAGATGACCCCGGCGATGGAGAAGGCCATCGACGAGACCAACCGGCGCCGCGAGAAGCAGATCGCGTACAACACGGCCCACGGGATCGACCCGCAGCCGCTCCGCAAGAAGATCAACGACATCGTCGCCACCATCGCCCGCGAGGAGCTCGACACCGAGCAGCTGCTCGGCACCGGCTACCGGCAGTCCAAGGACGGCAAGGGTGCCAAGGCGCCCGTCCCCGCGCTCGGCACGGCCGTCGCGGCCAGGACCGGCAAGGCGGCCAAGGGCGCCAAGGGTGCCAAGGCCGCCGAGGTGCTCACCGACCGGCCCGCCGCCGATCTGGCCGCCCTGATCGAGCAGATGACCGAGCGGATGAGAGCGGCCGCCGCCGAGCTCCAGTTCGAGGTCGCGGCGCGGATCCGGGACGAGGTGGGCGAGCTGAAGAAGGAGCTCCGGCAGATGCGCGAAGCGGGCCTCGCCTGACCCGTGGGCGGTCAGTAGGGTGTGGGAACGGCCGCAGGTACACGCTGCCTGGGGGTGGCTATGGAGAGGGGACGCGCGTGACGGTCAACATGACCAAGGGCCAGGCCATCAGTCTGGAGAAGCAGGGTGGGGGCACGCTGACCGCGGTCCGGATGGGCCTCGGCTGGCAGGCGGCCAAGCGCCGGGGGCTGTTCGGCTCGCGCACCCGCGAGATCGACCTGGACGCCTCGGCGGTGCTCTTCGCCGACAAGCAGCCCGTGGACGTGGTGTTCTTCCGGCACCTGCAGAGCGACGACGGCTCGGTCCGGCACACCGGTGACAACCTCGTCGGCGGCGTCGGCCAGGGCGGGGACGACGAGGCCATCCTGGTCGACCTCCAGCGCGTACCGGTCCACATCGACACGATCGTCTTCACGGTGAACTCGTTCACCGGCCAGACCTTCCAGGAGGTGCAGAACGCGTTCTGCCGCATCGTGGACGAGACCAACGGCCAGGAACTGGCCCGCTACACCCTCGACGGCGGCGGCCAGTACACCGCGCAGATCATGGCGAAGGTGTCCCGGGCCGGAAGCGGCTGGCAGATGACGGCCCTCGGCACCCCGGCCAACGGCCGCACCTTCCAGGACCTGATGCCGGCGATCCTGCCGCACCTGTAAGCAGCACCGCACAAGAGAAGAAGGCACGGGGGAGGGGCTGCACGATGACGGCCGAACTGGTCCGGGGGCAGAACCACCCCGTGTCCCACAGCCGGGTGGAGGTCGGTGTCTCGGCGGACACCGCCCTGCTCGCGCTGGTCTCGCTGGCCGACGAGGAGGGCAGGCTCGGCGGCCCGGGCGCCCTGGCGCATCCGGGCGCCCCCGGGCTTCCCGGGGTACGGGTGTCCGGCGCGCCGTCCGGCCGGCACACCGTGACCGTCGACCTCGACGCCGTCGCGGCGGAGGTCCACCGGATCGGCGTGCTCCTCGTCCTGGCGCCCGGCGGCCCCCCGCGCTTCGGTGCCGTACCGCCGCCGCGGGTGTGTCTCGCGGGGGAGGGCGGGCCCGAGTTCGCCGCCTTCGCCCTCACCGGGCTGGACGCCGAGACCGCCCTGGTGGCCGTGGAGCTCTACCGGCGCCAGGGTGCCTGGAAGGTCCGTGCCGTCGGCCAGGGGTACGCGGGCGGGCTCGCCGCCCTCCTCGCCGACGGGGGACTCCCCGCACCGCAGGCCGCAGCCCTGGCCACCGAGGCCCTGCACCGGGCGGCCCCCGCGTCGGCCCCCGCAACGCCCGCCGCGGCTCTGCCCACCGCCCCGGCCGCGCCCGCCCCGGCTTCTTCCCCGGCGGACCCCGACCCGGCTTCGCCCGCCGACCTGGCCGCGCCGGTGCCCTCCGCGGCCGCCCCGGCCCAGGCCGCGTCGGAGATCGCCCCCGCCCCGGCCGCGCCCGTCCCCACTCCGGCCGTGCCCGAGCCCGTGCCGGCCGCGCCCGAACCCTCCCCGGCGGAGTCCGGCGAGCCCCGTCCCGGGATCGACTACGCCCACCCGCGCCGGCGCCGGACCACCGCCGAGCCGCCCGAGCCGGCCCCCCGCCCCGCACCGGCCCCCGCCGGCGAGCCCGACGGGCCCCCGGTCCCCGTCGCCGGCGACGCCAGCGGGTGGTCCATGGACGAGCGGCTCTACAACCAGGTCTGGGGCATGTTCGAGGACCTGGCCCGCACCGTCGCCGCCTACCGCAGCGCCGTCGACTTCGCCGACTCCCGCCTCGACCGCGAGCTGGACGAGGCCCTGGCCGACCCGCGCCGGCGCCTCGGCGGCGACGCCCGCGCCACCGCCCGGGCCCGCCGCGACGACCTCGTCGCCCAGGCCCGCGCCGTCCTCGACCGCGACCTGGCCCAGCTCACCGCCGAGTCCGAGGTCGTCGAACCCGCGCTGCCGGCCGCGTACGCCCGCTGGGACAACCCCGTGTGGCACGGACCGGACACCACCCCCGAAGAGGGCCCCCTCGCCCTGCGCCTGGGCAACCTCAGCCTGCCCGAGCACCCCGGCCTGAAGATCCCCATGCTGATGCGGCTCCCGCTGGAGCGCGGCCTGTGGATCGACAACGGCCGCACCGGCTCCGAGGCCGCGATGGCCATGGACACCGACCGGCTGCGCCGCGCCGCCATGGACATGGCCGTCGCCCACGCCGCCCGGCTGCTCGCCGTCCACCCCGCCGGCCGGTTCTCCGTCCACGTCATCGACGCGGCGGGGTCGGGCTCCGCCTCCCTGGCCCCGCTGGTACGCGCCGGGGTGCTGGCGGCCCCGCCCGCCGCGGGCGCCGCCGGGGTGGCCGAGACCCTCGCGAGGCTGACCCGGCGGGTGGACCTCGTCCAGATGGCGATGCGGGCCGGCGCGCCCGAGGACCTGCCGCCGGACCTGGACCCGGCCGACCAGCTGCTCCTCGTCCACGACTTCCCGCACGGCTTCGACGACCGCGCCGTCACCCAGCTGCGCTACCTGGCCGACGAGGGCCCGTCGGCCGGCGTGCACCTGCTGATGGTGGCGGACCGCGACGAGTCCTCCGCGTACGGGCCGCTCCTGGACCCGCTCTGGCGCTCGCTGCTGCGGCTGTCGCCCGTACCGGACCACCACCTCGCCGACCCCTGGGTCCACCACGCCTGGACCTTCGAGCCGGACCTGCCCCCGCGGGGCAGCCGGGTCCTCGACCAGGCACTGGAACGGGTGGCGCGGGCCCGCCGGTCCCCCCGGCCGTGAGGCGTCCATGACCGGCGGATGACTTCCCGATGGTCCGTCCTTGGTGATCCCTTTACCTTTCACCCCTTCCACGGGTACCCTGAACTCGCGGAGGGGAGTATTCCCACCACATCCAGCGCGGCGTGCCCGTCAGTACGGATCCTTCACCGGTCCCGGGGCGCCGGCCCGCGGTCCCCGAGCGGCCCGGGTGGAAGAGACCTCCGGCAGCGATGACGCTGACCCTGTGCTGAGCCATCCGCCGGAGGCGTGAATACCGTGGACGTTTCGTTGACCCTCTGGGTGCTGACCATCGCCGGTCTGGGCATCCTCATCGGCGCCGATTTCCTGATCGGCCGCAAGCCCCATGACGTGTCGCTCAAGGAAGCGGGCATCTGGACGGTCGTCTGGATCGTCCTCGCCGGACTCTTCGGCCTCGGCCTGCTGTTCTTCGGCAACGGTCAGGCGTCCCAGGAGTTCTTCGCCGGCTTCATCACCGAGAAGTCCCTGAGCGTGGACAACCTCTTCGTCTTCGTCCTGATCATGGCGAAGTTCTCCGTGCCCTCCCACCTCCAGCAGCGCGTCCTGCTGATCGGCGTGCTGATAGCCCTGGTCCTGCGCGCGGTGTTCATCGCCGCCGGCGCCGCGATCATCACCACCTTCTCGTGGGTCTTCTTCCTCTTCGGCGCGTTCCTGATCTACACCGCCTGGAAGCTGATCCAGGAGGCCCGCAAGGGCGAGGAGGAAGAGGAGTTCGAGGAGAACCGCCTGCTGAAGTCGGTCGAGAAGAAGTTCGGCGTCGCCGACCGCTACCACGGCACCAAGCTCTTCCTCCGCGACAACGGCAAGCGGATCATGACCCCGCTGATGGTGGTCATGCTGGCCATCGGCACCACCGACGTCCTGTTCGCCCTGGACTCCATTCCGGCCATCTTCGGCCTCACCCAGGACCCGTACATCGTCTTCACCGCCAACGCCTTCGCCCTCATGGGCCTGCGCCAGCTGTACTTCCTCATCGGCGGCCTGCTCAAGAAGCTGGTCCACCTCAGCTACGGCCTGTCCGTGATCCTGGGCTTCATCGGCGTCAAGCTGGTGCTGCACGCCCTGCACGAGTCCGGGGTGCACGTCCCGCAGATCTCCATCCCCGTCTCCCTCGGCGTGATCTGCGGCGTCCTGGTGGTCACCACGATCACCAGCCTGATCGCCTCGAAGAAGCAGGCGGCGGCCGAAGCCGCCGCCACGGAGCCCCGGAGCGTCGACGCCTGATCCGGTCCGGTGCCGAGGGCTAGGCGGGGGCGGCTTCGGCCGCCCCCGCCGCCGCGTCCGCCGCGCTGCCGTCCCGCGCCGCGGGCGGGGACGGGGGCCGGGGCGCGGACGGGCGGGTTTCCGGCAGGAGGGCGAAGCAGCCGAGGCTGAGCAGGGCCACCGCCGTCAGGTACACCGCCACGCCCCACGGCGGGCCGGAGCCGTCCGCGAGAGCCGTCGCGACGACCGGGGTCAGGGCGCCGCCCACGACACCGCCCAGGTTGTAGCCGACGGCCGCGCCGGTGCAGCGGATCCGGGGGGCGTACAGCTCGGGCAGGTACGCGCCCGCCACCGCGTACATCAGGACCATCGCCAGCAGGGCCCCGGCGCAGGCCACCGTCACCAGCAGCGGATCCCGGCTGCTCAGCAGGGCCACGAAGGGGAACATCCACACCGCGCACGCCGCGCTGCCGGCCAGGCACAGAGGACGCCGCCCCCAGCGGTCGCCGAGGGCCGCCAGCGGGGCCGTCACCAGCCCCATCAGCAGGACGGCGGCCATCGCCACCGCGAGCATCAGGGTGCGGTCCATGCCGAGGCGCCCGGTGGTGTAGGCCAGGGACCAGGTGGTGACGGCGTAGAACACCGCGTACCCGACGGACATCGCCCCGCCGGTCAGCAGGAGCAGCCGCCAGTGGCCGCGCAGCACCTCCGGCAGCGGGGCCTCGGCCCGCCGGCCGGTCTCGGTGAGGGCCCGGAACTGCGGGGTCTCCTCCACCGACCGGCGCAGCCACAGCCCGGCCAGCGCCAGCAGCCCGGCGCACCAGAACGGTACCCGCCAGCCCCACGCGGTGAACTGCGCGTCGCTCAGCAGGCCCGACAGTGCCAGCGTCAGGCCGTTGGCCAGCAGGAAGCCGGCGGCCGGGCCCATCTGCGGGAAGCTCGACCACAGCCCGCGCCGCCCCTCGGGGGCGTGCTCGGCGGTCAGCAGCACCGCCCCGCCCCACTCCCCGCCGAGCCCCAGCCCCTGGAGGAAGCGCAGCATGAGCAGCAGGGCGGGGGCGCCGACGCCGATGGAGGCGTACGTCGGCACGCAGCCGACCGCCACCGTGGCCAGGCCCGTCAGCAGCAGCGAGGCCAGCAGCACCGGACGGCGCCCGTAGCGGTCGCCGATGTGCCCGAAGACGACGGAGCCCAGCGGCCGGGCCAGGAAGCCCACGCCGAACGTGCCGAAGGCGGCGAGGGTTCCCGCCAGCGGGGAGAACGAGGGGAAGAACAGCGGGCCGAGCACCAGGGCGGCGGCCGTGCCGTAGACGAAGAAGTCGTAGAACTCGATGGCGGTCCCGACCAGGGAGGCCAGGGCGAGCCGCAGCATGGAGGGCGGGGAGGGGTGGTGTCGCATGGTGCAGCAACTACCCTGCCCCGCCGCCCCAGGACGTGCGTTCGGTCGAGTTCGACCGGAAGGAGCGCATGGCCGCCCGAGGTTGACGGCGGCACATGCGCTCGGGGTCACCAGCCCCGCTCGCGCCATTCCGCGAGGTGGGGGCGCTCGGTGCCGAGCATGGTGTCGTTGCCGTGGCCCGGGTAGACCCAGGTCTCGTCCGGCAGCTGCGCGAACAGCTTGTTCTCGACGTCGTCGATGAGGCTGGCGAAATTCTTCGCGTCGCCCCCCGTGTTGCCGACCCCGCCGGGGAAGAGGCAGTCGCCGGTGAAGACGTGCGGGTGCCCGTGCGGGTCGTCGTAGATCAGCGCGATGGAGCCGGGGGTGTGGCCGACCAGGTGGCGGGCGGTCAGGGAGACCCGTCCGACGGTGATCACGTCCCCGTCCCGGACCGGGACGTCCGTGGGGACGGGGATGCCCTCCGCGTCCTCGGCGCCCGCGTAGGTCCGCGCCCCGGTGGCGTCGACGACCGCCTGGAGCGCGCCCCAGTGGTCGCCGTGCTGGTGGGTGGTGACGACGGACGCGATGCCGTCGTCACCGATCAGGTGCAGCAGCGTGTCCGGCTCGGCCGCCGCGTCGATCAGGAGCTGCTCGCCGGTGGCCCGGCAGCGCAGCAGGTACGCGTTGTTGTTCATGGAACCCACCGCGACCTTGGAGATCATCAGGTCCGCGAGTTCGTGTACGTCGGCGGGACCGCCGACCTTCACCGCTCCGCTGTACGTCATGTCGCAAATCCTAGAGCGCGGGGAGTTCGGGCACGGCGTCGCCGGCTTCGATGGCGAGGTGGGCGCCCTTGAGGCCGCGGCCGGCCAGCCAGCCGAGCAGGTCGTCCCGTGCGCCGCTGAGGACCACCGGGGTGCCCTCGGTGCCGCCCGTGCGCGCGACGAACCCGCCGTCGGAGAACCGGAGGGTGACCGGGGGGACGTCGGGGCGGCCGGACCAGCGGTCGGCGAGGAAGGCGATCTCCCGGTCGGCGAACTCCTCCGGCAGGTCGCAGAGCTCGTAGCCGATGTTCAGGTCGACGTGGTGGAGCTCGACCTCGACGAGCCGGCGGAAGGGCACGTTCGAGGCGAGGTCGGTGACCCCGTTGCGCAGCTCGACCGTGCGCTGCCAGTCCTGATCGCGCTCGGTGGTGGCGAGGAAGCGGGCCGCGGAATCACGGAGGTCCGTCAGGTGTTCTTCCAGGGGCCGGCCTGCGTCGCGCTCGATGTCCGCGTCGCGGGCGGCGGCGCTCTCGTACATGGGGCGGCCCTCGAAGACGTTGACGAGGGCGTCGGCGTTGCGTGCCAGGTGGGCCAGGATGTGGCCGCGGGTCCAGCCCGGGAGGTGTGACTCCTCGGAGAGGGAGGCGTTGTCCAGTTTCGCGACCGCGTTCAGCAGCCGGTCGGTGGCTTCACGTACAGAGGCCAGGTCGTGCACATGATCAGTCATGGGCCCGAGCCTAGTGGCCCTGAGGCCCCCGCCACACGATCGGGTGAAGCCGTCTCCGGCGTGCCGTAAATCGAATGTGCGTGCTATACGCTCGGAAGTCCAGACCCACTCCATCGCAGAGGCGCCCCCCATACCCTGGACAGCCGGGGCCCGTGCCCCCGCTCACTCAAGAAAGGTGCGGACCGGCGTGACCGACCGTCTCATCGTTCGTGGCGCTCGCGAGCACAACCTGAAGAACGTCTCGCTCGACCTGCCCCGCGATTCCCTCATCGTCTTCACCGGACTCTCCGGCTCGGGCAAGTCCTCCCTGGCCTTCGACACGATCTTCGCCGAGGGCCAGCGCCGCTACGTCGAGTCGCTCTCGTCGTACGCCCGCCAGTTCCTGGGGCAGATGGACAAGCCCGACGTCGACTTCATCGAGGGCCTCTCCCCGGCCGTCTCGATCGACCAGAAGTCCACCTCCCGCAACCCCCGCTCCACCGTCGGCACCATCACCGAGGTCTACGACTACCTCCGCCTGCTCTTCGCCCGCATCGGCAAGCCGCACTGTCCCGAGTGCCGCCGCCCGATCTCCCGGCAGTCGCCGCAGGCGATCGTCGACAAGGTCCTCGCGCTCCCCGAGGGCAGCCGCTTCCAGGTGCTGTCCCCGCTGGTCCGCGAGCGCAAGGGCGAGTTCGTCGACCTCTTCGCCGACCTCCAGACCAAGGGCTACAGCCGCGCCCGGGTGGACGGCCAGACCGTCCAGCTCTCCGAGCCGCCCACGCTGAAGAAGCAGGAGAAGCACACCATCGAGGTGGTCATCGACCGCCTCACCGTCAAGGACAGCGCCAAGCGCCGGCTCACCGACTCCGTCGAGACCGCGCTCGGCCTCTCCGGCGGCATGGTCATCCTGGACTTCGTCGACCTCGCCGAGGACGACCCCGAGCGTGAGCGGATGTTCTCCGAGCACCTCTACTGCCCCTACGACGACCTCTCCTTCGAGGAGCTGGAGCCGCGCTCCTTCTCCTTCAACTCCCCCTTCGGCGCCTGCCCCGAGTGCACGGGCATCGGTACGCGCATGGAGGTGGACCCGGAGCTGATCGTCCCGGACGAGGACAAGTCGCTGGACGAGGGCGCGGTCTCGCCGTGGTCGCTCGGGCACACCAAGGACTACTTCCAGCGGCTGGTCGGCGCGCTCGCCGCGGAGCTGGGCTTCCGGACCGACATCCCGTGGGCCGGGCTGCCGCAGCGGGCCAAGAAGGCCCTGCTGTACGGGCACAAGACCCAGATCGAGGTCCGCTACCGCAACCGGTACGGCCGTGAGCGCGCGTACACCACCGCCTTCGAGGGCGCCGTCCCGTTCGTCAAGCGGCGGCACTCGGAGTCCGAGAGCGACGCCAGCCGCGAGCGCTTCGAGGGCTACATGCGCGAGGTGCCCTGCCCGACCTGTGAGGGCACCCGGCTCAAGCCGATCGTCCTCGCGGTGACGGTGATGGAGCGGTCCATCGCCGAGGTCGCCGCGATGTCGATCAGCGAGTGCGCCGACTTCCTGGGCCGGCTGAAGCTGGACGCCCGCGACAAGAAGATCGCCGAGCGGGTCCTCAAGGAGGTCAACGAGCGGCTTCGCTTCCTGGTCGACGTGGGCCTGGACTACCTCTCGCTCAACCGCGCCGCCGGCACCCTCTCGGGCGGCGAGGCCCAGCGCATCCGCCTGGCGACGCAGATCGGCTCCGGCCTGGTCGGCGTGCTGTACGTGCTGGACGAGCCGTCCATCGGCCTCCACCAGCGCGACAACCACCGGCTGATCGAGACGCTGGTACGGCTGCGGGACATGGGCAACACGCTCATCGTCGTCGAGCACGACGAGGACACCATCAAGGTGGCCGACTGGGTCGTGGACATCGGCCCCGGCGCCGGTGAGCACGGCGGCAAGGTGGTGCACAGCGGCTCGCTGAAGGAGCTGCTGAAGAACACCGAGTCCATGACCGGCCAGTACCTGTCCGGCAAGAAGTCCATCCCGCTGCCGGACGTACGCCGTCCCGTGGATCCGAAGCGCCGGCTCACGGTCCACGGAGCCAAGGAGAACAACCTGCGGGACATCGACGTGTCCTTCCCGCTGGGCGTGCTCACGGCGGTCACGGGCGTGTCCGGCTCCGGCAAGTCCACGCTGGTCAACGACATCCTGTACACGCACCTGGCGCGCGAGCTGAACGGCGCCCGGTCGGTGCCGGGCCGCCACACCCGGGTGGAGGGCGACGACCTCGTCGACAAGGTCGTGCATGTGGACCAGTCGCCGATCGGCCGGACGCCGCGGTCCAACCCGGCGACGTACACGGGCGTCTTCGACCATGTGCGCAAGCTGTTCGCGGAGACGATGGAGGCGAAGGTGCGCGGCTACCTGCCGGGCCGCTTCTCCTTCAACGTCAAGGGCGGCCGGTGTGAGAACTGCTCCGGCGACGGCACGATCAAGATCGAGATGAACTTCCTGCCGGACGTGTACGTCCCGTGCGAGGTCTGCCACGGCGACCGGTACAACCGGGAGACCCTGGAGGTCCACTACAAGGGCAAGTCCATCGCGGAAGTCCTGAACATGCCGATCGAGGAGGCACTGGAGTTCTTCGAGGCGGTCCCGACGATCGCCCGGCACCTGAAGACGCTGACCGAGGTCGGCCTGGGCTACGTCCGTCTCGGGCAGTCGGCGCCGACCCTGTCGGGCGGTGAGGCGCAGCGGGTGAAGCTGGCCTCGGAGCTGCAGAAGCGGTCGACGGGGCGGACGGTGTACGTGCTGGACGAGCCGACGACCGGTCTGCACTTCGAGGACATCTCGAAGCTGATCAAGGTGCTGTCGGGGCTGGTGGACAAGGGGAACTCGGTGATCGTCATCGAGCACAACCTGGATGTCATCAAGACGGCGGACTGGGTCGTGGACATGGGGCCCGAGGGCGGTTACGGGGGCGGTCTCGTGGTCGCCGAGGGCACGCCGGAGCAGGTCGCGTCGGTGGGGGCGAGCCACACGGGCAAGTTCCTGCGGGACATCCTGGGGGCGGAGCGGATCTCTGACGCCGCGCCCGTGCCGGCGGCGCGGCGTACGCGGAAGAAGGCCGCCGCGGCCCCGGCGAAGCGGGCCGCCGCGCGGCGCAAGGCGTAGCCGGTCCCGGGGCGGGGCCGGGGGGCCGCTGCGCGGGCTGTCTCCCCGCCCCGCCCTTTCTCCGTTTCCACCTCAGGTGCCGGTGCGGCTCACCACACGGCGCTACCGCGCCCGCGTCTCAAACGCCGGCGACCGAATAGCCCCGCCGGCGTTTGAGGCGCGGGGTCTGGGGCGGAGCCCCAGGGAGCGGGCGAAGGGTGGGTAGGGGACCGGCCCCGCGCAGCGGCGCCCCGGCCACGGCCGGCCAGGGGCTACGCGGCGACGCCCACCGCGTGGCCCGCCGTCGTGGGGTCGGACAGGGTGTCCAGGAGGGCTGTCGCCACGTCCGCGCGGGCGATGACGCGGCCGGCCGGGACGTTGGCGTCGAGGGCGCGGCGGTAGCGGCCGGTGCCGGGGCGGTTCAGGAGGCGGGGCGGGCGGATCACCGTCCAGCGGAGTCCGCTCGCGGCGATGGCGGCCTCCATGACCCCCAGGTCCGCGTACACGTCACGCAGCGCCCACTTCAGCAGCGGGTAGCCCACCCTCCGCAGCAGCACCCCGTCCCCCTCCGCGTGCGGCCCCAGCGGCGCCGCGCTGACCGCCGCCAGCCGCGCGACCCCGGCCCGTTCCATCGCCGCGACGACCGACCGCAGGGCCGGCCCGGCGACGGGCCGCAGCCGGGCCTGCTTGTTGCCGGCCGCCCCGAGCGCCGAGACCACCGCGTCCTGCCCCGCCAGGACCGGCAGCAGGGCCGACTCGTCCGTCAGGTCCTTCACCACCGCCACCCGCAGCCGCTCCTGCGCCGGCACCCCCAGCCGCGCGGGGTCGCGGACGACCGCCGTCACCCCGTGGCCCGCCGCAAGGGCCTGCCGGACCACCTCGCGGCCCACGCCCCCCGTCGCCCCGAACACCGTGATCTTCATCGTTGGCCCCCGTCGAGAGGATGAATAGGTTGGTGAGTATTCACTCACCCCGGTGTCCACTAGGGTGAGTGAATGCCCACCCCCAAGTCAACCCGGCCCGCCGCCGAGCGGCTCCTGGACGCCGCCGAGACCCTCATGCGCACCATCGGCCTCGCCAACACCACCACCAAGGCCATCGCCCGCGAGGCCGGCTGCTCGGAGGCGGCGCTCTACAAGCACTACGCCAACAAGGAAGAGCTGTTCGTCCGCGTGCTCATGGAGCGCACCCCCAACGCCGGGCCGCTCATGGCCGCACTCGGCGCCGACGCGGCCCCCGGCGGGCATCCGCTCCCCGAGGCGCTGGCCGACATCGCCCGGCACGCCTCGCTGTTCTACGCCGAGGCCATGCCGATGGCCGCCTCGCTGTTCGCCGAGCCCGCCCTGCTCACCCGCCACCGCGAGGGGGTCCAGGAGATCGGCGCCGGCCCGCACGTGGTGCTCGACGCCCTCGAAGGACGGCTGCGCCGGGAGCTCGGCGCGGGCCGGCTCCGGGCGGACGCCGACCCCCGCGCCGCCGCCGCGCTGCTGCTCGGCGCCTGCTTCCAGCGGGCCTTCTTCCTGCACTTCTCCGGCGCCGAGGTGGTCCAGCCGGTGGAGGAGTTCGCCCCGGCGCTCGCCCGGACGCTGTGGGCCGCTATCGGCTGAGGCCGAGCTCGTCCGCGTACGGCGGTTCGCAGCCGGCCCGGGTGCAGGTCAGCGCGGCGGCGCGGGCGGCGAAGGCGAGGGTGTCGGGCCAGTCCACCGCACCGGGGTCCGCCGCCCCCGCCAGCCGGTGCAGCAGCGCCGCGTTGACGGTGTCGCCCGCGCCGATCGTGTCCACGACGGCCACCGGACGGCCCGCCGCCCGGTGCTCGGCGCCGTCGGAGGTCCACACCGTCAGACCGGCCGCGCCCCGGGTCAGCACCACGGCCGACGGGCCCGCCGCCAGCCAGTCCACGGGCCGCCCGCCCAGCCAGTCCGCGTCCTCCTCGGACAGCTTCAGCACCGAGACGTACGGCAGCCGGCGCAGGAACCGCTCCCGGTAGCCGGCCGGGTCCGTGATCAGCGCCGGGCGGATGTTGGGGTCGAGCAGGGTCAGCAGCCCGCGCCCCGACTCCCGCCGCAGCAGGGCCTCGTACGCGCTCGCACCCGGCTCCAGCACCAGTGAGCAGGTGCCCAGCGCCAGGGCCCGCGCCCCGGGCGGCAGCGCGGGCGGCAGGGCGAACAGCCGGTCGGCGGTGCCCTCGACGTAGAACCCGTACGAGGCCGAGCCGTCCGGCGCCAGCGAGGGCACGGCCAGGGTGGTCGGCTCGGGCCCGCGCTGCACCAGCGAGAGGTCCACCCCGGCGGCCCGCAGCCCGGCCAGCAGGCTCTCGCCGAAGCCGTCCGCCGAGACCCGGGAGCAGAAGGCCACCGGGGCCCCCAGCCGGCCCAGCGCCAGGGCGGTGTTGTACGGTCCGCCCCCGGGCCGGGGCAGCAGCGCGCCGGGCGGCTGCGCCAGGGGCACGAGGTCGATCAGGGCTTCTCCACCGACGACGATCACGCGGGGGAAGCTACCCCATCGGTCGCCGGTATCGTCGGGTGGGCCCCGCCCGGGGCCCGTCCCCTCGCGCCAGGAGAACCGCATGACCGCGTCCCAGCCCGCCGCCCGCCGTACCGTCCTCAAGGGCGCCGCCGCGCTCGCCGGGGCCGTGGGCGCGGGGGCGGCGCTCAGCGCCTGCTCGGCCGGCGGTGAGGGCGGTGGCGCGGGCGGCCCCGCCGTGCCGAAGGAGCCGGTCGAGCTGGGCGCCGCGACCGAGGTTCCCGTCGGCGGCGCGAAGCTGTTCCGCGAGCACAAGCTCGTCGTCAGCTGCCCGGCGGAGGGCCAGTACAAGGCGTTCAGCGCCCAGTGCACGCACGCCGGCTGCGTCCTCGACAAAATCGACAAGGGTGAGGGCAACTGCCCCTGCCACGGCAGCCGCTTCGACGTCACCACCGGCAAGGTGCTGCGCGGCCCGGCCTCCGACCCGCTCCCGGCCGTCCCCGTCAAGGCGGAGAACGGCAAGCTGATCGCGGGCTGAGCCGCGGCAGCCGCCCGCTACCCCCACTCCCAGCCGATGCCCAGGATCCCCGGGCGGACCGCCTCTTCCACCAGGTGGACGGCCCGGTGGCGGCCGCTCGGGGTGAGGTCGGACAGGCGGGTGCGGGGGGCCGCCGGGGAGGTACGGGCGAAGCGGTGGCAGCGGACGGGCAGGGCCGCCTCGTCGAAGCGGACCTGGAGCATGTACTGGCCGCCCGCGTAGGTGAAGCCGCGGACGTACTCGGTGCTGCGGGGGCCGGTGCCGTCCTCGATCCCGTAGCCGAAGACGTACGTGTCCCCGCGCCGCAGCCGCGCGTCGAAGAGCAGCTCCGCCACCACCACCCCGGCCTCCGGATGGCTGCGCACCCGGCCCGTACGGCAGTTCTCGTACGCCGTCACCGCCACCCGGGCCGCGTCGCAGCCGGGGTCGCCGTGGTGGACGGCCAGGTAGCGGTCGATCCCGTCGCGGTGGGCCCGGACGATCTGCTGCGACTCGCGCGTGCGCAGCTCTCCCTCCGGGCCGATCCGGACCCGCTCGTGGTGGCCGACCGTGTGCAGGCCGCCGTCCGCCGGGAGTTCCATCGCCGCCAGCAGCCGCTCCACCGCCGCACCGGCGCTGATCAGGGCCCGGTAGGGCCGGGCGGCCGGGCGGGCGGGGCCGGCGCCGGGTTCCGGGTCGGCCAGCAGGCGCAGGAGGGAGCCCCGGGGCAGCTCCAGGATCTCCTCCAGGGCGGAGACCGCCCGCAGCGACTCCCGGTGGCGCGGGCGCCGGGCGCCCTGCTGCCAGTAGCTGAGGCTGGTGACCCCGAGTTTGATGCCGCGGGCCCCGAGCCGGTGCTGCACCCGGTGCAGGGGCAGCCCGCGGGCGGCCAGGGCGGCGCGCAGGGCGAGGTGGAAGGGGCCGGTGCGGAGCAGCCGGCTGAGATCCGCCGCGTCCGTGGCGTCCGTGGCTTCCGTGGCGTCCGTCGCGCCGGCCGGGTCCGCCGTGCCTGACGTGCCGCCGGTCGGCAGCATGGCGACTCTCCTCTGTGAACGTTCACACGCGCCGGGGTGGGGGGCCGGGCCGTGGTTCGGGGAGACCAGGTGGAACGGGGGCATCCGTTCACACCGCAGCCCCACCGTTCACACTGCAATGTCACCGCGTATTGAAGCGTGTTGACCTGATCGCGACAACTCCCTGATGCTCCTCCACAGCGTCCGGACGCGCTCCTCCACCCCACACCTGAGTCCCCACCTCGGGAGGAACGCGATGCGCAACACAAGAGAGCGGCTCATCCCGGCCGCCTCGTTCCTGTCCGCCCTGCTGCTCGTCCTGCTGGCCTTCGGCCCGGGTGCCGGTACCGCCACCGCCGCCCCGGCCGCCGGAGCGGGCGCCGCCCCCTCGGCGCTCTCGTACAAGCGGCTCGACATCACCATGCAGGCCCAGCAGAAGAGCAACTGGTGCTGGGCCGCCAGCGGCAACACCGTCGCCACCTGGTTCGGCCGCTCCTACAGCCAGAACCAGTTCTGCAACGCCGCCTTCAACCGCCAGCAGGGCACCGAGTGCCCCAACAACCAGGCCACGCTGGGCAACGTCCAGACCGCGCTGCGCTGGGCCGGCATCAACTCCGGCAGCTACGTCACCGGCTGGCTCCAGTACTCCACCGTGCAGAACGAGATCAACGCCGACCGGCCCGTGGAGACGCGGATCCAGTGGTCGGGCGGCGGCGGCCACATGCACGTCCTCTACGGGTACGACACCGCCAGCAGCTGGGTCTACTGGGGCGACCCCTGGCCCTCCAGCGACCGCTACAACTGGGCCTCCCACGCCTGGTACGTGGACAACAACACCTTCTCCTGGACCCACTCCCTCTACCGGATCGGGGCGTGACCGCCATGACCGCTCGCGTCGCCGCCGCGGCCCTCGCGGCCGCCGCCCTCGTCGCCGCCCTGGCCGGGTCCGCCTCGGCGGCGCCCGTGCCGCAGCCGCAGAGCGCCACCGCCGAGATCCGGGCCGCCGCGCACCAGGCCGCTGCCGCGCCGGACACCCTGGCGACCCTGTCCCGGTTCTTCGCCCGCGAGGGCAAGGTGTCGGTGGCCGGGGCCCGGCCCCGGATCGAGGGGGACGCCATCCCGGTGAGCTACCTGGCGCCGGAGTTCGTCGCGGGGAAGGCCGGGGCCGCGGTGGCCCGGGTGGAGTTCCTGGCGAGCGAGGCCGTCTCCTCCGACGGGCAGAAGGCCGCGCTGTGGACCGCCAGGACGGGGTCCGGCTGGGAGGTGGTGAACATCGCCACCGGCGACGACGAGTTCCGCTACGCGCGGCTCGGGGAGGAGAAGCTGCCCGGGGGCACCGTGTTCCGGGAGCCGCAGATCGACGCGTGGTACGTCGCCGGGGGCCAGCGGGTGCTGCCGCTGGACGAGGACGCCGTACGGGCCGTGGGCCCGGGCGGGGTCTCGCTCGGGGCGTACCGGGCGCGGGTCGCCGCGGCGTACGGGGACAAGCTGCCGGGGTCCGCGTATGCCGAGCGGGGGCTGGCCGGCGGCTTCGCCTCGGCGGCGCCCGCCGCCGGTTCCGGCTCCGGGGACACGGTCGTGCTCGCCGGCGGGGCCGGGGTGCTGGCCCTGGGGGCCGGTGTCCTGCTTTGGCGGCGCCGTACCGCTTGAGGGTCTCTCCCGCAGGGTCCGGACCGGCCGGTGGTCGGTGCGGGCCCTGCGGGGCTTGGTCCCCTGCCCGCCCTTCCACCGTTCCCTGAGGGCTCCGCCCCCAGACCCCCGCGCCTCAAACGCCGGCGGGGCTGGATTCGGCTGGGGTGGGCGGGTCGCCTCAAACGCCGGCGGGGCTGGATTCGGCTGGGGTGGGCGGGTCGCCTCAAACGCCGGCGGGGCCCGATGTGGCGGAGGCGGGGTGCCCTTGGTTGTCGGAGGGCGACAGTAGGGTGGGCGGCATGGCCGACCCTTCCAGCTACCGACCCAAGCCCGGGGAGATTCCCGACTCCCCTGGGGTCTACAAGTTCCGCGACGAGCACCGACGGGTGATCTACGTCGGGAAGGCCAAGAGCCTGCGCCAACGGCTGGCCAGCTACTTCCAGGACCTCGCCGGGCTGCACCCCCGCACCGCCACCATGGTCACCACGGCCGCCTCCGTCGAGTGGACCGTGGTCTCCACCGAGGTCGAGGCGCTCCAGCTGGAGTACTCCTGGATCAAGGAGTACGACCCCCGGTTCAACGTGAAGTACCGGGACGACAAGAGCTACCCCTCCCTCGCCGTCACGCTGAACGAGCAGTACCCCCGCGTACAGGTCATGCGCGGCCCCAAGAAGAAGGGCGTGCGCTACTTCGGCCCCTACGGGCACGCCTGGGCGATCCGCGAGACCGTCGACCTCATGCTGCGCGTCTTCCCGGTGCGCACCTGCTCCGCCGGCGTGTTCAAGCGCTCCGCCCAGATCGGGCGGCCCTGCCTGCTCGGCTACATCGGAAAGTGCTCGGCGCCCTGCGTCGGCCGGATCAGCCCCGAGGACCACCGCGAACTCGCCGAGGACTTCTGCGACTTCATGGCCGGCCGCACCGGCGCCTACCTCTCCCGGCTGGAGAAGGAGATGCACGCCGCCGCCGAGGAGATGGAGTACGAGAAGGCCGCCCGGCTGCGGGACGACATAGGGGCCCTGCGCCGGGCCATGGAGAAGAACGCCGTCGTCCTGGCCGACGCCACCGACGCCGACCTGATCGCCGTCGCCGAGGACGAGCTCGAAGCGGCCGTCCAGATCTTCCACGTACGCGGCGGCCGGGTCCGCGGACAGCGCGGCTGGGTCACCGACAAGGTCGAGGCCGTCGACACCGCCGGGCTCGTCGAGCACGCCCTCCAGCAGCTCTACGGGGAGGAGAGCGGCGAGAGCGTGCCCAAGGAGGTCCTCGTCCCCGTCGTGCCCGAGGACGCGGCGGCGCTCGGGCAGTGGCTCGCCGAGCGGCGCGGCGCACAGGTCAGCCTGCGCGTCCCCCAGCGCGGGGACAAGAAGTCCCTCATGGAGACCGTCCACCGCAACGCCCAGCAGTCCCTCGCCCTGCACAAGACCAAGCGCGCCAGCGACCTCACCACCCGCTCCCGCGCCCTGGAGGAGATCGCCGAGGCCCTGGAGCTCGACGGGGCGCCCCTGCGCATCGAGTGCTTCGACATCTCCCACCTCCAGGGCGAGGACGTCGTCGCGTCCATGGTCGTCTTCGAGGACGGGCTCGCCCGCAAGAGCGAGTACCGCAGGTTCCAGGTCAAGGGCTTCGAGGGGCAGGACGACGTCCGGTCCATGCACGAGGTCGTCTCGCGGCGCTTCAAGCGCTACCTCCAGGAGAAGCTGAAGACGGGGGAGTGGTCCCCCGAGGACGGCGAGCCCGAGGACGACGGCCGCCCCAAGCGGTTCGCCTACCCGCCGCAGCTCGTCGTCGTCGACGGCGGCCGGCCCCAGGTGGCGGCCGCCCAGCGGGCCCTGGAGGAGCTCGGCATCGACGACGTCGCCGTGTGCGGCCTCGCCAAGCGGCTGGAGGAGGTCTGGCTGCCCGGCGAGGACGACCCCGTCGTCCTGCCCCGCACCAGCGAGGGCCTCTACCTGCTCCAGCGCGTACGGGACGAGGCCCACCGCTTCGCCATCCAGTACCAGCGCAACAAGCGCGGGAAGCGCCTCAAGGCGGGACCGCTGGACGAGGTGCCCGGCCTCGGCGAGAGCCGCAGGCAGGCCCTCGTGAAGCACTTCGGTTCGGTGAAGAAGCTGAGACAGGCGACAATCGACCAGATCTGCGAGGTCCCCGGCATAGGCCGCAAGACGGCCGAGACCGTGGCGGCGGCCCTCGCCCAGGCCGTTCCCGCTGGTCCTGCCGTCAACACGGCGACAGGAGAGATCATTGAGGACGAGGCCCCCGCGCCCGCGGGGCCTGCGTCCGAACGGGGGACCGAGCAATGACCGAGCACGAGACCGAGCACGACCGAGACGGAGCACAGGTGAGTACGGGCACGACAGCGGAGTCCGGCGACAACGCCGAGGCCGCCATCCCCGAGCTGGTGATCATCTCCGGTATGTCCGGAGCCGGCCGCAGCACGGCGGCCAAGTGCCTGGAGGACCTCGGCTGGTTCGTCGTCGACAACCTGCCGCCGGCCCTGATCCCCACCATGGTGGAGCTCGGCGCCCGCTCCCAGGGCAACGTGGCGCGGATCGCCGTCGTCGTGGACGTCCGCGGCCGGCAGTTCTTCGACGCCCTGCGCGAGTCCCTCTCCGACCTGGAGGCCCGCGGCGTCACCCGGCGCATCGTCTTCCTGGAGTCCTCCGACGACGCGCTGGTCCGCCGCTTCGAATCCGTCCGCCGCCCGCACCCGCTCCAGGGCGACGGGCGCATCGTGGACGGCATCGCCGCCGAGCGGGACCTGCTGCGCGAGCTGCGCGGCGACGCCGACCTGGTCATCGACACCTCCAGCCTGAACGTCCACGAGCTGCGCGCCAAGATGGACGCCCAGTTCGCGGGCGACGAGGAGCCCGAGCTGCGGGCCACCGTGATGTCCTTCGGCTTCAAGTACGGCCTGCCCGTCGACGCCGACCTCGTCGTGGACTGCCGCTTCATCCCCAACCCCCACTGGGTCCCGGAACTGCGCCCCTTCACCGGGCTCAACGAGGAGGTGTCGGGCTACGTCTTCAGCCAGCCCGGCGCCAAGGAGTTCCTCGACCGCTACACCGAGCTGCTCCAGCTCATCGCCGCCGGCTACCGCCGCGAGGGCAAGCGGTACGTGACCATCGCCGTCGGCTGCACCGGCGGCAAGCACCGCAGCGTCGCCATGTCCGAGAAGCTCGCCGCCCGCCTCGCCTCCGAGGGAGTCGAGACCGTCGTCGTCCACCGGGACATGGGGCGCGAGTGACCGGACGGACCCTGCGGCTGCGCCGCCTGCGCCGTCTGAACCCCGCCACGGGCGAGGACGGCACGGGCCGCGCCGGCCGCCGCGGGGCGGCCAAGGTGGTCGCGCCCAAGGTCGTCGCCCTCGGCGGCGGCATGGGCCTGTCGGCCTCCCTCGCCGCCCTGCGCCGGATCACCGGGGAGCTCACCGCGGTGGTCACCGTCGCCGACGACGGCGGCTCCAGCGGACGGCTCCGCGAGGAGCTGAGCGTGCTGCCCCCCGGCGACCTGCGCAAGGCGCTGGCCGCGCTGTGCGGGGACGACGACTGGGGCCAGACCTGGGCCCGGGTCATCCAGCACCGCTTCCAGTCCAAGGGCGACCTCCACGGGCACGCCGTCGGCAACCTGCTGATCGTCGCCCTCTGGGAGCAGCTCGGCGACCCCGTCCAGGCCCTCGACCTGGTGGGCAGGCTGCTCGGGGCGCAGGGGCGGGTGCTGCCGATGTCGGCGGTGCCGCTGGAGCTCCAGGCCCTGGTCAAGGGGCACGATCCGGCGCGCCCGGAGGAGGTGGACACCGTCCGGGGGCAGGCCACCGTCGCCCTGACACCGGGCGAGGTGCTCTCCGTCCAGGTGGTGCCGAGCGACCCGCCGGCCGTGCCGGAGGCCGTCGCCGCCGTGCTCGACGCCGACTGGGTGGTGCTCGGGCCGGGGTCCTGGTTCTCCTCCGTCATCCCGCACCTGCTGGTGCCGGAGCTGCTCGACGCGCTGGTGGCGACGAAGGCCCGCAAGGTGCTCTCCTTGAACCTCGCCCCCCAGCCGGGCGAAACAGAGGGCTTCTCTCCGCAGCGTCATTTGGAGGTTTTGGCCCGACACGCCCCTAAACTCGCCCTGGACGTGGTGCTGGCCGACGAGGCCGCCGTGCCCGACCGCGAGTCCCTCGCCGATGCCGCGAAGCGGTTCGGTGCGGCGGTCGAGCTGGCTCCAGTGGCCTGGCTTGGGGGCACCTCCCAGGCCGAAGGCTCTGGGGGAGGCTCTCCGAAGCACGACCCGGAGCTGCTGGCCGCCGCGTACGACCGTATTTTTCGGATGCATGGAAGGATCGGCCCATGGCGATGACGCCTGCGGTGAAGGATGAGATCTCCCGCCTCCCCGTCACCCGGACCTGCTGCAGGAAGGCGGAGGTCTCGGCGATCCTTCGGTTCGCGGGCGGACTCCACCTGGTGAGCGGCCGGATCGTCATCGAGGCGGAACTGGACACCGGGATCGCCGCGCGGAGACTGCGCAAGGACATCCTGGAGATCTTCGGCCACTCCTCCGACCTGGTGGTCATGGCCCCGGGCGGGCTGCGGCGCGGCAGCCGCTTCGTCGTACGGGTCGTCGCCGGCGGGGACCAGCTGGCACGCCAGACGGGCCTGGTCGACGGCCGGGGCCGCCCCATCCGCGGGCTTCCCCCGCAGGTGGTCTCCGGCGCGACCTGCGACGCCGAGGCGGCCTGGCGCGGTGCCTTCCTGGCCCACGGCTCCCTCACCGAGCCGGGCCGGTCCTCCTCCCTGGAGGTCACCTGCCCCGGCCCCGAGGCAGCCCTGGCCCTGGTGGGCGCCGCCCGGAGGCTCTCCATCGCCGCCAAGGCGCGCGAGGTGCGCGGGGTGGACCGGGTCGTCGTCCGCGACGGCGACGCGATCGGCGCCCTGCTGACCCGCCTCGGCGCGCACGAGTCGGTGCTGGCCTGGGAGGAGCGGCGGATGCGGCGCGAGGTCCGCGCCACCGCCAACCGCCTCGCCAATTTCGACGACGCCAACCTGCGCCGCTCGGCGCGGGCCGCGGTGGCCGCCGGAGCCCGGGTCCAGCGCGCCCTGGAGATCCTCGGCGAGGAGGTCCCCGAGCACCTCGCCGCGGCCGGCCGGCTGCGCATGGAGCACAAGCAGGCGTCCCTGGAGGAACTCGGCGCGCTCGCCGACCCGCCGCTGACCAAGGACGCCGTCGCGGGCCGGATCCGGCGCCTGCTGGCGATGGCCGACAAGCGGGCCCAGGACCTGGGCATCCCGGGGACCGAGTCCAACCTCGACCTCAGCGAGGAACTGGCCGACAACATGGCCGGCTAGCGCACCCCGGGCAGGGGCGGGGCGGTTGCCTTCGGGCGCCGCCCCGCCCCTTTTCCGTTCCTCCCCCCGGCTGCCGGGGGGCGTCCACGCGGCTGAATCCGCCCCGGCGCCCCGGTACGCCCCATTGACATGGGCATCGCCGGATCGTGAGCCTGGCCCCCGCACGCTTTCGTGGCCGACGACGCCCAGGGGGGCACATGAGGCAACGCGCGAGAACGATCCTCGCGGCAAGCGCACTCCTCCTCGGAACCACACTGGCCGCACTCCCCGCGGCGGCCCAGGCCCGGCCCGCCTCCGGCGCCCCCGGCGCCGACGGGGTACGGGTCTACGACGCCGACCTCACCCGCGAGCAGGTCCCGCTCGTCCTCGCCGCCGGCCAGGACGCCCACGAGCTCACCGAACGGGCGCCCGCGACCGGGACCGCGAAGGCCGAGCTCTTCCTCACCGGCGCCCAGGCCGAGCAACTCGCCGCGCAGGGCGTCAAGCTCGCCGAGCGCAAGGTCTCCGCCCAGGCCCTGGCCAAGGCCAAGGCCGCCGGGGACGGCGTCTTCCGCCCCTACAGCGGCAAGGGCGGCCTCCAGGAGGAGATCCTGCGCACCGCGCGGCAGAACCCCGGCCTGACCAAGGTCGTCTCCCTCGGCAAGACCCTCCAGGGCAAGGACATCCTCGCCCTGAAGGTCACCAAGGACGCCGGAAGGACCCGCGACGGCGACAAGCCCTCCGTGCTCTACATGTCCAACCAGCACGCCCGGGAGTGGATCACCCCCGAGATGACCCGGCGGCTGATGCACCACACCCTGGACAACTACGGCAAGGACCCCCGCATCACCCGGCTGGTGGACTCCACCGAGCTGTGGTTCCTGCTCTCGGCCAACCCCGACGGCTACGACTACACCTTCACCTCCGACAGCGCCCGCCTGTGGCGCAAGAACCTCCGCGACAACAACGGCGACGGAAGGATCACCGCCGAGGACGGCGTCGACCTCAACCGCAACTTCGCCTACAAGTGGGGCTGGGACGACGAGGGTTCCTCCCCGAACCCCTCCAGCGAGACCTACCGCGGCCCCCGCGCCCAGTCCGAGCCCGAGACCGTCGCCCTCGACTCCTTCGAGAAGCGCGTCGGCTTCCGGTACGCGATCAACTACCACTCGGCCTCCGAGCTGCTGCTGTACGGAGTGGGCTGGCAGGTCGCCACCCCCACCCCGGACGACGTCGCCTACAAGGCACTCGCCGGCACCCCGGAGCACCCGGCCGTCCCCGGCTACTACCCGCAGCTCTCCTCCGAGCTGTACACGACCAACGGCGAGGCCGACGGGCACGCCGCCAACGCCAACGGCGTCATGATGTTCACCCCGGAGATGACCACCTGCCAGACGGCCTCCCGGATCGACCCGGACGACCGGTGGAAGCCCGAGGACTGCGCGTCCGGGTTCAACTTCCCCGACGACGAGAAGCTGATCCAGCAGGAGTTCGCCAAGAACGTCCCCTTCGCCCTGTCCGTCGGGGAGAGCGCCGCCCACCCCGACCAGCCCTCCTCCTCCGTCGGGCTGCACGCGGCCGACTTCACCCCCGACCCCTTCACCACCTCCTACGCGGCCCGCGGCGAGGACCAGACGGTCTCCGTCACCGCCCGCAAGGCCCTGAAGGACAAGCGGCTCAACTTCCGCGTCAACGGCGGCCGTACGCACGACGAGGAGCTCAGGGCCTGGAAGGGCGGCGACGTCTACGGCGGCGAGGACGACAACTGGTTCGACGCCTACCGGGCGAAGGTGGGCGGCGCCAGGCCCGGGGACGAGGTCGAGGTCTGGTTCACCGGCCGCGACCACGGCACGACCGTCTCCAGCGAACACTTCACCTACACCGTGGCCGAACGCCCCCGCGCGGACGTGCTGGTGATCGCCGAGGAGGGCGCGAAGGCCCGGTATGCCCAGCGCTACGTCGACGCGCTGCGCGCCAACGGGAAGTCCGCCGCCGTGTGGGACGTGGCCGTCCAGGGCGCCCCGCACCCCCTCGGCGTGCTCTCCCACTTCCGTACGGCCGTCCACTACACCGGCGCCGCAGCCCCCGGCGGCCCCACGCAGCTGGCGGTCCGCGACTTCCTCAACGAGGGCGGCAAGCTCATCGAGGCCGGCGAGCTGGCGGGCGGCCAGGCCCAGGTCGGGCGGGCCCTCACCGACGACTTCAGCCAGTACTCCCTGGGCGCCTACAGCCGGGCCACGGTCACGGCCCCGACCGGCTTCACCGGCGCGGGCACCCTCACCGGCGCCCGGGGCGGCCTCGGTGACGCCGCGGGCAGCCCCGGCAACCCGCTCGACTCCGCCGGTGCCTTCACCGTCACCTCCGACTCCCTGCCGCCGGCGCGGTTCCCGCAGTTCACGAGCGCCCAGGCGGGCCGGTACGCCGGGGTCGTGAACCCGTACGCCCCCTACGCCGGCACCGGCATGGCCTCGGCCACCCACGCGGACGACGACTGGAAGCGCCTCACCCGCACCATCGACCTCACCCAGGTCACCGCCGCCGACCAGCCGAAGCTCAAGACGGCCCTCAGCTGGGACACCGAGGAGGGCTACGACCACGCCGTCCTGGAGGCCCGTACGGCCGGCGGGGAGGACTGGACCACACTTCCGGAAGCGAGCGGCTTGAGCTCCGCCACCGTCCCGGCGGAGTGCGGGGCCGGGTTCTTCGTCCACGGCCACCCGTTCCTGCGCCACTACCTCACCCTCGACGGCGGCGGCTGCTCACCGAGCGGCACCAGCGGGGCCTGGAACAGCTTCACCGGCTCCTCCGGCGGCTGGAAGCAGGTCTCCTTCGACCTGAGCGCCTACGCCGGGAAGACCGTCGAGGTTTCCTTGTCCTCCATCACCGACCCCGGAACGGGCGGCCGCGGCGTCTTCGCGGACGAGGCACGGGTCTCGGTGCGGGGCACCGACCAGCCCGCCGAGGGCTTCGAGACCTCCCTCGGGGCCTGGACCGCCCAGGGCGCCCCGGCCGGAAGCCCCGAGGTTCCGGGGGATTGGTCCAGGACCGGAGAGCTGTTCAAGACCTTCGCGGCCGTCACTACGCGTGACACGGTCCTGCTCGGTTTCGGGCTGGAGCACCTCCCGGCCGCGGCGGACCGCGCCCTGTTGATCGGCAAGGCCCTCCGCTCCCTGAAGGACTGATCGGCAACCCTCCCGCCACTCACCCTGAGTGACGGGCACCAGCGCCCCCGGGGTCCCGTACCACCGCAGTGGTACAGGGCTCCGGCGGGGGTACCCCCCGAAGTGGGGGAGTGTCAGCCTCCGGCCGATTCCACTCCCAAGCTCACGGAGAGGTAGGGTCGTAAGCGGTCGGGGACATCCCATACAGCTCGCCGGCGGGACAGGCCGGCGCACCAACGAGGAGATCGGTTCGTGACGATCCGCGTAGGCATCAATGGTTTTGGCCGCATTGGCCGCAACTACTTCCGGGCGCTTCTCGAGCAGGGGGCCGACATCGAGGTCGTCGGCGTCAATGACCTGACGGACAACGCCACCCTCGTGCACCTGCTGAAGTACGACACCATCCTGGGCCGCCTCAAGGCCGACGTCTCCCACACCGACGACACCATCACGGTGGACGGCAAGACCTTCAAGACCTTCGCCGAGCGCGACCCCGCGAACCTCCCCTGGGGTGAGCTGGGCGCCGACATCGTCATCGAGTCGACCGGCATCTTCACGAAGAAGGCCGACGCCGCCAAGCACCTCGCCGCCGGCGCGAAGAAGGTCCTCATCTCGGCTCCGGCCAAGGACGAGGACATCACCATTGTGATGGGCGTCAACCAGGACAAGTACGACGCGGCCAGCCACCACGTCATTTCCAACGCCTCCTGCACCACCAACTGCGTGGCGCCGATGGCCAAGGTCCTCGACGAGAACTTCGGCATCGTCAAGGGCATGATGACGACGGTCCACGCTTACACCAACGACCAGCGCATCCTTGACTTCCCGCACTCGGACCTGCGCCGCGCCCGCGCCGCCGCCGAGAACATCATCCCCACCTCCACCGGTGCCGCCAAGGCCACCGCGCTGGTCCTGCCGCAGCTCAAGGGCAAGCTCGACGGCATCGCCATGCGCGTCCCGGTCCCGACCGGCTCCGTGACCGACCTCGTCCTGGAGCTCTCCCGCGAGACCACCCGGGAAGAGATCAACGCCGCCTTCCAGAAGGCCGCCGAGGGCCAGCTCAAGGGCATCCTCGACTACACCGAGGACGCGATCGTCTCCTCCGACATCGTCAACTGGCCCGCCTCGTGCACCTTCGACTCCTCGCTGACCATGGTCCAGGACGGTACGCAGGTCAAGGTCGTCGGCTGGTACGACAACGAGTGGGGCTACTCCAACCGCCTCGTCGACCTCACCGTCTTCGTCGGCGGGCAGCTCTGAGAACGTAGGGCAAGGCAACACCATGTGAGCACAGGGTCCGCTCGGCGCGATGAGGCGCCGTCCGGGCCCTGTCGCTTGCCCCGTCCCATCCGCCCTGCACCTGTAACAGCCCTGTATGGGGACAAGGAGTAGAAACACATGAAGACGATCGACGAACTCCTCGCGGACGGCGTCGCCGGCAAGCGGGTCTTCGTACGCGCCGATCTCAACGTGCCGCTCAAGGAAGGCGTGATCACCGACGACGGCCGCATCCGCGCCGTCCAGCCGACCATCGCCAAGCTCGCCGAGGCGGGCGCCCGCGTGGTCGTCGCCTCGCACCTGGGCCGCCCCAGGGGCACCGGCACCGAGCCCGACTTCTCGCTCGCCCCCGCGGCGAAGCGGCTCGGCGAACTCCTCGGCGCGGAGGTCGCCTTCGCCACCGACACCGTCGGCTCCTCCGCCAAGGAGACCGTCGCCGCCCTCGCCGACGGCCAGGTCGCCGTCGTCGAGAACCTGCGCTTCAACGCCGGCGAGACCAGCAAGGACGACGCCGAACGCCGCGCCTTCGCCGAGCAGCTCGCCGAGCTCGCCGACGTCTACGTGGGCGACGGCTTCGGCGCCGTCCACCGCAAGCACGCCTCGGTCTTCGACCTGCCCCAGCTGCTCCCGCACGCGGCCGGTTACCTCATCGCCACCGAGGTCGGCGTCCTGAAGAAGCTCACCGCCGAGGTCAAGCGCCCGTACGTGGTCGTCCTCGGCGGCGCCAAGGTCTCCGACAAGCTCGCCGTCATCGACCAGCTGCTCGGCAAGGCCGACCGCATCCTCATCGGCGGCGGCATGGCCTACACCTTCCTCAAGGCCAAGGGCTACGAGGTCGGCATCTCCCTCCTCCAGGAGGACCAGATCCCGAAGGTCACCGAGTACATGGAGCGCGCCGAGAAGAACGGCGTCGAGCTCGTCCTGCCCGTCGACATCCTCGCCTCCGCGGAGTTCCCCGACATCAAGGGCGGGACCCCGGCCGAGTACGTCACCGTCGACGCCGACGAGATCCCCGCGGACAAGGAGGGCCTGGACATCGGCCCCCGCACCCGCGAGCTGTACGCCTCGAAGATCGCCGACGCCGAGACCGTCTTCTGGAACGGCCCCGTCGGTGTCTTCGAGCACCCCGACTACGCGAACGGCACCCGCGCCATCGCGCAGGCCCTCGTCGACAGCGACGCCTTCACCGTGGTCGGCGGCGGCGACAGCGCCGCGGCCGTCCGCATCCTGGGCTTCGACGAGAACGCCTTCGGTCACATTTCCACCGGTGGTGGCGCCAGCCTCGAATACCTCGAAGGCAAGACGCTCCCCGGCCTCGCCGCCCTGGAGGGCTGAACCACAATGACCTCTGTCGCACACGGCCGCACCCCGCTCATGGCGGGCAACTGGAAGATGAACCTCAACCACCTGGAGGCCATCGCCCACGTCCAGAAGCTCGCCTTCGCGCTCGCCGACAAGGACTACGACGCGGTCGACGTCGCGGTGCTCCCGCCCTTCACCGACCTGCGCTCGGTGCAGACCCTCGTCGACGGCGACAAGCTGAAGATCCAGTACGGCGCCCAGGACATCTCGGCCCACGACTCCGGCGCCTACACCGGCGAGATCTCCGGCCCGATGCTGGCGAAGCTGAAGTGCGCCTTCGTCGCCGTCGGCCACAGCGAGCGCCGCCAGTACCACGGCGAGACCGACGAGCTCTGCAACGCCAAGGTCAAGGCCGCCTACCGCAACGGGATCACCCCGATCCTCTGCGTCGGCGAGGGCCTCGACGTCCGCAAGGCCGGCCGGCAGGTCCCGCACACCCTGGCCCAGGTCGACGGCGGCCTCAAGGACGTCCCGGCCGAGCAGGTCGAGTCCCTCGTGATCGCCTACGAGCCCGTCTGGGCGATCGGCACCGGCGAGGTCGCCACCCCCGAGGACGCCCAGGAGGTCTGCGGGGCGATCCGCGGCCGCCTCGCCGAGCTGTACTCCCAGGAGCTGGCCGACAAGGTCCGCATCCAGTACGGCGGCTCGGTCAAGGCCGGCAACATCGCCGCGATCATGGCCCAGCCCGACGTCGACGGCGCCCTGGTCGGCGGCGCGGCGCTGGACGCCGACGAGTTCGTCAAGATCGTCCGCTTCCGCGACCAGTGAGTATGCGGTAGGGCCGATCCGTCGTACCCTTGCGGGGGCCGGGGGCTGCTGGTGCAGCCGTCGGCCCCCGCTTCCTCCCAAGCAGCAGACGTAAGCCCAGAAAGTAGGAATCAGCCGTGATTATGGGGTTTTCGATCGCCCTGATCGTCTTCAGCGCTCTGCTGATGCTGCTCGTGCTGATGCACAAGGGCAAGGGCGGCGGCCTTTCCGACATGTTCGGCGGCGGCATGCAGTCCTCCGTCGGCGGCTCCTCCGTGGCGGAGCGCAACCTGGACCGCATCACGGTCGTCATCGGCCTGCTGTGGTTCGCCTGCATCGTCGCGCTCGGCCTGCTCACGAAGTCGAACGGCAGCTGACGGTTCCGGCCATTTCGCCCGGCCCGCTCGGTCTTTACGTAAACTGAGGCGCCCACAGCGGGTATACCCTCACGCTGGGCGGCACCATCACGCAGGGAGTTACGACCGTGGCAAGTGGCAACGCGATTCGTGGAAGTCGGGTCGGAGCCGGGCCGATGGGCGAGGCCGAGCGCGGTGAGTCCGCGCCGCGCCTGCGCATCTCCTTCTGGTGCTCGAACGGGCACGAGACGCAGCCCAGCTTCGCCAGCGACGCGCAGGTCCCGGACACCTGGGACTGCCCGCGCTGCGGGTTCCCGGCCGGCCAGGACCGGGACAACCCGCCCGCACCGCCGCGCACCGAGCCGTACAAGACGCACCTCGCCTACGTACGGGAGCGCCGCACGGACGCCGACGGCGAGGCGATCCTCGCCGAGGCCCTCGCCAAGCTGCGCGGCGAGATCTGAGGGCGGCGCTCTCAAGAGTGACTCGGGGCCCGGCCCGCGGGAGAACGAATCCCGCGGGCCGGGCCCCTTTGTGCGCGTTGTCCCCCTTCGAATCCCTTAAGTTGGAGGTGGCGGGGCACAACAGGACGGAAGAAGTGGGTTGATGTCCGAGATGAACGCACACCAGGCCGCCGCGCGAAGCGCGTCAAGCAAGGGTGGTGGCGGGCGACGGGAGGGCCGCACGAGGCTCAACCGGCTGCCCGAGTGGAACGCGCTCGGCAAGCACCGGGAAGAGCTGGGGCAGACGCATCTGCGGGAGCTGTTCGAGGCGGATCCGGACCGGGGTACCGGGTACACCCTGCGGGTCGGCGACCTGCACATCGACTACTCGAAGCACCTCGTCACCGACGAGACCCTCGCGCTGCTGCGCGAGCTGGCGGCGGCGACGGGCGTGGCGGAGCTGCGGGACGCCATGTTCCGCGGCGAGAAGATCAACGTGACGGAGGACCGCGCGGTCCTGCACACCGCGCTGCGCGCCCCCGCGGACGCGGTCGTCGAGGTGGACGGGGAGAACGTCGTCCCCGAGGTGCACGAGGTCCTCGACAAGATGGCGGCCTTCTCCCGCCAGGTCCGGTCGGGGGAGTGGACCGGGTCCACCGGCAAGCGGATCAGGAACGTCGTCAACATCGGCATCGGCGGCTCCGACCTCGGTCCGGCGATGGCGTACGAGGCGCTGCGCGCCTTCACCGACCGCTCCCTGACGGTCAGGTTCGTCTCCAACGTGGACGGCGCCGACCTGCACGAGGCCCTGCGTGACCTGGACCCGGCCGAGACGCTGTTCATCATCGCCTCCAAGACCTTCACCACCATCGAGACCATCACCAACGCCACCTCGGCGCGGCAGTGGCTGCTGGAGGGTCTCGGCGGCGACCAGAAGGCCGTGGCACGGCACTTCGTGGCGCTGTCCACCAACGCCGAGAAGGTCACCGCGTTCGGTATCGACCCGGCCAACATGTTCGGCTTCTGGGACTGGGTCGGCGGCCGCTACTCCTTCGACTCGGCCATCGGCCTGTCGCTGATGATCGCGATCGGCCCGGACGCCTTCCGGGAGATGCTGGGCGGCTTCCGTGCCATGGACGAGCACTTCCGCACGGCGGCGCCGGAGGACAACGCCCCGCTGCTGCTGGGCCTGTTGGGCATCTGGTACGGGGCCTTCTTCGACGCCCAGTCGCACGCGGTGCTCCCGTACAGCCACTACCTCTCCCGTTTCACGGCCTACTTGCAGCAGCTGGACATGGAGTCCAACGGCAAGTCCGTGGACCGCGAGGGCGATCCGGTGGACTGGCAGACCGGGCCGGTGGTCTGGGGCACGCCCGGGACCAACGGGCAGCACGCTTACTACCAGTTGATCCACCAGGGCACCAAGGTGATCCCGGCGGACTTCATCGGCTTCGCCCGCCCGGTGGCGGAGCTGGAGCCGGCGCTGAAGGCGCAGCACGACCTGCTGATGGCGAACTTCTTCGCCCAGACCCAGGCGCTGGCCTTCGGCAAGACCGCCGAGGAGGTACGGGCCGAGGGCGCACCCGAGGCGCTCGTGCCGCACAAGACCTTCCAGGGCAACCACCCGACGACGACGATCCTCGCCACCGAGCTGACCCCGGCGGTGCTGGGCCAGCTCATCGCCCTCTACGAGCACAAGGTGTTCGTCCAGGGCGCGGTGTGGAACATCGACTCCTTCGACCAGTGGGGCGTCGAGCTCGGCAAGGTCCTCGCGAAGCGGGTGGAGCCGGCGCTGACGGAGGGCGCGGACGTCCCGGGCCTGGACCCCTCGACGCGGGCGCTGGTGGCGGTGTACCGGGAGCTGCGCGGGCGGCAGTAGGAAGCCGCCCGGACGGCGGAGCGCCCCCGCACCGTGCGGGGGCGCTCCGCCGTCTTCCGCCGCTTCAGGAGGAGGCGGGGGGATACAGCCCGGTGGGGAGCTTGGCCGCCGCGGCGCGGTCCAGCAGCCAGAGGGTGCGGCTGCGGCCGTACGCCTCGGCCGCCGGGGCCTGGATCCCGCCGGCCCCGCCGAGGGCGATGGAGACCGCCCCCGCCTTGTCCTCACCGGCCGCCAGCAGCCAGACCTCGCGGGCCGCGCGGATGGCCGGGAGGGTGAGCGAGACGCGGGTCGGCGGGGGCTTGGGGGCGCCGTGGACGCCGACGACGGTCCGCTCGGTCTCGCGGGTCGCCGGGTGCTCGGGGAACAGGGACGCCACGTGGGTGTCGGGGCCCACGCCCAGCATGAGCACGTCGAAACGCGGGACGGCGCCGTGGTCCTCGGGCGTGGCAGCCCGGGCCAGCTCGGCGGCGTACGCGGCCGCGGCGGCGTCCACGTCGGCGCCGTACGGGCCGTCGGAGGCGGGCATGGCGTGCACGCGCGCGGGGTCCACCGGGACGGAGTCCAGGAGGGCCTCGCGGGCCTGTACGTGGTTGCGCTCGGGGTCGTCGGCGGGGACGTAGCGCTCGTCGCCCCACCAGAGGTCGATACGGGACCAGTCGATGGCGTCCCGGGCGGGGGCCGCGGCGAGGGCCGCGAGGAGGCCGTTGCCGTTGCGGCCGCCGGTCAGCACCACGGAGGCGCTGCCGCGGGCGGCCTGTGCGTCCACGATCTTCGTGATGAGCCGGGCGGCTGCCGCCTGGGCCATCAGCTCCTTGTCCCGGTGGACGACCACCTGGGGAGTCGTCATACCCATGTGCTGCCGCCTTCTTGGTAGTTCTGGGTGATGTGCGGGGGGTGCGGGCGCGGGTGCGGTGCCGCTGCGCGGAGCCCTTCCCCCACCCCGCCCCTTCCCGAAACCGGAGCTCCGCCCCGGACCCCGCGCGTGCGCTTCGCGGGGTCTGGGGCGGAGCCCCTGGGGGCCCCTCCCAGCGGTAGCCGGGGGAGAACAGGCGAAGGGCGGGGCGGGGAGATGTACCCCCGCCCCGCCCCCGGCGGGCCGGCTACTTCGCCGGGGCCCGCTTCGTCGCCTTCGCCGGCTTGGCCGCCGGCTTCGCCGCCGGAGCCTCGGCCTCGGCCGGCGCGTCGGCGGAGGCCGGAGCCTCGGTGCCGGTGCCGGTTCCCGGTCCCCCGGTGGGAGCCGAGAGACGGGAGACGCCGAACTTCAGGGACGCCTCGTACGTGTTGTCCGGGTCCAGCCGGCGGAGTTCCTCCGCCAGCAGCTCGGCCGTCTCGCGCCGCTTCAGCGCCACCGCCCGGTCCGGCTGCCCCGGCATGCACAGCGTGGCCAGGGACCCGTCCGCGCGGTCCAGGACGATCACGCCGTCCTTGGTCTCCATACGGACGGCGGTCAGCCCCGGCCCCCCTGACAGGGTCCGGGTGACCGGAACCTTGAGACGGTCCGCCAGCCACATGGCCAGCAGCTCGCAGCTCGGGTTCTCGTCCTCGCCCTCCACGGTCGCCGAGACGACCGTGGACAGCGTCTGCTGGTCCAGCGCGGCGGCCAGCATGGAGCGCCACGGGGTGATCCGGGTCCAGGACAGGTCGGTGTCGCCCGGTGCGTACGCCTGCGCCCGCGAGGCGAGCGCCTCGATCGGGTGCTCGGAGGCGTAGGTGTCCGTGATCCGGCGCTGTCCCAGCGAGCCGAGCGGGTCGCCCGCCAGGTCCACCGGAGCGCCCTCCGGCCACCAGACCACCACGGGGGCGTCCGGCAGCAGCAGGGGCAGCACGACCGACTGGGCGTGGTCGACCAGTTCGCCGTGCAGACGCAGGACGACGGTTTCGCCGGTACCCGAGTCCGCCCCGACACGGATCTCCGCGTCCAGCCGGGCTTCGCGGCGGCTGCGCGGGGAGCGGCTGACCCGCTTGACCACGACGACGATCCGCGAAGGGTGTTCGTGGGACGCGTCGTTCGCCGACTTGAGCGCGTCGTACGCGTTCTCCTCGTCGGTCACGATCACCAGCGTGAGGACCATGCCGATGGCCGGCGTGCCGATGTCCCGGCGCGCCTGCACCAACGCGGCGTTGATCTTGCTGGAGGTGGTCTCCGTGAGGTCGATCTTCATGGCCGGCGCCAGCTCCGTCCGTCTCGTGCGAGCATCTCGTCCGCCTCGACCGGCCCCCACGTGCCCGCCGGGTACTGCGCGGGCTTGCCGTGCTTGTCCCAGTACTCCTCGATCGGGTCGAGGATGTTCCAGGACAGCTCGACTTCCTGGTGGCGCGGGAAGAGGTTCGCGTCACCGAGGAGGACGTCGAGGATGAGCCGCTCGTATGCCTCGGGGCTGGACTCCGTGAAGGACTCGCCGTAGGCGAAGTCCATCGTGACGTCCCGGACCTCCATGGAGGTGCCCGGCACCTTGGAGCCGAAGCGGACCGTCACGCCCTCGTCCGGCTGGACCCGGATGACCAGGGCGTTCTGCCCCAGCTCCTCGGTCGCGCCCGATTCGAACGGCAGGTACGGCGCCCGCTTGAAGACCACCGCGATCTCGGTCACCCGGCGGCCCAGGCGCTTGCCCGTGCGCAGGTAGAACGGGACGCCCGCCCAGCGGCGGTTGTTGATCTCCAGGCGGATGGCGGCGTAGGTGTCGGTCTTGGAGTTCGGGTTGATCCCGTCCTCCTCCAGGTACCCCTTGACCTTCTCGCCGCCCTGCCAGGCCGCCGAGTACTGGCCGCGCACGGTGTGCTTGCCCAGGTCGTCGGGGATCTGGACGGCGCTGAGCACCTTCAGCTTCTCCGCCACCAGGGCCTTGGGGTGGAAGGAGCCGGGCTCCTCCATCGCCGTGAGCGCCAGCAGCTGGAGCAGGTGGTTCTGGATGACGTCACGGGCGGCGCCGATGCCGTCGTAGTAGCCGGCCCGGCCGCCGATGCCGATGTCCTCCGCCATGGTGATCTGCACGTGGTCGACGTACGACCGGTTCCAGATCGGCTCGAACATGGTGTTGGCGAAGCGGAGCGCCAGGATGTTCTGGACGGTCTCCTTGCCGAGGTAGTGGTCGATCCGGAAGACCTCGTCCCGGGGGAAGACCTCGTGGACGACCTGGTTGAGCTCTTCCGCGCTCTTCAGGTCGTGTCCGAAGGGCTTCTCGATGACGGCACGCCGCCAGGAGCCCTCCTTCTGGGCCAGCCCGTGGTTCTTGAGCTGCTGGACCACCTTGGGGAAGAACTTCGGCGGCACCGAGAGGTAGAAGGCGAAGTTGCCGCCCGTGCCCTGGGCCTTGTCGAGTTCGTCGATCGTCTGCTTGAGGGTCTCGAAGGCCGCGTCGTCGTCGAACTCGCCCTGGACGAACCGGCAGCCCTGCACGAGCTGCTGCCAGACCTCCTCACGGAAGGGGGTGCGCGAGTGCTGCTTGACGGCCTCGTACACCTCCTGGGCGAAGTCCTCGTCCTGCCACTCGCGGCGGGCGAAACCGATCAGCGAGAAACCCGGGGGCAGCAGGCCGCGGTTGGCGAGGTCGTAGACGGCGGGCATGAGCTTCTTGCGCGACAGGTCACCCGTAACGCCGAAAATCACCAGGCCGGACGGTCCCGCGATGCGCGGGAGCCGCCGGTCCTGTGCGTCACGAAGCGGGTTCGCTCCGTTCACCGACAAAATACTCAGTCCTCCGCGGGGGCGAGGCGCTTGAGCTCCGCCTCGGTCGACTTCAGCAGGTCGTTCCAGGACGCCTCGAACTTCTCGACGCCTTCGTCTTCGAGCAGCTGCACCACATCGTCGTACGAGATGCCCAGCTTCGCGACCGCGTCCAGCTCGGCGCGCGCCTGCTCGTAGGTGCCGCGGATGGTGTCGCCGGTGACCTCGCCGTGGTCGGCGGTGGCCTCCAGGGTCGCCTCGGGCATGGTGTTGACGGTGCCGGGGGCGACCAGGTCCACCACGTACAGGGTGTCCTTGTACGCGGGGTCCTTGACGCCGGTGGAGGCCCACAGCGGGCGCTGCTTGTTGGCGTGCGCCCTGTCCAGGGCCGCCCAGCGCTCGGAGGAGAAGACCTCCTCGTACGCCTCGTAGGCCAGACGGGCGTTGGCGAGGGCCGCCTTGCCCTTCAGGGCCTTGGCCTCGTCGGTGCCGATGCCGTCCAGGCGCTTGTCGATCTCGGTGTCCACGCGGGACACGAAGAAGGAGGCCACCGAGTGGATCTGGGACAGGTCCAGGCCCGCGGCCTTCGCCTTCTCCAGGCCCGCCAGGTAGGCGTCCATGACCTGGCGGTAACGCTCCAGCGAGAAGATCAGCGTGACGTTGACGCTGATGCCCCGGCCGATGACCTCGGTGATCGCGGGCAGGCCACCCATGGTCGCCGGGATCTTGATGAGCGTGTTCGGGCGGTCCACCAGCCAGGCCAGCTGCTTGGCCTCGGCGACGGTGGCCTTGGTGTTGTGGGCCAGGCGCGGGTCGACCTCGATCGAGACCCGGCCGTCCTGGCCGTCGGTGGCGTCGAAGACCGGCCGCAGGATGTCGGCGGCGTCGCGGACGTCCGCCGTGGTGATCATGCGGATGGCTTCCTCGACGGTCACCTTGCGGGCGGCGAGGTCCGACAGCTGCTTGTCGTAACCGTCGCCCTGGCTGATGGCCTTCTGGAAGATCGACGGGTTGGTGGTGACACCGACCACGTGCTGCTGGTCGATGAGCTCGGCCAGGTTGCCGGACGTGATGCGCTTGCGGGACAGGTCGTCCAGCCAGATCGCCACGCCCTCGTCGGAGAGGCGCTTGAGTGCGTCTGTCATCGGGATTGCATCTCCTACTGGTTCTCGTACCGGGTCAGCGCGCAGCGGCGGACAGAGAGTCCTTGGCGGCTGCGGTCACGGCTTCGGCGGTCAGGCCGAACTCGCGGAACAGCACGGCGCCGTCCGCCGATGCACCGAAGTGCTCCAGCGAGACGATCCGTCCCGCGTCCCCGACGTAACGGTGCCAGGTCAGGCCGATGCCCGCCTCGACCGCGACTCGGGCCTTGACGGACGGCGGCAGCACGCTGTCCTTGTACTCCTGGGACTGCTCCTCGAACCACTCGACGCACGGCATCGAGACGACCCGGGCGGGCACGCCCTCGGCCTGGAGCGCCTCGCGCGCGGCGACGGCGAGCTGGACCTCGGAGCCGGTGCCGATCAGGACGACCTCGGCGGGACCGCCCTCGGCCTCCAGCAGCACGTAGCCGCCCTTGACCGTGTCCTCGTTGCGCTCGTACGTCGGCACGCCCTGGCGGGTGAGGGCCAGGCCGTGCGGGGCGCCCTTGCCGAACACCTTGGTGTGGCGGCGCAGGATCTCGCGCCAGGCGATGGCCGTCTCGTTGGCGTCGGCCGGGCGGACCACGTTCAGGCCCGGGATGGCGCGCAGCGCGGCGACGTGCTCGACGGGCTGGTGGGTGGGGCCGTCCTCGCCCAGGCCGATGGAGTCGTGCGTCCACACGTACGTCACCGGCAGGTGCATCAGGGCGGACAGGCGGACGGCGTTGCGCATGTAGTCGGAGAACACCAGGAAGGTGCCGCCGTAGATGCGGGTGTGGCCGTGCAGCGCGATGCCGTTCATGGCCGCGGCCATCGCGTGCTCGCGGATGCCGAAGTGGATGGTGCGGCCGTACGGGTCGGCCTCCGGCAGCGGGTTGCCCACCGGCAGGAACGACGAGGTCTTGTCGATGGTGGTGTTGTTGGAGCCGGCCAGGTCGGCCGAGCCGCCCCACAGCTCCGGGATGACCGCGCCGAGCGCCTCCAGGACCTTGCCGGAGGCCGCGCGGGTGGCGACGCCCTTGCCGGGCTCGAAGACGGGGATCTCCTCCTCCCAGCCCTCGGGCAGCTCGTTGGCCTCGATGCGGTCGAAGGCGGCGGCGCGCTCGGGGTTGGCGGTGCGCCAGGCGGAGAAGTCCTTCTCCCAGGCGGTGCGGGCCTCGCGGCCCCGGTCCGCCAGACCGCGGGTGTGGGCCAGGACCTCGTCGGCGACCTCGAAAGTCTGCTCCGGGTCGAAGCCGAGCACGCGCTTGGTCGCGGCGACCTCGTCGTCGCCCAGGGCCGAGCCGTGGGCGGCCTCGGTGTTCTGGGCGTGCGGCGCGGGCCAGGCGATGATCGAGCGGGCCGCGATGAAGGACGGGCGCCCGGTCTCGGCCTTGGCGGCCTGGAGGGCGGCGTACAGGGCCTTCGGGTCGAGGTCGCCGTTGGGCTGCTGCTCGACGCGCTGGACGTGCCAGCCGTACGCCTCGTAGCGCTTCATGGTGTCCTCGGAGACGGCCGTCTCCGTGTCGCCCTCGATGGAGATGTGGTTGTCGTCCCACAGCAGCACCAGATTGCCGAGCTTCTGGTGGCCGGCCAGGGCCGACGCCTCGTGGGAGATGCCCTCCTGGAGGCAGCCGTCGCCCGCGATCGCGTAGATCATGTGGTCGAACGGGGAGGTGCCCGGGGCGGCCTCGGGGTCGAACAGGCCGCGCTCGTAGCGGGAGGCCATGGCCATGCCCACCGCGTTCGCGACGCCCTGGCCCAGCGGGCCGGTGGTGGTCTCCACGCCGGTGGTGTGACCGTACTCCGGGTGGCCGGGGGTCTTGGAGCCCCAGGTGCGGAACGCCTTGAGGTCGTCCAGCTCCAGGCCGAACCCCCCGAGGTAGAGCTGGGTGTAGAGGGTCAGGGACGAGTGCCCCGCGGAGAGCACGAAACGGTCACGGCCGACCCACTGTGGGTCCGAGGGGTCGTGGCGCATGACCTTCTGGAAAAGCGTGTACGCGGCGGGGGCCAGGCTCATCGCCGTACCGGGGTGTCCGTTCCCGACCTTCTGGACCGCGTCGGCGGCCAGGATGCGGGCGGTGTCGACGGCCCGCTGGTCCAGTTCGGTCCACTCGAGCTCTGGGGTGGTCGGCTTGGTGCTCACCGTTGGTCAGGGCTCCTCTCCACATGTTGTTTTCCCGGTGACGAACGGTGACACCGGGGCGATTCCGAGCCTACCCCCGCGAGGGCGTGCGGCTATTCGAGTGCTCGCAGTGCGTCGTCTTCCCGGTGTCCGCCGTTCACACGGCATCCGCCCTGGATGATCTTGCCGTCGGTCCGATCGGCCCAACACGAGGCGACCCCCGCGCAGGGCGGGGCAATGGCTACGTCTACAGTGGCGTGGTACGCGCAAGCCTTTACCGAGCCTTCATTTTCTGGAGGCATCGCTTCGGAAGCTTGCTGGATTCTCTCTCAGGGGTGTGCGTGACGGCCGTCGAATCCCGTCCAGCGGGGGTACTCGGGACGAGCCCCGGTCACCGGCCGTTCGGGGCCCGGGTCATGGCTTTCGTGGCTTTGACCAAGCCGCGGATCATCGAACTTCTGCTGATCACCACAGTGCCGGTGATGTTCCTCGCCGAGCAGGGCGTGCCGTCGCTGTGGCTGGTGCTCGCCACCTGCTTCGGCGGCTACCTGTCGGCGGGCGGCGCCAACGCGCTCAACATGTACATCGACCGGGACATCGACGCGCTGATGGACCGGACGGCGCAGCGGCCGCTGGTGACCGGCATGGTGAGCCCGCGCGAGTGCCTGGTCTTCGGCATCACGCTCGGGGTCGTCTCGACCCTGTTCTTCGGCCTGCTCGTCAACTGGCTGTCGGCCGCCCTCGCCCTGGGCGCGCTCCTCTTCTACGTGGTCGTCTACACGATGCTGCTGAAGCGGCGGACCGCGCAGAACATCGTCTGGGGCGGGATCGCCGGCTGCATGCCGGTGCTCATCGGCTGGTCGGCCGTGCGCGACGAGGTCTCCTGGGCCGCCGTCATCCTCTTCCTCGTCATCTTCTTCTGGACGCCCCCGCACTACTGGCCGCTGTCCATGAAGGTCAAGGACGACTACGCGCGGGTCGGCGTGCCGATGCTGCCGGTCGTGGCGGGCAACAAGGCCGTGGCCCGGCAGATCGTCCTGTACAGCTGGGTGATGGTCGCCGTCTCGCTGCTGCTCACCCCGCTGGGGTACACCGGCTGGTTCTACACCTCCGTCGCGCTGCTGGCGGGCGGCTGGTGGCTGTGGGAGGCGCACGCGCTGAACGCGCGGGCCAAGGCCGGGGTGACGGGCGCGAAGCTCAAGGAGATGCGCCTGTTCCACTGGTCGATCACCTACGTCTCGCTGCTCTTCGTGGCCGTGGCCGTGGATCCCTTCCTGCGGTGATACTTCCTCCCTTGATTACCCGCCGGTAGCATGCCGTCCATGGCAGAGACCGCAGACACCGCACAGACCGCAGAGGCCGCGGACAGGAAGCACAGCCGCACGGCGGCGAAGCTGGCCCGGCAGATCGGCGCGTTCGCCAAGCAGCACGGCGGCGCCGAGGGCCAGCTCGCCCATATCGGCCAGGCCGGCACCCGGATCGTCCTCGTCGGCACCGACGGCGGCTGGGGCGACCTGGTGGCCCCGACGTACGTCGTGGCGCAGCTGGCCGCGGAGAAGGCCGGCCTGACCCTCCACGAGGACTTCGACGGGGAGCTGGCCGCCCGCGTGCGGACCGGCCCGTACGAGTGGACCCGCATGGCCGGGATCCAGGTGGGCGGCCCGGCCAACCCGCCGGCCTGAACCGCCGGTCCGGACCGTCCGTTCAACGGCCGGGACCATCCGGTCAACGGCCGGGGCACTACTTCACACCCCGCTCATCCGTTAGGACGTGAGGAAGCCGCTTCCCCACGTCCGCAACGGGGTGACCGGATGATCGAAACGCCGCCCCTGGTGGACCAGTACTGCCAGGGAGTGCTCCGTACGGAGCTGGGGCTCGCCACCTTCGAGGCCCAGCTGGTCCACTCGGCCGGCCCGCCCGCCGCCGGGACCACCTTCTTCGACACCCAGACCGGTTTCGCCGTGCGCCGGTGGTGCCCGCCCCTGCTCGGCCTGGAGCCGCACTGCACGCCGGCCCGCTACCTGGCCCGGCGGCGCGAGCTCGGGGCCGCCGAGAGCACGCGGCGACTGCTGCGGGGCTCCGGAGTGGGCACCTACCTCGTCGACACGGGAGCCCCCGGGGACCTCACCGGGCCCAAGGAGCTGGCCCTCGCCGGGGACGCCCGGGCCTTCGAGGTGGTCCGGCTGGAGCCGCTCGCCACGCGGGCCGCCGACGCCTCGGACAGCGTCGCCGCCTTCCTCGCCGGCCTCGCCGGAGCCGTCCACGCCGCCGCCGCCGCGGCGGTCGCCTTCGCCTGCGGCCCCCACGCCGGGTACGCCGCCGCCCTCGCCGACGCCCCGCACCCGCCCGGCCCCGGCGAGGTCCGCGGGGCGGCCGGGCGGTGGCTGGCCGCGCGGGCGCGGGGAGGGGCGGCGGGGGACCCCGTCCTCCTGCGGCACCTGCTGTGGAGTGCGGTGGCCGCCGGGCTGCCGGTCCAGCTGCACACGGGCGGGGCGGGGCCCGGGGCGCTGGCCGGCTTCGTGCGGGCCACGGCCGGGCCCGGGGCGCGGCTCGTCCTGCTCGGGGGGTACCCGCACCACCGGGACGCCGCGCTGCTGGCGGCGGCGTACCCGCACGTCCACGCCGATCTCGGGCCGGCCCTGGGGCGGAGCGGGGCCCGGGCCGCGGCCCTCCTGGCCGAGCTGCTGGAGCTCGCGCCCTTCGGGAAGCTGCTGTTCTCCAGCGGCGGCCGGAACCTGCCCGAGCTGCACGCCGTCGGCGCCCTGGTGTTCCGCGAGGCGCTGGGCCGGGTGCTGGGCGGCTGGGCCGCCGACGGGGCCTGGTCCCGTCGGGACGCGGACCGGGTCGCGGGGATGCTCGCGGCGGGCAACGCCCGCCGCGTCTACCGGCTGGAGGAACGCGGCTGAGGACCGGGCGGTCAGACCGCCGAGAGCTGCGCTTCCTCGTGCGCCGGGCTCTGCTCCCCGGCGGAGCGCTCGCGCAGACTCAGGGCCAGGCGGAGCACGCAGATCCACACCAGGCAGGAGCCGAGCATGTGGGCGGCGACCAGGGCCCCGGGCAGCGAGGTGAAGTACTGCACGTAGCCGATGGCGCCCTGGGCGAGCAGGACGAGCAGCAGGTCACGGGCGCGCGCCCGGGTGTCGGCGGGGGCGTCGGCCACCCGCAGCACCAGCCACATCGCCACGGCGAGCGCGCACACCAGCCAGGCGGCGATCGCGTGCACATGGGCGGTGACCGCCCAGTCGAACGGCATCCGCTCGATCTCGCTCTTGTCGCCCGCGTGCGGACCCGAGCCGGTCACCACGGTGCCCGCGGCGATCAGCACCAGGGCGGCGGCGGTCAGCGCCCAGGACAGCTTGCGCACCGGACCGGGCACGCGCGGCCTGGGGGCGCCGTCGCCCTCGCGGGTGCGCTGCCAGGTGACCACGGTCACCGTGAGGAGGCTGGTGGCCAGCAGGAAGTGCCCGGCCACGCTGTACGGGTTCAGGCCGGTCAGCACGGTGATGCCGCCGAGGACGGCGTTGCCCATGACCAGGCCGAACTGGGTCCAGCCGAGCCGGGTCAGCGAGCGCCGCCAGGGCTTGGCGGCGCGGGCTGTGAGGATCACGCCGCCGACCGCCGCGCAGAGCACGTACGTGAGCATCCGGTTGCCGAACTCGACGGCGCCGTGGAAGCCCTGGGCCTGGGTCACGATCAGGCTGTCGCCCGTGCACTTGGGCCAGGTGTCGCAGCCGAGGCCGGAACCGGTCAGCCGCACCGCGCCGCCGGTGACGACGATGACCACGCTCATCAGGAGCGCCACTGACGCGGCGCGCCGGACGGTCCGGGGTGACGGGGTCCAGCGGCCGGCGAGGTATGCGAATGGGTTCAACACGGCCCCTATCGTAGGCGCCGCCTTGTGCAAACTTTCACGAGGGGGTGGCTGCGGGTGCGTCGGGCCCGACCACCAGCCGGAACCGCGCCCCGGCCGGGTCGCCCTCCTCGTGCCACCACACGCGCACCCGCCACAGGGCGGCGTCGCCCGGGTACTGCGGGGAGGCCATGAACCCCCGCACCACCTCCGCCCCCACCTCCTCGGCGGTCCGCCGGCGCACCTCGGCGGCGCCCTGCCACGGGGCGGGCTGCCGGGCCCACAGCCCGTCGGCGGCGCGCACCTCGACCCGCCACACCGCACGCCAGGCGGTGACCTCCAGCATGGTCGCGACCTGCTCGGGCTCCAGCCCCAGCCCGGCGGCGACCGCCTCCTCGGGCTCGCCCTGGATCCGCGCGGCCACCACGGCCTGCGGCAGCAGCCGCTCGGGCAGCAGCCCGTCCGCCCGCAGGCCGGCCAGGGAGGCGGGCGTGAGGTAGCGCAGCCGCAGCTCCAGCTGGCGGCCGATGTGGTCCAGGGCCTCCTCAGCCTCCAGGGCCTCCTCGGGCCCGGGGGAGGCCAGCAGCAGCCGGCGGAAGCCCTCCTCGGCGTCCACCGCCCAGGCGAAGGCGTCGGCGGCCGAGCCCAGCTCCGCGAGGCGGTCCCCGAGGAACACCTTGGCCTGGGCGAGCCCGCGCCGGTTGACGGGGTCGTCCTGGTCGAGCCCGGCCCACACCTCGACGGCGGCCCGGGTCAGGTCCCGGGCGCGCTCACCGGCCGCCCGCTCCATGGCGCTCGGGCCCTCCTCCGCGGCCTCGCCGAGCGGGTACCGGGGCAGCCGCGCCCCGTCGCTCAGCGGCCAGGCCAGCCAGACGCCCTGGTTGATCAGGCCCCGGGCGTACCAGCGGGCGTACTCGGGGGCGTGTGCGGCGGCCTGCTGCGCATGGCGCAGGCCCTCCTCGACGGCGGCCAGCGCGCCCGCCCGGTCCCCGGCGGCGAACCGGCGCGCGGCGAGGTCGCCCAGGCGCAGCCCCAGCCGGGCCGCGCACTCCGGGTCGGTGCGGGCGGGCTCGCGCAGCGCCCCGATCAGCTCGCCCAGCAGCCGCTCGGCCTCACCGGGGGCGGCCTGCGCCGCCCCCGACCGGATCCGCTCCCACTGCCCGTCCAGCCGCAGTACGGCCTCTCGCTGCCCCATGTCCGTCGCCCCCGGCGTCGCCGATCCGCTGTCGTGGAGGTGGTCGGCCTCCAGCCCGCCCAACGTGCGGGGGCGGTGATTCACTCCCGCGGTGCGCGCAGCCGCGTCACTCCCAGCGGAACCACTTCGCCGCCGCGCCCAGCCCCAGCGCCGCCCAGGCGGCCAGCACCGCCGCGTCCCCCCAGGGCAGGGCGGCCCCGTGCTGGAGCACTTCCCGCAGCCCGTCGGAGAGCGCCGAGACGGGCAGCAGCGCGAGGACGTCCCGCACCGCGCCGGGGAACTTCTCCAGCGGCACGATCACCCCGCCGCCGACCAGCAGCAGCAGGAACACCAGGTTGGCGGCGGCCAGCGTCACCTCGGCCTTCAGGGTGCCCGCCATCAGCAGGCCGAGCCCGGAGAAGGCGGCGGTGCCCAGCAGCACTAGCGCGGCGACCGAGAGCGGGTTCCCGTGCGGGGACCAGCCCAGCGCCAGCGCGATCCCCGTCAGCAGGGCGATCTGGAGCACCTCGGTGACCAGCACCGACAGGGTCTTGGAGGCCATCAGCGCCCAGCGCGGCAGCGGTGAGGCCCCGAGCCGCTTGAGCACCCCGTAGCGGCGGTCGAAGCCGGTGGCGATGGCCTGGCCGGTGAAGGCGGTGGACATCACGGCGAGCGCCAGGACGCCCGGGGCGAGGAAGTCCACGGAGTTCCCGGCGCCGGTGTCGATGATGTCCACGGAAGAGAACAGGGTCAGCAGCAGCGCCGGGATGATCACGGTCAGCAGCAGCTGCTCGCCGTTGCGCAGCAGCATCCGGGTCTCCAGCGCGGTCTGCGCCCGGATCATCCGGGAGACGGGCGCGGCGCCGGGCCGGGGGGTGAACGTACCGGCGCTCATGCGCGCAGCTCCTTACCGGTCAGTTCGAGGAAGACGTCTTCGAGGGTGTGCCGCTCCACCGTCAGGCTGCTGGGCATCACCCCGTTCTGGGCGCACCAGGAGGTGACGGTGGCCAGCATCTGGGGGTCCACGTCGCCGGTGACCCGGTAGGAGCCCGGGGTGAGCTCGGCGGCCTGGGTGCCGTCGGGCAGGGCCTTGAGCAGGGAGGCCAGGTCCAGGGAGGGGCGGCCGGAGAAGCGCAGGGTGTTCTCGGCGCCGCCGCGGCACAGCTGCTCGGGGCTGCCGTGGGCGATGACCCGGCCGGAGTCGATCACGGCCACCTCGTCGGCGAGCTGCTCGGCCTCGTCCATGTGGTGGGTGGTGAGGACGACGGCGACCCCGTCGGCGCGCAGTTCCCGTACGAGTTCCCAGGTCGCGCGGCGGGCCTGGGGGTCGAGGCCGGCGGTGGGCTCGTCCAGGAAGACCAGTTCGGGGCGGCCGACGACGGCCATGGCCAGGGAGAGGCGCTGCTGCTGGCCGCCGGAGAGCCGGCGGTAGGGGGTGCGGCCGCAGCCGCCGAGGCCGAGGCGTTCGACCAGGGTGTCCACGTCCAGCGGGTCCGCGTACAGCCGGGCCATGTGGCGCAGCATCTCGACGGCGCGGGCGCCGGAGTAGATGCCGCCGGACTGGAGCATCACGCCGATCCGGGGGCGCAGGGCGTCCGCGTCGGCGACCGGGTCCAGGCCCAGGACGCGGACGGTGCCGGCGTCGGGGCGGCGGTAGCCCTCGCAGGTCTCGATGGTGGTGGTCTTGCCCGCGCCGTTGGGGCCGAGGACGGCGGTGACGGCCGCCCCGGGGACGGTGAGGTCCAGGCCGTCGACGGCCGTCTTCGCTCCGTACCGTTTCACCAGTCCGCGGATCTCCACGGCGGGGTCGTTGCTCATGCGGGTGAGTCTACGGAGCGGCGGGGGCGCCCAGGGGCGGCGGGGGAAGGTTCCCCCGGGCGTGCATCGCCGCTGGCCAGGGCGGTCGGGCCGGGGCCCCGCCCTTACTCTCCGTGGAGAGATTAGGTAACCCTTAGTGATGGAGGACACCAGGAGTGGCGTCCGTCACGGCTTGTCGGGGCTCCGGTAATTACGCAACAATGGCGTTGTGAAATACGGCGAACGGATCAGTGAGACCCCCCAGGGGGAGCTCGCGACCGGTGAGCGGTCAACCCGCAACCGGGTCGCGAGGTCCATCCTGGACCACGGTCCCTCCACCGTCGCCGACCTCGCGCAGCGTCTCGGCCTCACCCAGGCCGCCGTCCGCCGCCACCTCGACACGCTCGTCGCCGACGACGTGGTCGCACCCCGTGAGCAGCGTGTGTACGGCGCACGCACCCGGGGCCGGCCCGCGAAGGTCTTCGCGCTCACCGACTGCGGACGCGACGCCTTCGACCAGTCCTACGACAAGCTCGCCGCGGACGCCCTGCGCTGGATCGCGCAGTCCGTGGGCGGCGGCGAGAAGGGCGAGGCGGCCGTCGCCGCCTTCGCCCGGGCGAGGATGGCGACGCAGGCGGAGACCTACCGGGAAGCCGTCGAGGCGGCCGCACCGGCGGACCGCACCGAGGCCCTCGCGAAGGCGTTGACCGCGGACGGGTACGCTGCTACGGCGAAGAGCGCTCCCGGTCCGCACAGCGGTGAACAGCTCTGTCAGCACCACTGCCCGGTCGCACACGTCGCCGAGCAGTTCCCGCAGCTGTGCGAGGCGGAGACCGAGGTCTTCTCCCGCCTGCTCGGGACGCATGTGCAGCGCCTCGCCACCATCGCCCACGGCGACGGGGTGTGCACCACGTTCATCCCGCGAAGCGCGGCACAGCACGACACACCAGCATCTGCAAGTACGGCCGGGAGGAACCCCGCATGACCACGGAGACTGCTCACCCTGAGCTCGATGGCCTGGGCACCTACGAATACGGCTGGGCCGACTCCGACGCGGCCGGCGCCGCTGCCAAGCGGGGTCTGTCCGAGGACGTCGTCCGCGACATCTCGGCGAAGAAGTCCGAGCCGGAGTGGATGCTGAACCTCCGTCTCAAGGGCCTCAAGCTGTTCGACAAGAAGCCCATGCCGAACTGGGGCTCCGACCTCTCGGGCATCGACTTCGACAACATCAAGTACTTCGTGCGCTCCACCGAGAAGCAGGCCGCTTCCTGGGAGGACCTGCCGGAGGACATCAAGAACACGTACGACAAGCTCGGCATCCCCGAGGCGGAGAAGCAGCGCCTCGTCGCCGGTGTCGCGGCCCAGTACGAGTCCGAGGTCGTCTACCACCAGATCCGCGAGGACCTGGAGGAGCAGGGCGTCATCTTCCTCGACACGGACACCGCGCTCAAGGAGCACCCGGAGCTCTTCCAGGAGTACTTCGGCACGGTCATCCCGGTCGGTGACAACAAGTTCGCCTCGCTGAACACCGCGGTGTGGTCGGGCGGCTCGTTCATCTACGTCCCCAAGGGTGTCCACGTGGACATCCCGCTCCAGGCTTACTTCCGTATCAACACGGAGAACATGGGCCAGTTCGAGCGGACGCTGATCATCGTCGACGAGGACGCCTACGTCCACTACGTCGAGGGCTGCACCGCCCCGATCTACTCCTCGGACTCGCTGCACAGCGCCGTGGTCGAGATCATCGTCAAGAAGGGCGGCCGCTGCCGCTACACGACCATCCAGAACTGGTCGAACAACGTCTACAACCTGGTCACCAAGCGCGCCGTGGCGTACGAGGGCGCGACCATGGAGTGGATCGACGGCAACATCGGCTCCAAGGTCACCATGAAGTACCCGGCCGTCTACCTGATGGGCGAGCACGCCAAGGGCGAGACCCTGTCCATCGCCTTCGCGGGCGAGGGCCAGCACCAGGACGCCGGCTCCAAGATGGTCCACATGGCGCCGAACACCTCCTCGAACATCGTCTCCAAGTCGGTGGCGCGTGGCGGCGGCCGCACCTCCTACCGCGGCCTGGTCGAGATCGGCGAGGGCGCCTCGGGCTCCAAGTCCAACGTGCTCTGCGACGCGCTCCTGGTCGACACCATCTCCCGCTCGGACACCTACCCCTACGTCGACGTCCGCGAGGACGACGTGACGATGGGCCATGAGGCCACCGTCTCCAAGGTCTCCGACGACCAGCTCTTCTACCTGATGCAGCGCGGCCTGACCGAGTTCGAGGCCATGGCCATGATCGTGCGCGGCTTCGTCGAGCCGATCGCCAAGGAGCTGCCGATGGAGTACGCGCTGGAGCTGAACCGGCTGATCGAGCTGCAGATGGAGGGCTCGGTCGGCTAGTACCGGCCTCCCCGCCCCCCGCAGCACATTCTTTGACGACGTAGGAAGAGAGCAGAACGACAGCCATGGCTGAGGCTCAGAACATTCCGGCGGGCTCCACCACCGCCGGCGCGATCGCGGTGGCCGCCGAGTCCACCGTCGCCACCCGGATGAGCGCGCCCCCGTCCTTCGACGTGGCCGACTTCCCGGTCCCGCACGGCCGCGAGGAGGAGTGGCGGTTCACCCCGCTCGCCCGCCTCAAGGGCCTGCACGACGGCACCGCGGTCGCCGACGGAAGCATGAAGGCCCAGATCGACGCCCCCGAGGGCGTGACGGTCGAGTCGGTCGAGCGTGACGACGAGCGGATCGGCAAGGCCGGCACCCCCGTCGACCGCGTCGCCGCCCAGGCTTTCTCCTCCTTCGCCAAGGCCACGGTCGTCACCGTGCCGAAGGAGACGGTGCTCGCCGAGCCCATCCGGGTCGCCCTGCACGGTGAGGGCGGTACGACCTTCGGGCACACCGTCTTCGACATCAAGCCGTTCGCCGAGGCGATCATCGTGATCGACCACACCGGCGACGGCGTGCGCGCCGCCAACGTGGACGTCCTCGTCGGCGACGGCGCCAAGGTGACCTTCGTCTCCGTCCAGGACTGGGACGACACCGCGGTGCACACCTCGCAGCACAACGCCCTCATCGGCCGCGACGCCAGCTTCAAGTCCGTCGTCGTGACCTTCGGCGGCGACCTGGTGCGCCTGCACCCGCGCGTCACCTACGCGGGTCCCGGCGGCGAGGCCGAGCTGATCGGCCTGTACCTCACGGACGCCGGCCAGCACCAGGAGCACCGCCTCCTCGTCACGCACGACGCCCCGCACTGCAAGTCCCACGTCGTCTACAAGGGCGCGCTCCAGGGCCAGGACGCCCACGCGGTCTGGATCGGTGACGTCCTCATCGAGAAGTCCGCCGAGGGCACCGACACCTACGAGATGAACCGCAACCTCGTCCTGACGGACGGCGCGCGCGTCGACTCGGTGCCGAACCTGGAGATCGAGACGGGCGAGATCGTCGGCGCCGGCCACGCTTCCGCCACCGGCCGCTTCGACGACGAGCAGCTGTTCTACCTCCAGGCCCGCGGCATCCCGGCCGACGAGGCCCGCCGCCTGGTCGTGCGCGGCTTCTTCGCGGAGCTCATCCAGCAGATCGGCGTCGAGGACATCGAGGAGCGCCTGATCGCGAAGATCGAGGCCGAGCTGGCGGCGGCCGTCTGATGACCTACGTCAAGGCATGCGCGCTGAGCGAGCTGGAGGAGAACACCCCGAAGCGGGTGGAACTCGACGGCACGCCGGTGTCCATCGTCTCCACCGAGGGGGAGGTGTTCGCGATCAACGACATCTGCTCGCACGCGAACGTCTCGCTCTCGGAGGGTGAGGTCGAGGACTGCATGATCGAGTGCTGGCTGCACGGGTCGGCCTTCGACCTGCGCACCGGCAAGCCCTCCGGTCTGCCCGCGACGCGCCCCGTCCCCGTTTACCCCGTAAAGATCGAAGGGGACGACGTGCTCGTCTCCCTCACCCAGGAGTCCTGAGGTACCCATGGCAACGCTTGAAATCCACGACCTGCACGTCTCCGTCGAGGCCGAGAACGGCGCCCGCGAGATCCTCAAGGGTGTCGACCTGACGGTCAAGCAGGGTGAGACGCACGCCATCATGGGCCCCAACGGCTCCGGCAAGTCCACCCTGGCGTACTCCCTCGCCGGTCACCCGAAGTACACCATCACCGGTGGCACCGTGACCCTCGACGGCGAGGACGTCCTGGAGATGTCCGTCGACGAGCGCGCCCGCGCCGGTGTCTTCCTCGCCATGCAGTACCCGGTCGAGGTCCCCGGCGTCTCGGTCTCCAACTTCCTGCGCACCTCCGCCACCGCCATCCGCGGCGAGGCCCCCAAGCTGCGTACCTGGGTGAAGGAGGTCAAGGCCGCCATGGAGCAGCTCCAGATGGACCCGGCCTTCGCCGAGCGCAACGTCAACGAGGGCTTCTCCGGCGGTGAGAAGAAGCGCCACGAGATCCTCCAGCTGGAGCTCCTCAAGCCGAAGATCGCGATCCTCGACGAGACGGACTCCGGTCTGGACGTCGACGCCCTGCGCATCGTCTCCGAGGGCGTCAACCGCGTCCGCGAGTCCGGTGAGGTCGGCACCCTGCTGATCACCCACTACACGCGCATCCTGCGCTACATCAAGCCCGACTTCGTGCACGTGTTCGCGAACGGCCGCATCGCCGAGTCCGGCGGCGCCGAGCTCGCCGACCAGCTGGAGAACGAGGGCTACGACAAGTACGTGAAGGGTGGCGCGACCGCGTGACACAGCTGCCTGGCCTCCTCGACACCGAGGCGATCCGCAAGGACTTCCCCCTGCTGGATCGTGTGGTCCACGACGGGAAGAAGATCGTTTATCTGGACAACGCGGCGACCTCGCAGAAGCCGCGCCAGGTGCTCGACGCGCTGAACGAGTACTACGAGCAGCACAACGCCAACGTCCACCGCGGCGTGCACGTGCTCGCCGAGGAGGCCACGGCGCTGTACGAGGGCGCCCGCGACAAGGTCGCCGCCTTCATCAACGCGCCGAGCCGCGACGAGGTGATCTTCACCAAGAACGCCTCGGAGTCGCTCAACCTGGTCGCGAACATGCTCGGCTGGGCCGATGAGCCCTACCGGGTGGACCGCGAGACCGAGATCGCCATCACGGAGATGGAGCACCACTCCAACATCGTCCCGTGGCAGCTGCTCGCGCAGCGCACGGGCGCGAAGCTGAAGTGGTTCGGCCTCACCGACGACGGCCGGCTCGACCTGTCCAACATCGAAGAGGTCATCACGGAGAAGACGAAGATCGTCTCCTTCACGCTGGTCTCCAACATCATGGGCACGGTCAACCCGGTCGAGGCGATCGTCCGGCGCGCCCAGGACGTCGGCGCCCTGGTGCTGATCGACGCCTCCCAGGCCGCCCCGCACATGCCGCTGGACGTGCAGGCGCTCGGCGCCGACTTCGTGGCCTTCACCGGCCACAAGATGTGCGGCCCGACCGGCATCGGCGTCCTGTGGGGCCGCCAGGAGCTCCTGGAGGACCTGCCCCCGTTCCTCGGCGGCGGCGAGATGATCGAGACCGTGTCGATGCACGCCTCGACCTACGCCCCGGCGCCGCACAAGTTCGAGGCGGGTACGCCCCCGATCGCCCAGGCCGTCGGCCTCGGCGCGGCCGTGGACTACCTGACCGCGATCGGCATGGACAAGATCGCGGCGCATGAGCACGCGATCACCGAGTACGCGGTCAAGCGCCTCCAGGAGGTGCCCGACCTGCGGATCATCGGCCCCACCACGGCCGAGGACCGCGGCGCGGCGATCTCCTTCGTGCTCGGCGACATCCACCCGCACGACGTGGGCCAGGTCCTGGACGAGCAGGGCATCGCGGTCCGCGTGGGACACCACTGCGCGCGCCCGGTCTGCCTGCGCTACGGAATTCCGGCGACCACGCGAGCGTCTTTCTACCTGTACTCCTCTCCCGCCGAGGTCGACGCGCTGGTCGCCGGGCTGGAGCACGTACGGAACTTCTTCGGCTGACCGAGGGCCACGAGGACGAGGACGCTGTGAAGCTGGATTCGATGTACCAGGAACTGATCCTGGACCACTACAAGCACCCGCACGGGCGTGGCCTGCGCGACGGTGACGCCGAGGTGCACCACGTCAACCCGACGTGCGGCGACGAGATCACGCTCCGCGTGAAGTACGACGGCGAGACGCTCACCGACGTCTCCTACGAGGGCCAGGGCTGCTCCATCAGCCAGGCCAGCGCGTCCGTGCTGAACGAGCTGCTGGTCGGCAAGGAACTGTCCGAGGCGCAGAAGATCCAGGGCGTGTTCCTGGAGCTGATGCAGTCCAAGGGCAAGATCGAGCCGGACGAGGAGATGGAGGAGGTGCTGGAGGACGCGGTCGCGTTCGCCGGTGTCTCCAAGTATCCCGCGCGCGTGAAGTGTGCTCTGCTGAGCTGGATGGCGTGGAAGGACGCGACCGCCCAGGCACTGGGTGACGCGGAGAGGAAGACGGCATGACCGAGAACGCGACGCCCGAGGCGTCGATCAAGCCGGCCACCGAGGAGGAGGTCCGCGAGGCCCTCTACGACGTGGTCGACCCCGAGCTGGGCATCGACGTCGTCAACCTGGGCCTGATCTACGGGATCCACATCGACGACGCGAACATCGCCACCCTCGACATGACCCTGACCTCGGCGGCCTGCCCGCTGACGGACGTCATCGAGGACCAGGCGAAGTCGGCGACGGAGGGCATCGTCAACGAACTGCGCATCAACTGGGTCTGGATGCCGCCGTGGGGCCCGGACAAGATCACGGACGACGGCCGTGAGCAGCTGCGCGCACTCGGCTTCAACGTCTGACCCACACGGTCGAGGCAGGGCCCCCGGCACGGTCGTGCCGGGGGCCCTCGCCGTTCTCCGCCCTCTGCGCGCACTGTTCTCCGTCCTCCCGGGTTCTTCCGGTGGACGGCCGGTGTGTACCGGAAGTTGGCCTCGGTGGCCGAATCTTTTCGACGGTCGTCACGGCGAGCGCCGTGAGGGAGAGGACGCCACCGTGAAGAAACAGCTCGGCATCGCGGGTACCGCCGCAGCCGCCGCACTGATCGTCGCCGCGACGGTCGTGCCCGCGCACGCGGTCACCTACGGGACCCCCACCATCGCGCTGTCCGCCGCCTACCTGTCCGGATCCGTCGGCGGCGTCGGGGACGCGAGCGTCGGCGTCACCGTCGCGCAGAGCGGTGCCGACGCCTCCGCCCTGACCGTCAGCGCCTCCGCCTCCACCAAGGCGTCCGTCGCCGGCACCGGCGATGTCACCGTGACCGGTACCGGGGCGGTGCGCCGGCTGGCCGTCACCGCGCACAGCCGGGGCTACACCAGCCTGACGATCAAGGTCACCGGGCTCGGCGGCAAGACCGCCACCAGGACCCTCTCCTACGCGGCCTCCGCCGCCGTGCAGAACCCGGCGGACGCCCGCTACTTCAGCGGCGCCTCGGACTCCTCGGCCGCCGTGGACGTCGGCGGCGGCTTCACCGTGGTCGCCGACGACGAGAACAACGTGCTGCGCCTGTACGACCGTTCCCGCTCGGACGCCCCCGTGCGCACCTGGGACTTCAGTTCCCAGCTCGGTGTCACCAAGGAGGTGGACATCGAGGGCGCGACGCGGATCGGCGACACCGTCTACTGGACCGGCTCGCTCGGCAACAACAAGGACGGCGAGTACAAGGCCCCGCGCAACACGGTGTTCACCACCACCGTCAGCGGCTCCGGTTCCGCCACGCAGCTCGCGTACGGGCGCTCGTACCAGCACCTGCGCGAGGACCTGGTGGCCTGGGACGCGGCGCACGGCGACCGGTACGGCTTCGCGGCGGGCACGGCGAGCGGCCAGGCGCCCAAGCAGATCGACGGGTTCAACGTGGAGGGCCTGGAGTTCGCCCCCGGCTCGGCCACCACCGCCTACGTGGGCTTCCGGGCGCCGCTGGCCCCGGCCGTCCCGGGCGGCAAGGCGCTGCTGGTGCCGGTCACCAACTTCGACAAGGTCCTCGCCAACGGGGCCTCGGCCGCCTTCGGTTCCCCGGTCGAGCTGGACCTGGGCGGGCTCTCGGTCCGCGACATCCGCAAGAACGCCCAGGACCAGTACCTGATCCTGGCCGGGTCCTGGGCCGCCGACGACAACTCCGACCCCTACGCCCTCTACCAGTGGGACGGCGTCGCCGGCCATGCCCCCGTCAAGCGGGCGGACCTGCCGACCAGCGACCCGGGCGGCTGGGAGGCCATCGTGGAGGTCCCCGACCTGTCGGCGCCGGGCGCGCGGGTGCAGCTGATCACCGACAGCGGCTCGGCCGACCTCTACGGGGACGGCGTCGCGGCCAAGGACCTCACGCACCCGGAGTTCAAGAAGTCCCGCGCGGCCTGGTTCACGCTCAACTGACCCCGGCTCAGGCCGGGCCGGCCGGCCGTGGATCCGTCGCGAGGGCCTCGGCCAGGTGCTCGTGGCGGATCCGCCGGTCCACGTAGAGCAGGCCGGCCGGCAGCTGGGGGAAGGCCGGCAGCAGGACCAGCGCCGCCAGGGCCCCCGGCAGCCCGAACCACTGCAGGAGCGCCCACCCGGCCGCCCCGGTGAACACCACCGCCGGGGCGGTCACGGCTAGGGTCCGCCACCAGGCGCCGCGCACGAGGCGGGCCGAGCGCCGCAGCGCCGTCACCGGCCCGAGCCCCTCGTACCCGGCGGCGGTCGGCGCCAGGGCGTAGCGCACCCCGAGCCACAGGGCGACGGGGAGCAGCGGGAGCACCGCCGGGGCGGGCGCTCCCAGCGCGAGCAGGGCGGCGGGCGGCCCGGCCCCGGTCAGGAGGGCCAGCAGCTGGACGCCGAGCACCGCCGGGGTGCGGGGGAGGGCGGCGCGCAGCAGCCCGGGCGCGGTCACCGGGCGGCCGAGCACCGCCGGGCGCAGCAGGACCGCGATCAGGGCGGTGGCCAGGGCGCAGGTGAACAGCAGGAACAGCGCCGCCGCCGGGAAGAGGGTCCACACGAAGACCCGGCTGCCCGAGGCGGGGCTGAGCGAGGCCAGGGTGGCCGCGCCGGCCGCCGCGGTGACCAGCAGCCCGGCCATCAGCTGCCCCAGCAGCAGCGCACCGCACAGCGGGCCGCCGTAGCGGGGCAGGGCGGCGAGGGCGCCGCCGAGGATGTCGGAGGTGCCGAGCGGGCGCAGGGGCACCACGCCGGGCCCGGGCCCCCGCCGCACTCCGTGCTGCATCGCCATGAGCGGCCCCCTGTCCTGAGTGGGGACACCGTAGCTCCGCCGCGCGCCGGTGTCCCGGGGTCTGCGGGTGTACATGTGTACGCATCGGCGGGTTCCGATGCGTACAGTTGTCCACATGCCGTACGTACTGCTTGCCATGGCCATAGCCGCCGAGGTCGCCGGGACCACCGCGATGAAGTACAGCGACGGCTTCACCCGGCTCTGGCCCTCGCTGGGCACCCTGCTCGGCTACGTCATCGCCTTCACGCTGCTCGCGCAGACCCTGAAGTCGATGTCCGTGGGCACGGCGTACGCGATCTGGGCCGGGGTCGGCACCGCCGCCATCGCCGCGATCGGCATGGTGTTCCTGGGCGAGGCCGCCACCGCCGCGAAGATCGCCGGGATCGTGCTGGTCATCGGCGGGGTCGTCCTGCTCAACCTGGGCGGAGCGACCCACTGATGGGCGCCCCCGTACGCCGCTACGACCCCGGGCGCCGGCAGCGGATCATCGACGCCGCGATCCGGGTGGTCGGGGCCAAGGGGATCGCGGGGCTGAGTCACCGCAGCGTGGCGGCGGAGGCGGACGTACCGCTCGGCTCGACGACGTACCACTTCAAAACTCTGGACGACCTGCTGGTGGCGGCCCTGCGGCAGGCGAACGAGGCGTACGCGCCCGCGCTGGTGCTGCGCGCGGGCGAGGACCTCGCGGGGGCGCTGGCCCGCCTGCTGGGGGACCTGCTGACCGCCGACCGGGCCCGGGCGGAGCTGGAGTACGAGCTCTACCTGGCGGCCCTGCGCCGCCCGGCGCTGCGCCCGGTCGCGGCCGAGTGGTGCGCGTCGGTGGTCACCGCCCTGTCCGCCCACACCGACCCGGTGACGGCCCGCGCCCTGGTGGCCGTGATGGACGGCCTCGCCCTCCAGGCCCTCCTGACGGACACGGCGTACGACGAGCGCTACGCCCGTGACCTCCTGAGCCGCGTCCTGAGGGCCTAGCCGGATCGGCCCCGGCCCCCGCCCGGCGTTCGAGGCCCCGGGCGGGGGCTCAGGCCCGCGCGGCGGAACGGACGGCCGTCAGCGCCGCAGCCACCGACGCCTCGATGTCCCGTACCGGGTAGAACACCTCCCGCACCACCCGCTCCCGGTCCACCACCAGAGTCAGCCGCTTGATCCGGCTCACCCCCGCCGCGCGGAAGGTCGGCAGCCGCAGCACCGTGACCAGGTCGAGGTCCGCGTCGGACAGCAGCGGGAACCGCAGCCGCTCCCGCTCCGCGAACTCCCGCTGCTCGTCCGGCCGCTGCGTGGACACCCCGTGCACGGTGGCTCCGGCGGCGCTGAACTCCGCGAGCTGGTCGCGGAAGGTGCAGGACTCCAGCGTGCAGCCCCGCGCACCGGGGATCCCGCCCCAGCCGGGCGGATAGGACTCGGAGCGGGCGTAGGCGGCGGGGAAGCAGTACAGGACCGTGAACGGGGTTTGCGCCACCGGGTCGCGCCGCTCGCCGAAACGGTCCGGCAGCAGCAGCTCCGGCAGCCGGGTGCCCCGCAGTCCGTGGACCCGTGCGGCCTCCTTCGAGGACTCCTCGGCCGTCGCTGTCATCTCTCCCTCTCCCAGGACCCAGGTGTCACCCCAGTCCTGGAGGGCCACCAGGACCGGCAGCAGCCCCCGTCCGCGCGGGGTCAGCCGGTACTCGTGCCGCACCGGACGCTCCTGGTACGGCTCGCGCGTCAGCACCCCGGCCTCGACCAGCAGCTTCAGCCGCTCGGCGAGCACCTTCCGGGACACCCCCAGCTCCCGCTGGAGCTCCTCGAAGCGGTGCAGCCCGCGCGCGGTGTCGCGCACGATCAGCAGCGTCCACCAGTCGCCCACGACGTCGAGGGCCTGGGCGATGGAGCAGTCCGCGTCACCGAGGTGCGTGCGCTGGGCCATGGGAACTCCTTAGTCCGTTGACCCCAGGCTGTCATGCTGACATAGTCCGTTCCCAAAGGGAACTGACTGCTGGCCGGGCGAGGGGGACGGGTGTGCTGAAGGGGTTCAAGGACGTACCGCGGGTGGTGTGGCTGCTGGCCGCGGGGGTGTTCGTCAACGCCGTCGTCAGCTTCACCTTCGTCTTCGTCTTCCTCTACCTGACCGGCCCGCGCGGCCTCGGCGCCGCGCAGGCCGGCGTGGTGACCGGCATCGGCGGCGTCGGCCTCGTCGCCGGCAACTTCACCGGCGGCTGGTACGGCGACCGCTTCGGCCACCGCCGGGTGCTGCTCGCCGCCTCCGCCCTGGGCGGCCTGGTCCTGCTGGCCGTCCCCGTGCTGGCGACCCCGCTGCTGTACGCGGCCCTGCCGGTGGCCCAGTACGCCTCGGGCGTGGTGCGGGCGGCCAATTCCGCCCTGGTGGCCGTCGTCGTCCCCGAGGGGGCGCGGCGGCAGGCGTTCGCGGTCGTGCGGTGCGTGTCCAACGGCGGTTTCACCCTGGGCCCGCCGCTGGGGGCGCTGGTCGCGGCGGAGCTCTCCTACGACTGGCTCTTCGCCGGCGACGCCGTCGGCACCCTGTTCTTCGCCCTCTGGACCGCCCGCGTCGTCCCGGCGCGCGTCGCCTCCCGCACCCCCTCCCCCGTAGCCCTTCGGGCACGGGAGGTGCCCCCAGCGGCCCCGGACGGGGGTCTGGGCGGCGGGGTGTGGGCCGCACTGCGGGCGCGGCCCGCGGTCCTGGTGCTGCTCGGCGCGATCCTCGTCGCGGACGTCGTCTACCGGCAGCAGTACTCCACCTTCCCGGTCTTCCTCGCCGACCACGGCCTCGACGTCCGTGCTTTCGGCCTGGTCATCGCCCTCAACGGGGCCGTCATCCTGCTGCTGGAGCTCCCCGCCGCCGTCGCGCTGCGCCGCAGGCCGCCGCTGGCGGTCACCGGCACCGGGCTGGTGCTGCTCGGCGCCGGGTACGCGGCGCTGCTGCTCGGCGCGGGGGCGGCCACCGCCGTCGCCATGATGGTGCTGCTCAGCCTGGGCGAGATCCTCTACAAGACCACCGCCACCGCCTATGTCGCCGACCAGGCCCCCGCGCACGCCGTCGGACGGTTCCAGAGCCTGTACGCCGGGGTCTCCGTCAGCGGCACCATCCTCTCCCCGGTGGCCGGCGGGGCCCTGTACGCGGCGGCCCCCTGGCTGCTGTGGCCGCTGTGCGCGGCGCTGGCCGCCGGGGCGGGGGCGGTCCTGATCCGGCTCTCCGCGCGGCAGGGGCGCGCGGCCCGGGGTTCCGCGGCCGGGGAGGAGCGGCGCGGCGCGCGCTCGGCACATGAGACCGGTTCGCGGCGGCGGCCCGTCGCCGGTTAGGTTTCGGGCATGACTGCTACGCGTACCACCGGCGCCGTCGCCGCCGGACTTGCCACCCTCGCCGCCGACGGCACCGTCCTCGACACCTGGTTCCCCGCCCCCGAGCTCTCCGCCGAGCCCGGCCCGGCCGGCACCGAGCGCCTCACCGCCGAGCAGGCCGTGGAGCTCCTCGGCGCCGCCGCGGCCAAGGCCGTCCGCTCGGACGCGGTGCGCGGGGTCGAGGTCGTAGCCGTCCGTACCGTGATCGCCTCCCTGGAGGACAAGCCGCTGGACGCGCACGACGCGTACCTGCGCCTGCACCTGCTCAGCCACCGCCTGGTCAAGCCGCACGGCCAGAACCTGGACGGTCTCTTCGGCCTCCTCGCCAACGTCGCCTGGACCTCCCTCGGCCCGGTCCCCGTCGACCAGGTCGAGACCGTCCGGCTGAACGCCCGCGCCGAGGGCCTGCACCTCCAGGTCACCTCGATCGACAAGTTCCCCCGGATGACGGACTACGTCGCCCCCAAGGGCGTGCGCATCGCCGACGCGGACCGCGTCCGCCTCGGCGCGCACCTCGCCGAGGGCACCACCGTGATGCACGAGGGCTTCGTCAACTTCAACGCCGGCACCCTGGGCACCTCGATGGTCGAAGGCCGCATCTCGGCGGGCGTCGTCGTCGGCGACGGCTCCGACATCGGCGGCGGCGCGTCCACGATGGGCACCCTCTCGGGGGGCGGCAAGCAGATCATCTCGATCGGCGAGCGCACCCTGGTCGGCGCCGAGGCGGGCATCGGCATCGCGCTGGGCGACGAGTGCGTCGTCGAGGCCGGCCTCTACGTCACCGCCGGCACCCGGGTGACCCTGCCGGACGGCCAGATCGTCAAGGCCCTGGAGCTCTCCGGCGCCGACAACATCCTCTTCCGCCGCAACTCGGTCACCGGCGCCGTGGAGGCCCGCCCGTACAAGGCGAACTGGGGCGGCCTCAACGAGGTCCTCCACAGCCACAACTGACCCGCGCGGGCCGGACGGCCGAAGCGCCCCCCACCCCGGCGAGGGGTGGGGGGCGCTTCGCCGTGTCCTGCGGGTGCCGCGTGCGGTCAGTGCAGGGGGAGGGTGCGGATGAGGCCCGCGAAGGCATCCTTCTCCGCCTGGGTCAGCTCCACCGACTCCATCGGGTGCGCCGACGCCGTGCGCTGGGACGGGATGACCGGCAGGCCCTCGCGGGCGTCCGGCTCCGGGGGGTGGAAGCGGCTGTCCCACAGCATGTGGCCCAGACCGAACACCCAGACGAGGGCGGCCACGAGCAGGACGGCGACGCCGATTTCCTGGACGAGGGAGATGGAGGGGAACACGCGGCCTCCAGAATGCGGGCGGTACAAGACGGACAAGATCGGACGTGGGGGACACTCAACACCACAACCGGTCCATGTGGGCACCGGTGTGTCCAGCGTCACGCCGGAGCGTGAAGGTCTTCCGCTGCCGCGCCAGGGGTCCGCTCAGGGCTCGAGCCGCAGCTTGAAACCCTCGTGGCTACGGACGTAGCCGAGCCGCTCGTAGAAGCGGTGCGCGGCCGAGCGCCGCTTGCCGCTGGTCAGCTGGACCAGCCCGCAGCCCCGCGCGCGGGCCCGCTCCGCGGCCAGCCGCATCAGCTCCGCGCCCAGCCCGCCGCCGCGCCGGTCGGCGCGGATCCGTACGGCCTCCACCAGCGCCCGCTCCCGCCCGCCCTGGCCCAGGCCCGGGATGTACGTCAGCTGGAGGCAGCCCAGGACCGCCTCCCCGTCCACGAGGACCAGCATCTCGTTGCGCGGGTCCGCCTCGATGGCGGCGAAGGCCCGTTCGTGCGCCTCGCCGACGAGGACCGACGCCGGGTCGACGACCCGCTCCTCGTCGGCCAGCAGGGCCAGGACGGCGGGCAGGTCCTGGCGGGTGGCGGTGCGGAAGATCATGGCCGGAGTGTGGCAGGGGACCCGGCCGTGGCGGCGGGCCGGGTCCCTGTCGCGGGGGTTACGGGCGGAAGCGCAGGACCTGCGGGTCGTGGTCGCTGTTCTGGACCGAGAACTCGGCGTTGATGTGCACGCTGTCGTAGGCGTAGTTCCTGATCGCCGGGCTGACCAGGATCTGGTCCAGCACCTGGGCGTTGCCCTGGTACACGTAGGAGTAACGTTCCGCCTTCGGCAGCGACTTGATGGCCGAGAACAGCGCCCCGCCGTCCTCCAGCGCCTTGGCCGTGTTCGAGAACTCGAAGTCGTTGATGTCGCCGAGGGCGAGCACGTCCGCGTTCTTGTCGGCCGCGAGGATGTCCTTGACGAAGGTGTTCACCGCCTGCGCCTGGAGCAGCCGCTTCTCCTCCGACTTGCGCACCGGGGGCTGGTGCTGCGAGGCCAGGCCCTCGTCGCCGCCCTTGGAGCTGAAGTGGTTGGCGATCACGAACACCGTGCGGCCGCGGAAGACGAACTCGCCGGCCAGCGGCTTGCGGCTGTCGGTCCACGCCGGGTTCGCCGGGTCGATCCGGCCGGGGGAGTGGGTCAGGGCGGCCTTGCCGTTCTCCCGGGCCACGCCGGTGGCGGTCAGCGCGTCGCCCGCCGCGCGGTCGGTGAAGGAGACACGGGCGGGGTTGAAGAGGAAGACCTGGCGGATGTTGCCGCCGGGCTCGCCGCCGTCCTTGCCGTTCTCGGGGCTGATGGAGCGCCACTCGTAGGCGGGGCCGCCCGCCGCGACGACGGCCGCGGTGAACTTCTTGATGGTCTCCTCCGCCGAGACGGTGCCGTCGTTCTTGGCGCCGTTGTCGTCCTGGATCTCCTCCAGGGCCACGATGTCGGGCGAGGCGAGGTTCTGGACGACCGCCTTGGCCAGGTTGTCGAACTTCTCCTGCGGGTCGGTGGGGTCGAGGTTCTCCACGTTGTACGTGGCCACCGCGAGCTCGCCGGGCGACTGGGCCTTGGTCTTCTCGGGGGCGAGGGTGCCCGCCTTGACCGTGCCGAGCGTGCGCGCCACCAGGGTGTAGCCGCCGAACTGGTTGAAGTCGAGGGGGCCCTCGGTGGTGCCGGTCAGCCGGTCCCCGACGTTGGCCACCGGGAACGGCTGCTGCGCGAGGGGCGCGAGCTGCTGGATCTGGAGGCGGCCGGTGTTCTGGGACTCGTACGAGCCGTAGAGCGTGCCGCCGCGCTTGACGGTGTTCTCCCAGCCCTTCACCGTCACCCACAGCTCCGCGTACGGGTCGGTGGCGCCGACCACGCGGGAGGTGCCGATGCGGATGTTCATGCCCTCCAGGGACTCGTAGTAGTCCAGCGCGTACCGCGAGGGGTCCAGGGTCAGGCCGTTGATGCTGCCGCCGGCGGCCGGGTCGCCCGCCGGGGCGTACTCCGCCGGGACGGAGTACTCGTTGACGACGGTGGCCTCGGGCAGCGCGTTGCCCGAGGAGAGCACCGTCACGGTGGGCTTGGCGATCTGGGTGACCGACTGGTTGCCGGAGGCGGCGCCGCCCGGGACGTACTCGCCGACCGTGCCGGAGACCTTGACGGCGTCACCGACGGCCACGGTCGGGGCGGAGCTGGTGAAGACGAAGATGCCCTCGCTGGTGGCGGGGTTGTCGTCGGCGTCGGGGTCCTGGATCCAGAAACCGCGCGAGCCGTAGGTGCGTACGCCCGTGACGATGCCCTGGACCCCGGTGACGGCCTTGCCGTTGAGCGGGGATATCCGGGTGGTGCCCTGGATGTCGTGGATGCGTACCGAATCGGCGGACACGGCGCCTTCGGCCGCGTCGGCGGTGCCCGCGAGCAGGCCGGAGGCCAGCGCGGTGGCGACGAGCGCGGCGACGGCGGCGGAACGGGGATGCGATGAGCGCATGGAGGGGACTCCGGTGTGTGGAGGAGGGGGGTGGGATTTGACGGTCCCTTAACGTCTACGCGCGTCAATGTCCTGTGCGACCAGCAAAGTTGTCAAGGTCTCCAGGCCATCCGACAGCTGACTGTGGGATGAACTGACGATTCCGCTCCGCCGGGGCGCTCCCGGATGCGTCTACGCTGGGTGGCCACACCAGGTCTGACGGTCCCTCCGCGACCGGACCCGACACTGTTCTGCTCGTCTCCGCACGTCCCGTTCCGTCCCGATTCACCGGCCCGCCCGCCTCCGCTCGTTCCGTCCGTCCCGATTCACCCGGCCGTCCCGCGCGTGCCCGTCCGAGGAGAACCACCCCATGTCCGCAGAGCCGCACTCCACGCTGCCGCCGGTACGGCTGCACTCCGATGCGGAGCTGGCCCGCGACGCCCTCGTCGCCCCGCTGTTCGCCCGCGCCGTACGCCTCGCCCGCTGGGCCGGACCCGGTACCCGTGTCGACGTCGGCGGGGAACTCGTCCCCGACCAGCTGGCGGAGGCCGCCGCGGTCCTGGGCCTCGACCCCGCCGACGAGGACGCGCCGGCGCACGCGAGCCAGGCGTGGCGGGTCGCCGTGGACACCGGCCTGGTCGATGTGACGGAGCCGGAGGAGGACGCCGGAGACGGCGCGGACGGCGGCGAGCCCGAGTACGGTACGGCCGCCCCCGGCGAGGACCTCCCGCTGCTGACCGGCGGCGCGCCCGCCGATGTGCTCGACCTGTGGCTGGCGGCCCTGGACACCGTCCTCGCGGATGCCGCCGTACCCGACCTGGACGACCTGGTCGACGCCCTGGACGCGGGCGGTGAGATCGATTTCGACCGGCTCGGCTGGAACCCGCAGCGCGAGGCGGACTTCCTCGACGGGGTGCTCGCCAGCCTCTACCTGCTCAGCGTCTCCGAGGGCGCCCCGGGCGACGGGCGGGTGCCGCTGCCCGTGCTCGCCGCGTCGATGATCATGCCGGACGACATGGGCGACCCGTCCGACGCGGTGCTGGAGCAGGTCTCGGACGCGATGATGCGGCTCGACGACCAGTTCCGGCAGCTGGAACCGATCGGCCTGGTCGACTACCACCCCCTCGACGAGGCCCTGATGGCGGAGGCCGAGGACCTCGCCGAGGCGGACGACCCGGCCGGCGGCCCCGGGCAGGCGGAGGACGAGGAGGACATCACCCGCTACGGGATGGTCCGGCTCACCCCGCTCGGCCTCTACGGCGTCCGCGCGCGCATGCTGGAGGCCGGGGTCGAGGCCCCCGCCGTCGGGGAGCTGGCCGGCAAGGGCGCCGACGCGCTGCTCGACGCCGTCGCCTCCTACCCCGAGGGCGCCGCGCAGGCCGAGATCGAGCAGTGGATGGCCGGGCGCGAGCTGCCCGTCGCCGTCGCCGAGCTGCTGGCCGCCGCCCGCGGGGACGACGAGGGCGCGCCGCTGCGCCGGCTGCGCTGCCAGCAGGCCCTCGCCCCCGCCGGACCGGAGGCCGAGCCGGCGGTACGGGCCGTACTGGACGACGGCCAGCTGGGCGGGCTGGCCCGGGTCTGGCTCGCGGAGCGCGGGGCGACGGACGTACCGGCGCCGGACCAGGAGATGGTGTTCTGGCTGACGGTGGACACCATCGCGGCGCAGCTCGCCGCGGACGGGGAGACCGAGGAGCTGCCGCTGCTCATGCGGAGCCTGACGGAGCACCACACCGGCTTCTTCGACCGCGTATGGCGGTCCGAACACCCGGCGACGGCCTCGGTACTGGAGGCCATGGGCCGCTTGCACCCGGACAAGAAGGCGGCGAAGGAGGCCCGCAAGGCCGCCTTCAAGGCCCGCTCCCGGAAGGCTTGACCGGGAGGGGGGCAACTGGCCGTTCTTCGGGCGGAGTCCGCCATTCCGGCCGGGGGCAAGGGGCCTGGCGCCATTCGGGGGTAGTTCAGCCGCCGTTCACGTACGGCCGGGAGCGTGTGCGCCGACGACCGTACGTTCAGGCGCGCACCACCTCCCAACCCCAGGAGCTCCGATGCCCCTCAGCCGCAGAGACTTCACCGCCCGCACCGCCCTCGCCGGTGCGGGCGTCGCCCTCACCGGAACGGTCGGCGCCCTCGCCACCGCCCCCGGCGCCCTGGCCGCCGACGACCCCGCACCCGGCGCCGCCGGCTCCGGCGAGGGCCACGGCCGCCCGTCCGCCCCCGGCTACGGGCCGCTCCTGCCCGACCCGGCCGGACTGCTCGCCCTGCCCGCCGGGTTCAGCTACCGGGTGATCACCCACAGCGGTGTCACCACCCTCGACTCCGGCGAGAGCACCCCCTCCAACCACGACGGCACGGCCGCCTTCGAGGGGCCCCGCGGCGTGACCCTCCTCGTCAACAACCACGAGCTGAAGGGGCCGCGGGCGAACTGGCCGCACCCCGTACCGCTGGCCGAGGGCCTGGTGTACGACCCCGCCGCGTCCGGCGGCTGCACGGTGGTCGAGGTCCGGCGCGGCGGCGAGGTCGCCGAATGGGTGGGCATCGCCGGCACCTCGACCAACTGCGCGGGCGGCGCCACCCCCTGGGGCACCTGGCTGACCTGCGAGGAGACCGAGGACCTGGCCGGCAAGAACGGCATGACCAAGGACCACGGGTACGTCTTCGAGGTCGACCCCCACGACCGCCGGGCCAACCGCGACCCCCAGCCCGTCAAGGCGTTCGGCCGCTACGCCCACGAGGCGGTCGTCATCGACCCGCACCAGGGCCACGCCTACCTCACCGAGGACGCCTCGGGCCCCAACGGGCTGCTCTACCGCTGGACCCCGCCGCAGGGCTTCCGGCACGGGCGCGGCCGTCTGCGCACCCTCGCCCCCGACGCCGGGGTGCTGGCGGCGGCCAAGTGCTTCGACAAGGCGGGGCAGTTCGTCGACGACCTCTCGCGCGCCACCAAGGCCGGGACCGTCTACGGCGTCGACTGGGTGGAGGTCGCCGACCGCGACGCGCGCACCCTGTCGGTGCGCAAGCAGTTCGCGGCGGGCGCCGTGACGCGGGCGCGCAAGCTGGAGGGCATGTGGTGGGCCGACGGCGGCGCCTACTTCGTCTCCTCGTACGCGCGTGAGGAGAGCCCGGGCGCGGCGCACGACGGGCAGGTGTGGTTCTACGACCCCAAGCGGCGCACGATCCGCCTCGTGGTCCTCATCGGGGTGAACGCCGACCCCGATGCCGAGGGCGGCTTCGACGGCCCCGACAACATCACCGTCTCCCCGTACGGGGGCCTGGTCATCGCCGAGGACGGCAACGGGCTCCAGCACCTGCTCGGAGCCACCGAGTCCGGCCGTGTCTACCCGCTGGCACGCAACGAACTGAACATCGGCACGGCCGAGAAGCCGGACTACTCCGAGTTCACCGGGGTCTGCTTCTCCCCGGACGGGCGCACCCTGTACGCCAACATCCAGGAGCCGGGCATCATGCTGGCGATCACCGGCCCGTGGCGGCGCTCCCCGCGCTGACGGGGGGCTCCCTGTAGAAGGCCGGCTTTACGCGGCCAGCTCCGAGCGGGAGGCCGAGGCCCACTCCTCCAGGAGGAACTCGTACGCCTCGGCCGGCCACTCCCCGTCAGCCCGGGTCTCGACGAGCAGCCGTATCGCCTCGTTCGCCTCGGCGGCGGACGGGCGCGCGGGACCCGCGGGCTGGAGTGAAGTCTGCATACCTCCAAGGCTACGGGCGAGCACTGACAGCCACCTCCGGATTACGCGTGGCTTCGGTCACCCGGGCTGCTCCGGCCCGGGTGACCGCCTGCCGCATATGCCCGCCGACCTGCTCAGAGTGCCTGACCGGCCGGCTGCACCATCCCGCGCACTGTGCGGGACTTCACAAAGTCGCCCATGGCCGTCATCTCCCACTCCCCGGAGAACTGCTTGATGAGCTTGGCCATCATCACGCCGGTCTGCGGCTCGGCACCGGTCAGGTCGAAGCGGACCAGTTCCTCGTCGGTCGCCGCGTCGAGGAGCCGGCAGTACGCCTTGGCGACCTCGGTGAACTTCTGGCCGGAGAAGGAGTTGACGGTGAAGACCAGGCCGGTGACCTCGGCGGGCAGCCGGCCGAGGTCCACCACGATCACCTCGTCGTCGCCCGCGCCCTCTCCGGTCAGGTTGTCACCGGAGTGCTTGACCGAGCCGCCCAGGATGGACAGCTTGCCGAAGTAGCAGGCGTCGACGAAGTTGCGCTGCGGGCCGTAGGCGATGACGGACGCGTCGAGGTCGATGTCACGGCCGCCGAACGCGGGCTCCCAGCCGAGGCCCATCTTGACCTGGGACAGCAGCGGGCGGCCGCCCTTGACGAGGGAGACCGTCTGGTTCTTGCGCAGGCTGACCCGGCCCTTGTCCAGGTTGATCTTCCCGGAGGAGGCGGCGGCCGGGGCGGAGGCGGGGGCCGGGGGAGCGGAGGGGACGGCCGGGGGCGCCGGGGGCATGGGCGGGGCGGTGACCGGCGCCGGCACCGGCGGTGCGACCGGCGCGGGGGCGGCCGGAGCGGCCGGTTCCTCGTCGACGGAGACACCGAAGTCGGTGGCGATGCCCGCGAGCCCGTTCGCGTACCCCTGGCCGACCGCGCGCACCTTCCACACGCCGCCGCGCTGGTAGACCTCGACCACCACCAGGGCCGTCTCCGCCCCGAGCCGGGGCGGGGTGAAGGTGGCGATCACCGCGCCGCCGGCCGCGTCCCGCACGGTGGCGGTGGGCTCGATGCCCTGGAAGGTCTGCCCCGCGGCATCGGGGCTGGCGGTGACCACGATCCGCTCGATGCCGGGCGGCAGCGCGCCGGTGTCCACGGTGATCGAGTCCGGCGCCGCTCCGCCACCGGACCGGTAGCTGACACCGGGCCCGGAGGGCTGGTTGTAGAAGATGAAGTCGGCGTCGGAGCGCACCTTGCCGTCCGCCCCGAGCAGCAGGCCCGACACGTCGAGCCGGACCGGGGCAGCCACGTCCACCGTCACGCGGGTGGTCGGGAGCGGCAGGTTGGAACCAGGGGTCATAGCGGTCATGCCGGGAGAACGACCGGCACCGCTTTGCCGTTCCCTTACCCTCGGCGGATTTTCGGCGCCGGCCGGATGTGCCGCCCTGCCCCCGGGCGGGTTCCGTTCAGGCGCCCGTGACGCGACGCGGGAGCCCCAGCGGGTTGGCCTCGCGCAGCTCCGGCGGGAGCAGGGCGTCCGGCACCGACTGGTAGGCCACCGGGCGCAGCCACCGCTCGATCGCCGTGCCGCCGACGGAGGTGGAGTGCGAGGTCGCCGCCGGGTAGGGGCCGCCGTGGTGCTGGGCCGGGGCCACCGCGACCCCGGTCGGCCAGCCGTTCACCACGATCCTCCCCGCCAGCCCCGTGACCTGCGCGATCAGGGCGGAGGCGGGCCCGGGAGCGCCCTCGGTCTCGGCCCGCGACAGCTGGAGGGTGGCGCTCAGGTTCCCGCCGAGCCGGGCCAGTACCGCGGCGGCCTCGTCCGCACCCCCGTAGCGGACGACGACCGTCACCGGGCCGAAGCACTCCTCCAGGAGCAGCTCGTACGGGCCGCCCTCCAGCAGGCGCGCCGCCGCGACGGCCAGATACCCGGCCCGGACGCCGTGCTCGCCGTCCGGGCCGGGGGTGACGGGAGCGCCGACCCAGGGCAGGGCGGCCCGTTCGCGCACCCCGGCGGTGAAGGCGTCCCGCATCCGGTGGTCGAGCAGCACCCCCGGGCCGGTCTGGCCGAGCTGCTTGGCGAGCGCGGCGGTGAGCAGGTCCCCGTCCGCCCCTTCCGGTACCAGCACCAGGCCGGGCTTCACGCAGAACTGGCCCACGCCCAGGGTGACGGAGGCGGCCAGTCCGGAGCCGATCTCCTCGGCGCGCTCGGCGGCGGCCGCCGGGGTGACCACGACGGGGTTGAGGGAGCCGAGCTCGCCGTGGAAGGGGATCGGCACGGGACGGGCGGCGGCCGCGTCGAACAGGGCCCGGCCGCCCCGGATGGAACCGGTGAACCCGGCGGCGGAGACGAGCGGGTGGCGGATCAGCTCCAGGCCGGCATCGAAGCCGTGGACCACCGTCACCACGTCCGCCGGCAGCCCGCTCTCGACGGCCGCCCGGCGCAGCAGCGCACCGCACAGCTCGGAGGTGGCCGGATGGTCCGGGTGGGCCTTGACCACCACCGGGCAGCCGGCGGCGAGGGCGCTCGCGGTGTCCCCTCCGGGCACGGAGAAGGCCAGCGGGAAGTTGGAGGCGGCGTACACGGCGACCACGCCCAGCGGCACCTTGTAGCGGCGCAGTTCGGGGCGCGGCGGGGTGAGGGAGGGGTCGGCCCGGTCGACGCGGATGTCGAGGTACGCGCCCTCCTCGATCACCTCGGCGAAGGCCCGCAGCTGGCCGGTGGTACGGGCGAGCTCGCCGGTGAGGCGGGCGCCGCCCAGCGCCGTCTCGGCGTCGGCGCTCTCCACGACCTGTGCGGCGGCCCCGTCCAGCAGGCCGGCGGCGGCGCGCAGGAAGGCGGCGCGGGCGGCCCGGTCGGCCAGGGCGCCGCGCGCGGCGTGGGCCGCCCGGACGGCCGCGTCCACGTCAGCGGCTGTGGCTTCCACCGCAACCCGCTCGCGCTGCTTCCCGGTGCGGGGGTCCACACTCCAGACTGGATTCGCCGTCATGGCCCGCTCCTCCTCGGATCGTTCAGTATTCTGAACGCCGTTCCGGTGACTGAATGATCACTTCTCTGCGGACTCTAGGTCCGCGTCCACCGGGTGACAAGGGGCGACAGACCCGACCAGAGGGGAAGCAGGCGCATGACGACAGCCGAGCCGGCCGGAACCACCGGCCCTCCCGCACCGGGAATCCCCGCACCGGGACCTGCGGTGACGTCCGGACCCGGACTCCCCGCGACAGCCCCTCCGGTGAAGTCGGCCGTGCGGACGGTGCTGCTGCTGGAGCACTTCGCCGCCCATCCGGGACTGCACAGCCTCGCCGACATCCAGAACGACCTCTCCCTGCCCAAGTCCAGCCTCTACATGCTGCTGCGCACCCTGGTGAACCTGGGCTGGGTGGAGACGGACGCCACCGGCACCCGCTACGGCATCGGCGTACGGGCCCTGCTGGTCGGCAGCTCGTACATCGACGGGGACGAGGTGGTCGCGGCGGCCCGGCCCAGCCTGGACCGGCTCTCCGACGACACCACCGAGACCATCCACCTGGCCCGGCTGGACGGGGCCAGCGTCGTCTACCTCGCCACCCGGCCGTCCCGGCACTACCTGCGCCCCTTCACCCGGGTCGGCCGGCGGCTGCCCGTCCACTCCACCGCCCTGGGCAAGGCGCTGCTGGCCACGCATACCGACGACGAGGTGCGCAGGATGCTGCCGAAGCGGCTTGAGGCCGTCACCGAGCACACCATCACGGACCGGGAGCGGCTGGTGGAGGAGCTGGCACGGGTACGGGAACAGGGGTACGCGGTCGACCGGGAGGAGAACACGCTCGGGCTGCGCTGCTTCGGCGTGGCCGTCCCGTACCGCACGCCCGCCCGGGACGCGGTGAGCTGCTCGGTTCCGGTGGCGCGGTTGACGGAGGACCACGAGAGGACGATCAAAGCCGCGCTGTTCGAGGCGCGGGACCGGCTGACGGTGGTGACGCGGCGCATGTGAGCTGCCGGGCGCGGGAGTTCCTCCCCCGCACGGGGGAGGCGGTTCCCCCTCGCGGGGGAGGTGGTGGAGCGCCGCGCACGGGACCGTGGGGGCATGAGCACACGAACCGTCCACGGGACGCACCCGCTGAGCACGACGCGGCCGCCGGCTCCCCGCCTGGGGGGCCGGCGGCGGATCCTGCGGGCCGTCGCCATGTCCGCCACGCTGCCGTACCTGGCCCTCAAGGTCACCTGGCTGGCCGGGAGCCGGGTGGGCATACCGGAGAACAGCATCCTGCTGAAGGGCGGGACGGTTCTGGCGGTGGCCAACGCGCTCACGCTCACCATGGACGCCTGCGTGGTCCTGCTGGCACTGCTGCTCACCCGTCCGTGGGGGCGGCGGGTTCCCGGGTGGCTGCTGACGCCGCCGGTCTTCGTCGCCACCGGGCTGCTCACCCCGATCGTCCTGGCCTTCCCGGCCCAGCTCCTGGTCAGGGCCGTGGGTCTGGGCGCCGGTGAGGCGGTTCGGGCCGCCCGGGAGCCCTTCCTCGACCCCTGGGTGTACTCCGTCGTCTACGGCGGCTTCATCCTCCAGGCGCTCGCCCTGGCCGGACTGTTCGTGCCCTACGCCCGGGAGCGCTGGGGCGGGCGCTGGCAGGAGGCGCTCGGGCGGAAACTCCCGCCTCCCACGGGGGTGGTGGCGGGAGTGGCCGCGCTGACGGGTGCCGCGGTGGGCGTGGTCCAGGCGTACTGGGCCTTCGGCGGATCCGCCGGGCTGTCCGCCGGGCGTGCGGCGGTGTACTCGGCGGAGAGCGGCGTGGTATCGGCGGCGCACCTGACATGCGCCCTCGCCGCCGCGGCCGGGGCGGTGACGCTGGCCCGGGGCGGGTCCCGCCCGGCGAGGGGGCCGCTGGTCCTCACGTGGATCGGCTCGTCGGCGACGCTGTGCTGGGGGGCGTGGATCCTGGCGGCCGGCCTGGGGGTGAACCTGGGTGAGGAGGAGGACTCCGGCGCCTTGTTCCTCCTCACCTACGCCGGCCAGGTGATCACCGGGCTGCTGGCCGGGGCCGTGCTCACGCACTACCTCCGGGCCCGGGGGCGGAGCCGGTCGGGGGCCGACGCGGGAAACTGAGCGGGGCCGGGGATGCCGGCGGGGGAGAAGAACGGACGGAGGGGGCGGCAGTGAGCGGGGGTGGCTTCGGTGCGGGGCGGCGGGCCGGGGGTCCCGGGGTGGTGCGGCGGTGGGCCGGGGGGCTGTGGGGGGCGCGGGCCCGGCTGCGGTGGGTGCATCTGGTACTCGGCGGTGCCCTCCTCATGCCGTACTTCCTGCTCACCGAGGTCGTGGTGGGTGTGGCGGCCGGCGGGGTCAACGCCCTGGCTTCCCCTCCGCTGACCCTGGTCTCCTACGTGGCGTGCCTGCCGCTGATCGCGGTGACGGGGCTGTTCGGGCTGGTCCGGCCGCTGTCGGCGACGGCGGTCCGGGTGATGACGGGGGTGCCCGGGGAGCGGCTGGCGGACGGCCCGGCCCGGTCCTGGGGGGCCCGCTGGCGGGCCGCCGCCTGGTGGACCCTGCACCTGGGGACCGGGGCGGTGGTCAGCGGGCTGAGCCTGGCGGTGCCCCCGCTGGGGGTGGCGCTGATCGTCATGCCGTTCTCCGGGGCGGTGCGGGCCGCGATGGGCGAGGCGGCCTGGCTCAGCGCGGAGGCGCCAGGGTACGTCTCCCCGTTCGTCGGGGCCGGAGTGCTGGCGGCGCTCGCCGCCCTCTGCGCCGCCGCGGGGGCGCTGCTGGCCCGGCTCGCGCCCGTACTCCTCGGGCCGACCGCGGCGGACCGGCTGGCCGCCGCCGAGGAACGCGCCGCCGACCTCGCCGTGCGCAACCGGCTGGCCCGGGAGCTGCACGACGCCGTGGGACACGCGCTGAGCGCCGTCACCCTCCAGGCGGGCGCGGCCCGGCGGGTCCTCGACCGCGACCCGGAGTTCGTGCGCGAGGCGCTCGCCGCGATCGAGGAGACCACCCGGCGCACCGTGGGCGAGCTCGACGCGGTCCTCGGCCTGCTGCGCGACGGGGACCCGGCCCGCGCCGACGCCATGCCCGCCCCCACCCTGGCCGGCGACCTCGACGGGCTGCTGGCCCGCACCCGGGCCGGCGGCACCGCCCTCACCGCCGAGGAGGACCCCGGCCCCGCCGGGGACTGGTCGCAGCTCCCGGCGATCACCTCCCGAGAGGCGTACCGGATCGTCCAGGAGGGCCTGAGCAACGCCCTGCGCCATGGCACCGGCCCCGTCGCCCTGCTGATCCGCGCCCACCCGTCCGACGGACACCGCGAACTGGAGATCACCATGACCAACCCGTCCGCCGCCCCGGGGCCGCCCGCCTGGGAGGACGGCCCCCGGCGCACCACCGGCGGCCGCGGGCTGCGCGGCGCCGCCGAGCGGGCCGCCCTCCTCGGCGGCCGCGTCGAAGCCGGACCGCACGGGGACGGCTGGCGGCTGCGGGCGGTCCTGCCGCTCGGCGGAGCCCTCGCGGGGCCGCCCGCCGACGCCGGGAACCCGTCGCCCGTGCCCCCGCCCGGCCGGCCCCCGGCACCCCTGCCTTCGCCGGCACGCCGCGGCCTTCCGGGAGCCGGGCGGTGAGCCGGCCGCCGCTGCGCGTGGTCATCGCCGATGACGAGCGGATGGTCCGTACCGCCCTGCGGGTCATCCTCGACGCCGAGGACGACCTGGAGGTGGTCGGTGAGGCGGCCACCGGAGCCGAGGCCGTCTCCCTGGTCCGCTCCCTCACCCCCGACATCGTCCTCATGGACGTGCGCATGCCCGAGATCGACGGCATCCGCGCCACCGAGCAGATCCTCGCCACCCTGGCCGACCCGCCCAGGATCGTGGTCGTCACCACCTTCGAGAACGACGCCTACGTCTACGACGCGCTGCGCGCGGGCGCGGCCGGGTTCCTCCTCAAGCGCGCCGAGCCGGACGAGCTGATCGGCGCGGTCCGGCTCGTCGCCCGCGGGGACTCCCTGCTCTTCCCGGCGGCCGTCCGCACCCTGGCCGCCGCCCACACCTCGGCCGCCCCGCCCGCGCCCCCCGCCTGGGCGGCCCGGCTCACGGACCGGGAGGCCGACGTCCTGCGCCTGATGGCCGCCGGACTGTCCAACCAGGAGATCAGCGGGCACCTCGGCGTCGGCACGCAGACCGTCAAGACGCATGTGGCCGCCGTCCTCGCCAAGACCGGCTCCCGCGACCGCACCCAGGCGGTCATCGCCGCCTACGAAGGGGGCTTCCTCATGAAGAAAACCTGAGAACCCCGCCACAATCGGGGCAGAGCGGAACGCGCGGGGGCCGCGGGACGTCCTTCTGGGGGATGAACAAGACGATCAGGCGTGCGTCGGTCTTCTGTCTGCTTCTGGTGCTGGCCCTCTTGGTGCGGGTCACCTGGGTGCAGGCGTACCAAGGCCAGGCCCTCGCAGACAACAAGAACAACCGCCGCAACCTCATCGGGCAGTACGAGAACCCGCTGGGCAACATCATCGTGGGCGGGACGGCGATCACCGGATCCGAGAAGACGGGAGGCAAGGACTTCGGCTACAAGCGGACCTACACCGACGGCCCCCTCTACGCCCCGATCACCGGCTACAGCTCCCAGGCGTTCGGCACCAGCATGCTGGAAGGGGTCTACAAGAACATCCTCAACGGCTCGGACAGCCGGCTGAAGACGGTGATGGACGTCCTCACCAACAAGCGGGCCGCCCCCGGCAACGTCCTGACCACCATCGACAAGGACGTGCAGAAGGCCGCCTACGACGCCCTCGACGGCAAGCAGGGCGCCGCCGTGGCCATCGACCCGGCGACCGGGGAGATCCTCGCCGTGGTCAACAACCCCTCCTACGACCCGGGCCGGATCTCGGGGGCCGGTGACCAGGCCGCCTGGGACGAGCTCTCCGCCGACAAGGGCAAGGCCATGGAGAACGTGGCCCTGCGCAAGCCCCAGGCCCCCGGCTCCACCTTCAAGCTGGTCACCCTGGCCGCGGCGATCGAGAACGGGCTGGTCTCCAGCATCGACCAGCCGACCGGGATCCCCGGCGCCTACACGATCCCCGGCACCCGCACCAAGCTGCCCAGCGAGGCGGGCGACCAGGCGTGCGACAACGTCTCCACCCGCACCGCCCTCAAGCTGTCCTGCAACAACGTCTTCGCGGAGCTGGCCTCCAGGCTCGGCCAGGACAAGATGCGGGCCATGGCCGAGAAGCTCGGCTTCAACACGCAGATCGACACCCCGGTCCGCACCAACCCGCCGAGCAAGTACCCGACGGGGAAGCTGTCCGTCGACCAGGTCGCGCAGACCGGTATCGGCCAGTTCGACGTCCAGGCCACCCCGCTCCAGATGGCCATGGTGACCGCCGCCATCGAGAACGGCGGCAAGCTCGTCGCCCCGCACATGGTCTCGGAGGTGACCGACTCCGGCGGCACCGTGCTGGAGAGCTTCAAGGAGCCGAAGGTCCAGCAGGTCCTGAGCTCCCGGACCGCCTCGATGCTCCAGGACGCCATGCGCACCGTCGCCACCGAGGGCGGCGGCAAGCCCGCGCAGGTGGCGGGCGCCGAGGTCGGCGGCAAGACCGGTACCGCCCAGCGCGGCGTCAACAACAACATCCCGCCCCTCGCCTGGTTCACCTCGTACGGCAAGGCCGGGGACAAGCAGATCGCGGTGGCCGTGATGATCGAGAACTCGGACACCGACCGCTCCGAGATCGGCGGCGGCAGGCTGGCCGCGCCCATCGCCCAGAAGATGATGGCGGCCTGGCTGAAGAAGTAGCCGCCGCCTGGAGGACCATGGCGCGCCGGGAACCTGCCGGGTTCCCGGCGCGTTCCCCTTCCCATGATCAGGACCGCACTCCTCGAAGACCTGGACGCCATCGCCGCCCTGCACACCCGGGCGCGCGTCACCTACTACCGGGGCCGCATCCCCGAGCAGGCATACGCGGGCGAGGCGGAGCTGGCCCGCTCCCGCGAGGGCTGGTCCCGTGCCGTGAGACGGCCGGAGGCCGAGGGCCGGGTCTTCTGCGCCGAGCGGGACGGGCAGATCACCGGGGTGGCCGCCTTCCTCACCGCCGACGGCACGACCACCCTCACCCAGCTCCATGTGGACCCCGACCACTGGCGCCGGGGTACCGGCGCCGCCCTGCACGCCGCCTGCCTCGCCGCCTGGCGCCGGGCCGGGGTGGAACGCGTCCGGCTGGAGGTCTACGGGCACAACCTCCGCGCCCAGGCGTTCTACGCCTCCCACGGCTGGCGGCCCGACCCCGCGGCCGTCCCCTCCGGCTCCCACCGCACCCTGTGGCTGGAGGTGCGGGAGGCGTCCGGGGAATGAGACGGGACGGCGATTGGTTGAACCTCAAACCGTTTCGCCCCCGCGAAGCCCCCGCCCGACCCCCACCGGAATCCGGAGAGTAGAAGGATCATGCGCGTCGAGATCTGGAGCGATATCGCTTGTCCCTGGTGCTACATCGGGAAGGCCCGGTTCACCAAGGGACTGGCCGAGTTCGCGCACCGCGACGAGGTGGAGGTGGTCTACCGCTCCTTCGAGCTCGACCCCCACAGCGCCAAGGGCGTCACCGCTCCCGTCCTGGAGATGCTCGCCCGCAAGTACGGCCGCACCCTGGACGAGGCGCGCGGCATGGAGGAGCACGTCGCCGCCAGCGCCCGCGCCGAGGGGCTGGAGTACCTGACCGACGGCCGCGACCACGGCAACACCTTCGACATCCACCGCCTCCTGCACCTGGCCGCCGCCCGCGGCCGTCAGGTGGAGCTCCTCGACCTCGCCTTCCGGGCCCACTTCGCCGAGGAGCGGTCGGTCTTCGACGCGGAGGTGCTGCTCGCCCTCGCCGTGGAGGCCGGTCTGGACGAGGCGGAGGCCCGCGCCGTCCTCGCCGACGACTCCGCGTACGCCGCCGAGGTCCGGGCCGACGAGCGCGAGGCCGCCGAACTGGGCGCCAACGCCGTCCCGTTCTTCGTCCTCGACCGCCGCTACGGCATCTCCGGAGGCCAGCCCGCCGAGGTGTTCACCCGGGCCCTGGAGCAGGCATGGGCCGGCCGCGAACTGCCCGAGCCCGCCGCCGGCGCGGAAGCCTGCGAGCCGGACGGCTCCTGCGCCGCCCCGCAGAGCTGACCCCGGGAACCCGGGACTTGCCCCACCCCGCCGGGGCGCGCCGCACGCTTCCGCGGCGGCCGCCCCGCCGGGCGGACCGGACGGCCGGCCGCTACCAGGCCGCCGCGGCCGCCTCCAGCGCGGCCCGAGGATCCGCCGACAGGGCCGCGGCCAGGGCGCGCAGCGAGGCCGCGACCGCCTCCCGCGAGGCCGCCGGGCCGTAGTGGTTGACCCGTACCATCTCCCGCGCGAGCGCCCCGCCGCCCGCCGCCAGCGGGGCCGACGCGTCCGCCGCCAGGGCCCCGGCCACCACCCGCGCGGCGTCCGGCACCCGCAGCGTGGTCGCCACCGGGGCCGCCTGCGCCGGGTCGCCCACCCACGGGGCCAGGCCCAGCGCCGCCGCGCCCGCCCTGGTGGCGCGGGCCGCCGACGCGTGCCGGCCGAGCACACCCTCCAGCCCCTCCCGCCCGATCCGCTCCAGGCACGCCTCCAGCGCCAGCATCTCCAACTGCGCCGGCGCGTGCGGCAGGGTCGTCCGGCCGCCGTCGATCCAGCGTTCCTTCCAGTCCAGCAGGGACAGGTACGAGCGCCGGGGCGCGGCCGGGTTGGCCGCGAACCGCTCCCACGCCCGCTCGCTCACCGACACCGCCGAGACCCCCGCCGGGCCGCCCATGGCCTTCTGTCCGCCGATCACGCACAGGTCCACGCCCCACGCGTCCGGCAGCAGCGGCTCGGCGCCCACCGAGGCGACCGCGTCCAGCATGAACAGCGCCCCGTGGGCCCGTACGGCCTCACCGATCTCCGCGACCGGGTTGGTGTTGCCGGTGGCCGCCTCGGCGTGCACCAGCGAGACGAAGTCGATCTCCGGGTGCTCCGCCAGCGCGCGGGCCACCTGCTCCCCGCTGACCGCCGTGTCGAAGGGCACCGCCAGGTCCACGACCTTCGCCCCGGCGTCGCGCAGCCAGTTGCCGAACGTGGTCCCGTACGGGCCGGTGACCACGTTCAGCGCGGTCGAGCCCGGCCGCGCCCCGGAGCGGATGCAGCCCTCCAGCGGCAGCAGCGCCTCGCCCTGGGTGATCACCACGTCGTGCCGGGTGTCCAGCAGCCGCGCGACGCCCCGCTCGATGGCGGCGAAACGCTCGGCGGTCAGCGGCGGAAGGTCCAGGAGGGGGTGGGTCACGGCGGTGGTCACGGTGCTGCTCTCTTCGTCCGGGGTCACCCGCCGAGCCTATCCAGCGCGCACGTACAGTGCGGACATGAGTGATCACAACGGTGTGCTCCATGTGAAGGGACGCGTGCTCGCCGGGCCCGACGAGGTCCACGACGAGCTCTGGGTGGTGGGCGGACGGATCACCTACGAGCGGCCGGCCGCCGCCCGCGAGGTCACCACCGTCACCGGCTGGGCGCTGCCCGGCCTGGTCGACGCGCACTGCCACGTCGGTCTCGACGCCCACGGCCCGGTGGACGCGGCGACCGCCGAGGCGCAGGCCCTCACCGACCGGGACGCCGGCACCCTCCTCATCCGCGACGCGGGCTCCCCCTCCGACACCCGCTGGATCGACGGCCGCGAGGACCTCCCGAAGATCATCCGGGCCGGCCGGCACATCGCCCGCACCCGCCGCTACATCCGCAACTATGCGCACGAGATCGAGCCGCCGCAGCTGGTCGAGTACGTCGGCCGGGAGGCCCGGCGCGGTGACGGCTGGGTCAAGCTGGTGGGGGACTGGATCGACCGCGAGGCCGGCGACCTGACGGCCTGCTGGCCACGGGCCGAGGTCGAGGCGGCCATCGCCGAGGCGCACCGGCTCGGCGCCCGGGTCACCGCGCACTGCTTCGCCGAGGACTCGCTGCGGGACCTCGTCGAGGCGGGCATCGACTGTATCGAGCACGCCACAGGGCTGACCGAGGAGACCATCCCGCTGTTCGCGGAGCGCGGCGTCGCGATCGTGCCCACGCTCGTCAACATCGCGACGTTCCCCAAGCTGGCGGCGGGCGGCGAGGCCAAGTTCCCCCGCTGGTCGGCCCATATGCGCCGGCTCCACGAGCGCCGCTACGACACCGTCCGCGCGGCCTGGGACGCGGGCATCGGGGTGTACGTCGGTACGGACGCGGGCGGTTCCCTGCCGCACGGGCTGGTCGCCGCCGAGGTGCAGGAGCTGGTGAAGGCCGGGATCCCGCCGCTCGACGCCCTCTCGGCGACGGCCTGGGCGGCCCGTGCCTGGCTCGGCCGGCCCGGGCTGACCGAGGGCGCACCCGCCGACCTGGTGGTCTACGGCTCCGATCCGCGCGAGGACGTACGGGTGCTGGCGCAGCCGGAACGGGTGGTCGTGAACGGGGCGGTCCGCGCCTGAGCCGGAACGGCGGCCGACGGGTGCGGGGTTGACGGGGCGTGACGCGTCGGCCCCGCCCGTCGTTAAGTGTGGCCGAAAAGTGGTGATGCCGGCGGCAGGCAGGGGATAACAGGGAACTCGTGTGCCGTGTGGGGCGCGACAAATCGAATACGCGCATGGAAACCACCCGTTGGAGTGAACTCACGCCAGGTGGCTGTCCATTCACCCACAGTGCGTAAAGATTTCGAGCGTCGAAGCCGTCGGCGCGCGCGATGTCCCCCATGGGCGCCGCGACGGCACCCAACTCCCGGGGAGTCCCGCTACCTTGAACAGCAACACCTTCCGCCTGCCCGCGGCCGTCCTGCTCGCCACGGGGGCGGTCGCCCTGCTCGCCGCACCCCCCGCCCTCGCCGCCGACGGCAGCGGCGGTGGCAACGCCCAGGGCACCTCCGGAGCCGTCGTCCTGCGGACCGGACTGGACGTGAGCCTGCTCAACAACGCCGTGCACGTACCGCTGGAGGCCACCCTCAACCAGGTCAGCGCCCCCGCCACCGCAGAGAAGACGGCCCTCACCGTGACCCTCGACGGAGTCGAGCGGGGGCAGCCGGTGAGCGTCCTCAAGGCGGACGTCGCCACCGCCAAGGCGACCGCCGACGCGGACGGCGCCCGGGCCGAGGCGAACCTCGCCCACGCCCGGGTACACGTGCCCGGCCTGCCGGCGCTGTCCCTCATCGAGGTGGAGAAGGTCACCTCCAAGGCCGACTGCCGGACGGGGAAGAAGCCGGCCGCCGCCTCCAACGTCCTCGGTACGGTCACCGCCCTCGGCAAGAAGGTCACCCTGACGGCCGGCGGCCCCACCCAGGTGGAGGTCCCGGGTGTCGGCCGGCTCTCCCTGGAGCTGTCCGGTACGCAGACCACCTCCACCACCGCGGCGGCGGCCGCGCTCCGCCTCAAGGTGACGGTGAACCCGCTCAACCTCAACGTCGCGAAGGTGGAGGGCGAGGTGGTCCTGGCGGAGGCGCACTGCGAGTCCCCGAAGCCGGATGCGAAGCCCGCGCCCGAGCCCGTGGCGGCCAAGCCGGACGTCAAGCCGCAGACCGTGCCGGCCGGCTCCACCCAGGGCAACCTCGCCGAGACGGGGGCCGGTCCGGCCACCCCGTGGGTCGCGGGCGGCGCGCTGCTCCTGCTCGGCGCCGGCGCGGGCGCGCTCGTCCTGACCCGGCGCCGTCGCAGCTCGTAGCCACGGGAGCGGGCTGCCGTCAGCGGGTCGCGCGCGTCAGGCCCTGGGCGGTCGCGCCGCGTGAGGTCACGGCCGAGGTGACCTCCTTGTCCACCCGGGCGTACTCGTCCGTGCAGGAGGCGCAGACGACGCGGAACGGCGGGCCCATGTCCGAGTACTGGGTGAGGTACTCGGCCTTGACCACCTCCCAGCGGCCGGGATGCGCGGCCGCCGGGGCGAAGGTGAAACGGGGGATCGAGGACATGTTGCCGCGGGCCTTCTCGGCCTCGTAGAAGCTGGCGATCTGGTCGCCCATGCCGTAGACGACCCAGGTGCCGTTGATCTTCTCGTAGGGCTGCGGGACGTGGTTGTGCGTGCCGATGATCAGGTCGATGTCGGGCAGACCGTCCGCCCCGCGCGAGGCGGTGAGGGCCTGGGCCAGGTCCTTCTGCTGCTGGTCGGGGGCGGTCTGCCACTCGGTGCCCCAGTGGACGCTGAGCACGACCACGTGCGCGCCGGCCGCCCGGGCCGCGCGGGCGTCGGCGATGATGCGGCTCTGGTCGATGAGGTTGACCGACCAGGGCTTGCCGGCCGGGAGCGGTATCCCGTTCGTCCCGTACGTGTAGTCCAGCTGGGCGACCCGCGCACCGCCGGCGGAGAGCAGCGCCGGAGCCCTGGCCTCCTCGGCGCCGCGGGCCGAGCCGACGTGCTTGAGTCCGACGCGGTCGAGGTGGTCGAGGGTGCGGGAGAGGCCGTCGAAACCGTCGTCGAGGGTGTGGTTCGAGGCGGTGGAGCAACTGTCGTACCCGGCGTCCTTGAGGGCGTCGGCCAGCTGGTGGGGGGCCTTGAAGGCGGGGTAGCCGGTGTAGGGGCCGCCGGGCTTCGCGTACGGTATCTCGTGGTGGCATATCGCCAGGTCGGCGGCGGAGACGATGGGCTTGACGCCGGCGAGTATCTTGCGGAAGTCGTAGGCGGTGCCGGTGCCTGCGGCGTCGTCCGCGGCCCGCTGGATGATGGACGGGTACGGGATGATGTCGCCGGTCGCGACGAGGGTGAACGGTCTGCCGTCCGGGGCGGTGGCCTTGCCGGAGCCGTTCGGCTTGGCCTGGAGGCGTTGCTCGGCGGTGGCCGCCGTTCCGTTTTCCAGGAGGCGGGGTATCGCGTACACCCCGCCGCCGGCCACCCCCACGGCCACCAGCCCTATGGCTATGCGCCTCGCCACCCTCATGTTCCGCCCCCCGTCGCTGGTTTGCTCCGGCCCATGCTAGGCGGGCTCCTGCCCACACGCCTGCCGTCCCCGGCCCCCGGGAGGCGGGTGGGCCCCCGTCGCCGGCGCGCCTCCCCACACGTCGCTACCGCGCCCGTGCCTCAAGCGCCGGCGAGGCTGGAGGTGTCCCGTCGGCGGCGGAGAGGGGCACCCAGCGGTAGCTGCGGGCCCGGTGAGGCAGCGGCAGCTGCGCGAGGGCGCGGGGCAGCGCCCGGATGCCCCCTCAGCGCGCAACCAGCGCAAGGGCGTGGTCCAGGGACTGGAGGAGGCGGCCCGTGGTGGTGCGGTCGCGGACTGCCAGGCGGAGCCAGGTGGGGTCCAGGCCCGGGAAGGTGTCGCCCCGGCGGACCGCGAAGCCCAGGGCGCGCAGGCGGGTGCGGACCTCCGCCGCGCCGGGGATCCGGATCAGGACGAACGGGCCCTCGGCCACCCCCGCGACCGTGATCTCCTCGAACTCCGCCAGCCCCGCCAGCAGGTGTGCCCGGTCCACCGCGATCCGCCGGGCCGCCGCCTCCGCCTCCGCGAGCGCCTCCGGCGTCACACACGCCTCCGCCGCCACCAGCGCCGGGGTGGACACCGGCCACAGCGGCTGCGCCGCCGCCAGCTTCGCGATGACCTCCGGCTCGGCCAGCACGTAGCCGATCCGCAGCCCCGCGAGCCCCCACGTCTTCGTCAGGCTCCGCAGCACCACCAGCCCCGGCACGTCCATCCGCCCCGCCAGGGCCTCCCGCTCGCCCGGGACGGCGTCCATGAACGCCTCGTCCACCACCAGGATCCGCCCCGGCCGGGCCAGCGCGGCCAGCGTCGCCGCCGGGTGCAGGACCGACGTCGGGTTGGTGGGGTTGCCCACCACCACCAGGTCCGCCTCCTCCGGCACCGCCGCCGGGTCCAGCCGGAAGCCGTCCTCGGGCTTCAGCAGCAGCCGCTCCACCCGGTGCCCGGCGTCCCTCAGGGCCGCTTCCGGCTCGGTGAACTGCGGGTGCACCACCACCGGCCGCTCGGCCTCCAGCGCCCGGGCGATCAGCACGAACGCCTCCGCCGCCCCCGCCGTCAGCAGCACCCGCTCGGCCGGCAGCCCGTGCCGCGCGGCCACGGCCGCCCGCGCCGCCCGGCCGTCCGGGTACGCCGCGAGGTCCCCCAGGCTGGCCGCGATCCGCTGCTTGAGCCACTCCGGCGGGGTGTCCGACCGTACGTTCACCGCGAGGTCCACGAGCGCGCCGCCCGCGTCGGCCACCTCCGCGTCCCCGTGGTGGCGCAGGTCGTGCTCCTCGACGGTGGCCACCGCACAGGTCGCCGCCACCGAACGGCGCTTGGGCACGAGGAGTTCCCCGCCTCCCGCCAGCGCCGCCGCCTCCGCCACCGAGGCGGTCCCGGCGGCCTCGTGCACGGCCGGAGAGGGATGCGGTACCGGTATCCGCGCCAGCTCTTCGGCGGGATAGCCCACCAACGGCACGCCGAAACGTTTCGCCGCACCCGCGATCCCCGGCTCGCGGGTCTTGGACTCCACCGTGGCCAGCGCCGTCACCGCAGCGGCCGTCAGCCCGGCCCCGCGCAGGGTCTCCTCGACCAGCGCGCAGACCTCCGCCACGGAAACCCCCGCGCGTCCGCCGACCCCGACCACCAGCCGCGTCACGTACTCACCCACCGGGGCCCTCCCTCCGTACTGGTGTCCGTCGTCTGTCGTCTGTCGTCAACACGGTGACGCCCGCCACCCGCGCGGCGGAAGTGCGCGCGGCGCCGCCAGTAGGTATCCAGGGGCACATGGCGCTGATCGTGGCTCTGGGCGCGTTCCTGATGACGCTGGCGGGCGGCTGGACGGCGCAGCGCGTCACCGACCGCCGCCACCTCGTACTGGGTCTGGCCGGCGGGCTGATGCTCGGCGTCGTGGGCCTGGACCTGCTCCCGGAGGCCCTGCGCGCCGCCGGCCGGGAGGTCTTCGGGGTCCCGCTCGCCCTGCTGCTCTTCGTGGCGGGCTTTCTCGTCGCCCACCTCGGCGAGCGCCTGCTCGCCGTACGGCAGGCCGCGCACGGCGGCACCAACGGGGACGGCAACGGGCACGGACACGGGCATGAGCACGGCGGCCGTGTCCCCCAGATGGGGCTCGCCGCCGCCGCGGCCATGGTCGGCCACAGCCTCGCCGACGGGGTCGCCCTCGGCGTCGCCTTCCAGGTCGGCGGCGGGATGGGCGTGGCCGTCGCGCTGGCCGTCGTCACCCACGACTTCGCCGACGGGTTCAACACCTACACCCTGACCCGGCTGTACGGGAACGCCCACCGCAAGGCCCGGATGATGCTCTTCGCGGACGCCGTGGCCCCCGTCGTGGGCGCCGCGTCCACCGCGCTGTTCACCCTTCCGGAGGAACCCCTCGGCGCGTATCTCGGATTCTTCGGCGGAGCCCTGCTCTACCTGGCGGCCGCCGAGATCCTGCCCGAGGCGCACCACCGCCACCCCGCCCTGTCCACGCTGCTGTGCACGGTGGGCGGGGTGGCCGGGATCTGGCTCGTGGTCGGTCTCGCCGACTGAACGCACCGAGTCGGCCGAGCAGACGTCGCCGGCCGAGCGCACCGAGCCGGCCGAGCAGACGTCGCCGGCTGAGCGCACCGAGCCGGCCGAGCGCACGCGGCCGGATGGGCCCACACGGCCCTCCGGGGTCACGGGCGGGCCGCTGGAGCCGCCGCGAAGTCCGCCGCGGCCGCCGCGAACCGGGCGGCCACGGACGGCTGCGCCGCCCAGTGCGTGTGCAGGTAGCTGGCGTGCACGCTGCCCCGGACGAAGCCCTCGACGCGGCGTTCGGGGTGCGTGAACCCCCACGCAGGCGCCGCCCCGGCGCCCGGCTCGACCACCGTCCGGTGGAACTCGTGTCCCCGCAGCCGGGTGCCGGCCGCCGCGAGCGGGCTGTCCGAGATCGCCACCGCCTCCCGGTAGCCGAGCGTGAGCCGCTCCGACATCCGGGCGTCGGCGTCGAGCACCCCGCACATGGGCTTTCCGTCCAGGGAACGCGCCAGGTAGAGCAGGCCCGCGCACTCCGCCGCGACCGGGCCGCCGGCTTCGGCGAAGGCGGCCACCGCCGTGCGCAGCGGCTCGTTCGCCGAGAGCTCCGGGGCGTACACCTCGGGGAAGCCGCCGCCGATCACGAGCCCGCTCGTGCCCTCGGGGAGCGCCGCGTCGTGGAGGGGGTCGAAGGTGACCACCTCCGCCCCGGCGGCACGCAGCAGCTCGGCGTGCTCGGCGTAGGAGAACGTGAACGCGGGGCCGCCCGCGACGGCGATGAGCGGCGCCGTCCCACCGGCCCGCCCCCGGCCCGGCTCCGCGGCGGTCGCCGCGGTCGCCACCGCCCCCGCGGCGGACGCGAGCGCCGCCTCCGGGGACCAGGGCAGGGCCTCCAGCGGCGGAGCCGTACGGGCCAGCGCCAGCAGGGCGTCCAGGTCGCAGCCCGAGCGGACCTGGTCCGCCAGCGCGGCCACCGCCGCCAGCGCGTCGGAACGCCGTTCCGCCACCGGGACCAGGCCCAGGTGCCGGGACGGGGTCGCCACCTGAGGGGCCCGCCGGAGCACGCCGAGGACGGGGGTCCCCGCCTCCTCCAGGGCCTCCCGCAGCATGGCCTCGTGCCGGTCGGAACCGACCTTGTTCAGGATCACCCCGCCGAGCCGCACCTGGGGGTCGAAGGAGGCGAAGCCGTGCACCAGCGCCGCCACCGACCGGGACTGCGAGGAGGCGTCGACCACCAGCACCACCGGCGCCCGCAGCACCTTCGCCACCTGCGCCGTCGAGGCCAGCTCGCCCCGCCCCGCGGCCCCGTCGTAGAGCCCCATCACGCCCTCGACCACCGCCAGGTCGCAGCCGGCGGCCCCGTGCGCGAACAGCGGGGCCACCAGCTCCGGCCCGCACATGAAGGCGTCGAGGTTGCGCCCCGGCCGGCCGGTGGCCAGCGCGTGGTAGCCGGGGTCGATGTAGTCGGGCCCGGCCTTGTGCGGGGACACGGCCAGGCCGCGCTCCGCGAAGGCCGCCATCAGGCCCGTCGCCACGGTGGTCTTGCCGCTGCCGGAGGACGGCGCGGCGATGACCAGCCGCGGCACTCGGGACGAGGTCACCACTCGATGCCCTTCTGGCCCTTCTGGCCGGCGTCCATCGGGTGCTTCACCTTGGTCATCTCGGTGACCAGGTCCGCGAACTCCAGCAGCTTCTCCGGGGCGTTGCGGCCGGTGATCACCACGTGCTGGGTGCCGGGACGGTCCCGCAGCACCTCGATCACCTCGTCCACGTCGATCCACCCCCAGTGCATCGGGTAGGCGAACTCGTCGAGCACGTACAGCTTGTGCGTCTCGGCGGCCAGGTCGCGCTTGACCTGCTCCCAGCCCTCCTTCGCCGCCTGCTCGTTGTCGAGCTGCGCGTCGCGCTGCACCCAGGACCAGCCCTCGCCCATCTTGTGCCAGACGACGGACCCGCCCTCGCCGGAGGCGCCCAGCACCTTCAGCGCGTTCTCCTCGCCGACCTTCCACTTGGCCGACTTGACGAACTGGAACACCCCGATCGGCCAGCCCTGGTTCCAGGCACGCAGCGCCAGCCCGAAGGCGGCCGTCGACTTGCCCTTGCCCGGCCCGGTGTGGACGAAGACGAGCGGGCGGTTGCGGCGCTGGCGCGTCGTGAGCCCGTCGTCGGGAACGACGGTCGGCTGTCCCTGCGGCATTACGCGGCCCTCCTGGAGACGCTGTTGGATGACGCAGTGTGGGTCACTGCGGTACGTACGTTCTTGACGAGCCCGGCCAGCGAGTCGGCCCGCAGCCCGTCCAGGGTCACGGCGGGCGCTGCCAGATCGGCGGCCAGCGCGGCGGCGAGCCCCAGCCGCACCGGCCCGGACTCGCAGTCCACGACCACCGAGGTGACGCCCTCGGCGGCCAGCAGCCGGGCGCTGCGCCCCGACAGCTCGCGCGGGTCGCCGCCGGCGGACCCGGCCGAGGTGGCCCGCCCGTCGGTGACGACCACGAGCAGCGGTCGGCGGGAGGGGTCCCGCAGCCGCTCGACGCGCAGCACCTCGCGGGCCTTGAGCAGCCCCGCCCCGAGGGGGGTCCGGCCGCCGGTCGGCAGCTTCTCCAGCCGGGCGGCGGCCGCCTCCACCGAGGAGGTGGGCGGCAGCGCCAGTTCGGCGTCCGCGCCGCGGAAGGTGATCAGGCCGACCTTGTCGCGGCGCTGGTAGGCGTCGAGCAGCAGGGAGAGCACCGCGCCCTTGACGGCGCTCATCCGCCGGCGGGCGGCCATCGAGCCGGAGGCGTCGACGCAGAACAGCACGAGGTTGCCCTCGCGGCCCTCGCGGGTCGCCTGCCGCAGGTCGTCCTTGCGGACGAGGAGCCCGCGCCCGGAGCGGCCGCGCGCCTTCTGGTGCGGGGCGGCGGCGTGCACGGTGGCCGCCAGGTGCAGCTTCGTCAGCTGTCCCCGGGGGCGCTGCGCGCCGGTGGTGCGGCCGTGCGCGGTACGGGCCCGCGAGCGCCGGCCGGCCGCGCCCTCGCCCAGCCCGGGCACGCTCAGCATCCGGGTGCGGAACGGCTCGGTGGCGGCCACGGCCGCCTGCTCGGCCGCGCCGGCCCCGCCCCGGGGGGCGGAGGGCTGCGCCTCGGGGGCCTCCTGCGGGGTGTCGGGGGCGTGCCCGGTCTCGGGGCCGCCGCCCTGCGGGGGCACCCCGCCGCCGTCCCCGCCGCCGTTGCCGCCGTCCCCGCCGCCGTTGCCGTCGGGGCCGCTCCCGCCGTCGTCCGGGCCGTGCGGCTCCGGGTCCGGCTCGGGCTCCGGGTCCTCGTCGGGGAAGCCGTCGAGGATCTCGTCGAGCTTGTCCTCGTCCAGTCCGGGCGCGTCGAAGGGGTTGCGCCGGCGGCGGTGGGGGAGGGCCAGCAGGGCGGCCTGCCGGACGTCCTCCTTCAGGACCGAGGTCCGCCCGGCCCAGGCCGCCAGGGCCGTGGCCGTGCGGGCCATGACGATGTCGGCGCGCATCCCGTCCACCTCGAACCCGGCGCAGGTCGCGGCGATCTGGAGCAGCGCGGTGTCCCCGAGGGCCACCTGCGGCAGCAGCGCCCGCGCGGCCACGATCCGGGCGCGGACCTCCCGCTCGTCGGCGGCCCAGCGGCCGGCGAAGCCCGCGGGATCGTCCTCGTACGCCAGCCGGCGGCGCACCACCTCCACGCGCTGCGCCGGCTCCCGCGAGGCGGCGACCTCCACGGTCAGCCCGAACCGGTCGAGCAGCTGCGGCCGCAGCTCGCCCTCCTCGGGGTTCATCGTGCCCACGAGCAGGAAGCGGGCCGCGTGGCGCACCGACACGCCCTCGCGCTCCACGTACGAGGCGCCCATCGCGGCCGCGTCGAGGAGGACGTCCACCAAGTGGTCGTGCAGCAGGTTCACTTCGTCGACGTACAGGATCCCGCGGTGCGCGTCGGCCAGCAGGCCGGGCTCGAACGCCTTCACGCCCTCCGCGAGGGCCCGTTCGATGTCGAGGGCGCCCACGAGGCGGTCCTCGGAGGCGCCGACGGGCAGCTCCACCATCCGGGCGGGGCGCTCCGCGGCCGGACCGGCCTCGTGCGGCCCGTCGGGGCAGGCCGGGTCCGGCGCGGCCGGCGCGCAGGAGAACCGGCAGCCGGGGACGACGTCCACGTGCGGGAGCAGGGCGGTGAGCGCGCGCACGGCGGTGGACTTGGCGGTCCCCTTCTCACCGCGCACGAGCACACCGCCGACCGCCGGGCTCACGGCGTTGAGCAGAAGCGCCAGCCGCAGGTCGGCCTGGCCGACCACTGCGGTGAACGGGTAGGGGGTGCTCATGCGGGGCTCACTCCTTCTGTACGGGGATGCGTGCGGGCGGAGGCGGGGGCGGGAACGGCCGCCCGCGCGGCCGGTGCGGCCCTCACGGGGCGCCCGGGGGGAGGAACGGGAGCCCCGACGGGGCGCCGTCCTCGATCAGGCGCAGCAGCGCGGCGGTGTCGGCGTGTTCCTCGATCAGGTCCCCGAGGAGGTCCAGCTGTTCCTCCCGCAGCGCGGCGAACGAGGTGTCCGGGGCCGGGACGAATCGGCGCCCGGCGGCCGCGGCGACCTCCCGCAGGAACGCCCGGCGGAAGCCGTCGGACTCCAGCGAGCCGTGCCAGTGGGTACCCCACACCGACCCGACCCGGCACCCGTCCAGGAAGGGCTCGCCGCCCAGGACTTCGGCCACCCCGTGGTGGATCTCGTACCCCGAGACCTCCTCGCCCAGCGCCGTGCCGGCCGGCCGCTCCAGGGTCTTCTCGGCGGCGAAGCGCACGCGCACCGGCAGCAGCCCCAGGCCCGCCACCGAGCCCGCCTTCGACTCGACCTCGTCCTCGATGTGCTCGCCCAGCGCCTGGAAGCCGCCGCAGACCCCCAGCACCGGACGCCCCTCGGCGGCCCGCCGGGCCAGCGCCTCGGCCAGCCCGCGCTCGCGCAGCCACTCCAGCGCCTTCACCGTGCCCCGCGTCCCCGGGACGACGACCAGGTCCGCGTCGGCCAGCTCCTCGGCCCGGTCCACGAACCGCACCACCACGCCCGGTTCGGCCGCGAGCGCGTCCACGTCGGTGAAGTTCGACATCAGCGGCACCGCGCACACCGCGACCCGCAGCACGTCCTCACCGACCGGCGGGGCCACCACGGACTCGCGGACCGCGCCCCGCAGCGACACCCTCAGGCCGTCCTCCTCGTCGATGCCCAGCCCGTGCCGGAAGGGCAGCACCCCGTACGTGGCCCGGCCCGTCAGACCGCGCAGCATCTCCATCCCGGGTTCCAGCAGGGACACGTCACCGCGGAACTTGTTGACCAGGTACCCGGCGATCAGCGACTGGTCCTCGGGCGACAGCAGGGCCGTCGTCCCGAAGAAGGAGGCGAAGACCCCGCCCCGGTCGATGTCGCCGACCACCACCACCGGCAGCCGCGCGGCCCGCGCGATGCCCATGTTCACGATGTCGGTCCGGCGCAGGTTGATCTCGGCCGGACTGCCCGCCCCCTCGCAGATCACGGCGTCATACGTGCCCCGCAGCTGCTCCAGGCAGTCCGTGACGATGCCGAGCAACTGCTCCTGGCGGCCCCCGTGGTAGCCGCGGGCGCTCATCTCGCCCACCGGCTTGCCCAGCAGCACCACCTGGCTGCTGCGGTCGCTGCCGGGCTTGAGCAGGACCGGGTTCATCAGCGCGGTCGGCTCCACCCGGGCGGCCTGGGCCTGCATCGCCTGTGCCCGGCCGATCTCCGCCCCCTCACGGGTCACGAAGGAGTTCAGCGACATGTTCTGCGCCTTGAACGGGGCCACCTTCACCCCCTGGCGGACCAGCCAGCGGCAGATGCCCGCCGTGACCACGCTCTTGCCCGCGTCGGACGTCGTCCCCGCGACCAGCAGACCCCCGCCGCGCCTCGTACCGCCGCTCATGCCCGTCCCCTCTTCGTCCTCGCCGCAGCCACGGCGCAGCGGACGGCCACGCAGGCGCCCAGCGCCAGCCAGGTCACCCGGCGCGACAGCCGCACCGCCCGGTCGATGTCCGCGACCTCGACCGGCCGCCCCCGCTCGCCGTTCAGCACGGCCCGGTGCTCGGCCCGTCCCGCGTAGGAGAGGGTCCCGCCCAGCCGGACGCCGAGCGCCCCGGCGAAGGACGCCTCGACCGGGCCGGCGTTGGGGCTGGGGTGGGCCGCGGCGTCGGCGCGCCAGGCCCGTACGGCCCCCCGTCGGTCGGGACCTGCGGCCACGGCGGCGAGCGCCGTCAGCCGGGCCCCGGGCCAGCCGGCGAGGTCGTCCAGCCGGGCGGAGGCCCAGCCGTAGCGCAGGTAGCGGGGCGACTTGTGGCCCACCATCGCGTCCAGGGTGTTCACGGCGCGGAAGGCGAGCAGCCCGGGCACCCCGGCGACGGCGCCCCACACCAGGGCGCCGACGACCGCGTCCGAGGTGTTCTCCGCGACCGACTCCACGACGGCCCGGGCCATCTGCTGCCCGTCCAGGGCCTGCGGGTCGCGCCCGCACAGGTGGGGGAGGCGCTCGCGGGCCACCTCGGTGTCCCCGGCGGCGAGCGCCCCGCCGATGGCGCGGGCCTCACGGCCGAGGGAGGTACCGCCGACGACGGCCCAGGTGGCCGCGGCGGTCAGGGCGATGCGGGCGGCGGCGGGCCGGGAGCGCACGGCGCGCGCGCCCAGCGCTCCGACGGCGGCCGCGCCTCCGGCGCATACGAGGGTGTGCAGGACGCCCCGGGCGCGGTCGTCGCGCCACAGGGCGCGCTCCACGGCGGCGGCGGCTCGTCCGAAGGCGGCCACGGGGTGCCCACGGCGCGGATCCCCGAGGATCCGGTCGCCGATCAGGCCCGCCGTGACGCCGTACGCGAAGACGCGGTCGGCACGCATGGTGGCAGGTATGTCCTCACTCAGGGTCCGCGCCCTGGTTCGACGTGTCCGGCGGCGAGAGTTCCTGGCTCCCGGGGCGCACGCGCCGCGTGCGCTGCCCGGTGACAGTGGCGGGACCGCGCCGGATTCGCACCGGACTTCCTCTCCATGCCGCCGTGATGGCTCGGGCAGTCCACCACGCCCCGCGAACGCCCGTCAACTTACCGTTGACCTGCGGTGGGACGGGGGGCGACCGGCGGGATGCCGGGGACCGCCGGTACGCGAAAGCTCCCCCCGGATTCCCGGGGGGAGCTTCGTACGCGGTGCCGCCGCGCCGGGACCGGTGGTCTCAGGCGACGATCAGGTAGATCCCGTAGGCCACGGCCGCCGCGCAGAGCGCGAAGCAGGCGTAGGCGCCGCTGCGGGCGAGGGCTGCGGCGCCGCCCTGCTCGGTGGCGGCCTCGTGCTTGGACAGGCCCACCAGGCCCAGGCTGAAGAGGGCCACGAGGGCGACGGTCGCGGTGAGGCTGACCCCGAAGACGGAGCCCAGTGCTGCCCAGTCGATCTTCATACTGCCGATTCCCCTGTCGTTCTCGGGATCAGACCGCGGCGGCCGGAGCCGCCGGGGTCGCCGCGGTCGCCGTGGCGGCCGGGATGGTGGCCTTGAGGTCCTCGTCGGTCACCGCGGCGGTGGTGCCGGCGGCCGGGGGGACGGTCACGGCGGCGATGGCGGTGGTGACCACGCCCGGCTCGTCGGCGCCGGCCTCGGTGACGTTGGTGTGGTCGACGACCTGGCGGCGCGAGATCAGCCAGATGGCCACGCAGGAGGCGACCAGGAAGAGCGCGACGGCGACGACGCCGATGTCACCCGTACGCATGACCAGCTCGGCTCCCGCGGAGACCAGGGCGGCGGCCGGCAGGGTCAGGCCCCACGCGACGAACATGCGGGTGGCGGTGGACCAGCGGACCACACCGCCCTTGCGGCCCAGGCCCGCACCCATCACCGCGCCGGAGCAGGCGTGGGTGGTGGAGAGGGAGAAGCCGAGGTGGGAGGAGGCCAGGATGACGCTCGCGGCCGAGGTCTGGGCGGCGAAGCCCTGCTGCGGGTGCAGGTCCGTCAGACCGCTGCCCAGGGTGCGGATGATGCGCCAGCCGCCCAGGTAGGTGCCCAGCGCGATCGCCGTGCCGGCGGAGACGATGACCCAGACCGGGGGGTTCGAGCCCGGGGCGAGGGCGCCGCCGGCGACCAGGGCCAGGGTGATGATGCCCATCGTCTTCTGCGCGTCGTTGGTGCCGTGCGCCAGGGAGACCAGACCGGCGGAAGCGATCTGGCCCGCCTTGTAGCCCTTGGCGGAGGTCTTCGCGCCCACCTTGCCGTTCAGCCGGTACGTCAGCTTGGCGGCCAGCATCGCGGCCACACCGGCCACGATCGGCGCGGCGACGGCCGGGATGAGCACCTTGGTGACGACCACGCTGCCGTTGACCGCGCCGAGGCCGGCCGAGGCGACCGCGGCACCGATCAGGCCGCCCATCAGGGCGTGGGAGGAGCTGGAGGGCAGCCCGACCAGCCAGGTGACCAGGTTCCAGAGGATCGCGCCGACCAGCGCGGCGAAGATCACTTCGGGCTGGATGCCCTCTTCGTTGATCAGGCCCTTGGAGATCGTCTTGGCGACCTCCACGGACATGAACGCGCCGACGAGGTTGAGCACGGCGGACATGGCCACCGCGGTCTTGGGCTTGAGAGCGCCGGTCGAGATGGTGGTCGCCATCGCGTTGGCTGTGTCGTGGAAACCGTTCGTGAAGTCGAACACGAGAGCGGTGATGATCACGATCCCGAGGAGAAGCGTTATGTGCTCCATTTACCCAGGCTTCTGTTTGGCGTCAGTGGTTCGGCGACCGTAGGCAACCTGGGTGAACGGAAGATGAACTGGCCGGGGCGGGCCGGTGTCCCCGGAGCGCCTCCCATCAGGCCCTTCGTCCCGATTCTTTCGTAGTTATCGCCATTCATGCACGTCAGCACCGGGCAAACGGAACCTTCCGAGCACGGTCGCGGGCTCGTTGCGGCCCCCCTCGGCGACGGTAAAGAGAGGTAGATCACTGCACGGCCGGGAGCGCCCTCCGGTGGCCGCCCCGGCCTCACGCACCGACACTGGAGCGGTGCGTACCGCCACTGCGACGGCCGCGGCCGTCACGACGACCCTGATCGGTGCCGGAGCGGCCGCCGTCCTGGCGGGCCGGTACGCCGCCGACGCCGCCCTCAGGCCCGAGCCCGGCCACCCCCTGCCCGGCAGCCCCCGCCTCAGCGTCCACTCCGCCGAGGGCGACCAGGTGGTGCTCACCCGCTCGCTGGGCTCCCTGCGCCCCGGCGTCCACGGGCTGATCGCGCCCGGGGTGCACGCCGCCGTCGGACCGGTCCTCGACGGCGTCCCGCACGACCCCGCCACCGTCGTGCGCCGCCTCCTGCGCGTCACCCACGGCGCCCTCGAACCCGGCACCCGCGTCACCCTCACCCCGCAGGTCCACTGCGGCAACCCGCGCACCGCCCTCGGCCTGGAGCACGCCGACGTGGACGTCCCCGGCGAGCTCGGCCCCCTCCCCGCCTGGTTCGTGCCGGGGGCCCGGGAGACCTGGGTGATCACCGTCCACGGGCTCGGCGCCGGCCGGGAGCACCCGATGGTGGTCATGCCCTTCCTGCACGCCCTCCGCATCCCGGTGCTCTCCCTCGCCTACCGCGGCGACCTCGGCGCCCCCGCCTCCCCGGACGGCCTGGGCCACCTCGGCGAATCGGAATGGCGGGACCTTGACGCCGCCATCCGCTACGCCGTGCGCTACGGGGCCCGGCGCGTGGTCCTGCACGGCTGGTCCACCGGCGCCGCCATGGCCGTACGCGCCGCCGAGCGCTCCGCCCTGGCCGGCCGGATCGCCGGGATGGTGCTCGACTCACCCGTCCTGGACTGGCACACCACCCTCCGCAACCTCCTCGCCGCCCGCCACACCCCGGCCCCGCTGGTGCCGTTCGCCGTCCGGGCCGCCGAGAGCCGCGCCGGGCTGCGCGCCGACCACCGGGCGCCCTTCGCGGACCCCGGCGCGCTGCGCGTCCCCGTCCTGCTCTTCCACGGGCCCGACGACACCCTCGCCCCCTGGGAGCCCTCCCGCCGGATCGCCGCCGCCCGCCCCGACCTCGCCACCCTGCACACCGTCCGCGACGCCGCCCACGGGGCGATGTGGAACGCCGACCCGGGCCGCTACGAGGAGGCGCTGCGGCGGTTCCTGACCCCGCTCATGTGACCCTCCAGCGGGAAATGACCCGTTCCGTTTGGGCTTTCGGCCAATGACGGGCGAGACTGCTTCCGTGACGTCCCGAAAGCCTGATGAGCAGTTGGCTCGCGACTCCAGACTCCGACTCGTCTCCCCGCGCTCCGTGGCCACGGCGCGCAAGGCGGTGACCGACCGGCGAACCCGGCCGGCCACCCGGCCGCCGGCGGGCACCCCCGCCACGGCAGACCTGGCGAACCGGGCCCGCGCCTCCCTGACCGACGCGGTACGGCTGGCCCGCTGGGCCGAGGTCAACCTCGGCACGGGGGAGGGCGGACGCCCCGCCCCCGCCGGCGCCCTCCCCGCCGCCGACGTCGAACGGGCGGCGGCGGAGCTGTGCCTGACGCACGGCCAGATCCGCGTCGGCTGGGACCGCGCCCGGCTCTCCGGACTGGTCGAGGTGCACGGCGGCCACGCCCGGCCCGGCTGGCGGCTGCGGGCCTGGGACCGGGACGACACCGCCGTACTGCGCGGCTGGGTCGCCCTCTTCGACGCCTGGTCCCTCGTCCATCCGGCCCCCGCCGACATCACCCCCTCGGCCGTCGCCGAGGTGGTCGAGGCGATGCCCCAGCTGCTCTCCCTGCTCCAGCTGTCCGCCGGCCCGGTGACCGTCCCGGACCTGTTGGACCTCCTCGGGCAGCGGGTCACCGAACTGCGCGACGAGCGCTGCGAGGTCCCCTACGACGCCGAACCCGCCGCGGACACCGCCGAGCCGCGCCCCCTCCCGCTCGCCCGCCTGCTGCGCTGGGCGCTGGGCGGGCTCGCCGCCGTGGACGCCGTCACCCTCGGCCCCGCCCAGGCCGCCCTCACCCCGCTCGGCAGCTGGGCCGTCTGGGTCAAGCTGGAACAGATCTGCGTCGCCGCCCAGAGCCCGGCCGGGAACATCGAGCAGTCCGCCGCCGCCATGCTGCACGGCTGTGCCCGGCTCACCCCCGGCCCGGCCCGCGCCGAGTACCGGGCCTGGCTCGCCGCCCGGCCCGTCGGCCACGCCGTCAGCGAGCTGCTCCAGGCCGCCCGCGGTGAGGACGCGCTGCTGCGGGGCCTCGCCTTCGAGGCCCTGCGCGTGGTCGGCGCCCCCGCCGAGCCCGAGGTGCGCGCGGCCGTACGGGAGCCGGCCCTGCGCCCCTACGCCCTGCTCTGGCTCGCCGAGCACGACGGGGTGGACCCGGAGGACGCCCAGGAGGTCCTCACGCCCGAGGAATCCACCTGGCTCTGGGTGGACACGGCCGCCGCCATCGCCGACCACGGCGAGGCCGAGCTGCTCGCCCGCCACCTCGACTCCGCCGTCCGCACCACCGTTCCCCGCCTGCTGGACGAGGTCCGCGCCGTCGGCCACCCGCGCACCGTGCAGGTCCTGGTCGCGCTGGCCGCCGCCCACCCCGACCCGGCCCTGGCCAAGGCCGTCCGGCGGGCCGCGTTCCAGGTCCACACCGGCGGCGCCTGAGCCCCGGCCCCGCCGCGCGCCCGCCCCTGCGCCGGGGGCGCGGGCGCGCGGCGCCGGGTCAGAGCTGGGGGGCGTACGTGCCGAAGCTCCAGACGTTGCCCTCGCCGTCCCGGGCCATGTAGTCCCGGGAGCCGTAGTCCTGGTCCGTGGGCGGCGCCAGGATCTCCACCCCGTGCTCGACGGCCCGCAGGTGGTGGGCGTCCACATCGTCGACCACCACGTAGACACCGGCGGGCCCGGCGTTCTCCATGATCTTGTCGAAGCTGCCGCCCCGGCCCTTGCTGCCGAGCATCACCACACCGTCGCCGTACGCCAGCTCGGCATGCATCACCGAGCCGTCCTCACCCTCGTAGACCGCGACCTGGCTGAACCCGAACGCCTCGGTCAGCAGCTTGATGGCCCCCTTCGCGTCGCGGTAGAGCAGCGTGGGACAGATGGACGGAACGCCTGCCATGACGATCACTCCCTCTCGTGACGATGACCCAAGTGATCCACGTCACAGCATGGCAGGCGCCGCCGACACTCAGCGGAAGGTGTCGCACTGGGCCATGTCGCCCGTGCGGTAGCCCTGGTAGAACCACTGCTGCCGCTGCTGCGCCGAGCCGTGGGTCCAGGACTCCGGGGCGACCCGCCCCTGGAACCTCTCCTGGATCCGGTCGTCGCCCACCGCGGCGGCCGCGTCCAGCCCGTCCCGGATGTCGTCGTCGGTGAGGCGGGTGATCAGCGGCCGCCCCGTGGACTCGTCGGGGGTCCGCGTCGCGTTGTGCGCCCACACCCCGGCGTAGCAGTCGGCCTGGAGCTCGACCTTCACCGCGTTGCTGTTGGCGCCCGTCTGGCCGTTCTGGGAGCGCGCCAGCGTCCCCGTCAGGTTCTGGATGTGGTGCCCGTACTCGTGGGCGATCACGTACGCCTGGGCGAAGGGGCCGCCCGTCGCCCCGAACTTGCTCCGGAGGTCCTCGAAGAAGCCCAGGTCCAGGTAGACCTGCCGGTCGGCGGGGCAGTAGAAGGGGCCGACCGCTTTGGTGGCCGCCCCGCAGGCGGTGTTCACCTGGCCGGAGAAGAAGACCGTCGACGCCGGGACGTACTTCCCGCCGCGCCGCTGGAACTCCTGCCGCCAGTAGTCCTGTGTGCTGTTCACCACGGCGACGAGCCGGCAGTCCTCGCGGGTGTTGGCGTCACGGCCCTTCCTGCAGCTCTGCTGTACCTGCGCGGCCGAGGAACTCGTCGCGACCGGCTGCGGACTGCCGTCGGACAGCCCCAGCTCGTCCGGCCCCACCCCGAAGAGCAGCCCCAGGACCAGCGCGATCAGCCCGACCACCCCACCGCCGATCGTGGCCCGCCCGCCCGGGACGCGGCTGCCGCGCTCGTCCCTGACCTCGGACGTGTCCAGATCGGCGTCGTCGTCGAACTGCATGTCCCACCGCCCTCCACGCGTGGCCAACCCCTTCATCCTGATACGTGCCCCGCCCGCCCGGAGCGACCCCTGGGCCGAACGGATGAGGGCCGGGGCTCGAAAAGTGGTTGCGCACCCCCGTTAGAATGGCTTCATGGCAAATCTCCTCGCGGATTAGCGGCGTCGAAGAACGCGCGTCCCGCCAGCCTCTTCCGCCGTCCATACCGCCCTGGAGTATTTCCGTGATCACCGCCACCGGCATCGAGCTGCGCGCCGGCGCCCGCGTCCTCATCGAGTCCGCTTCCTTCCGCATCGCCAAGGGCGACCGCATCGGCCTCGTCGGCCGCAACGGAGCGGGCAAGACCACCCTCACCAAGTGCCTCGCCGGCGAGGGCCAGCCCGCCGGCGGCACCATCACCCGCTCGGGTGAGGTCGGCTACCTCCCGCAGGACCCGCGCACGGGCGACCTCGACGTCCTGGCCCGCGACCGGATCCTCTCCGCCCGCGGCCTCGACGTCCTGCTCAAGAAGATGCGGATGAACGAGGAGCGCATCGCCACCGGCTCCGGCGCCACCCGCGAGAAGGCCATGCGCCAGTACGAGCGCCAGGAGACGGAGTTCCTCACCAAGGGCGGGTACGCGGCCGAGTCCGAGGCCGCGACCATCTCGGCCGCCCTGAGCCTGCCCGACCGGGTCCTCGGCCAGCCGCTGCACACCCTCTCCGGCGGTCAGCGCCGCCGCGTCGAGCTCGCCCGGATCCTCTTCTCGGACGCCGACACCCTGCTCCTCGACGAGCCCACGAACCACCTCGACGCCGACTCGATCGTCTGGCTGCGCGACTACCTGAAGAACTACCGCGGCGGCTTCGTCGTGATCTCCCACGACGTCGACCTCGTCGAGACCGTGGTCAACAAGGTCTTCTACCTCGACGCCAACCGCTCGGTCATCGACATCTACAACATGGGCTGGAAGCTCTACCAGCAGCAGCGCGAGGCCGACGAGAAGCGCCGCAAGCGCGAGCGCCAGAACGCCGAGAAGAAGGCCGCGGCCCTGAACTCGCAGGCCGACAAGATGCGCGCCAAGGCGACCAAGACCGTCGCCGCCCAGAACATGGCCAAGCGCGCCGAGCGCCTGCTCTCCGGCCTGGAGGCCGTCCGCGCCTCCGACAAGGTCGCCAAGCTGCGCTTCCCGGACCCGGCGCCCTGCGGCAAGACCCCGCTGACCGCCGAGGGCCTGTCGAAGTCGTACGGCTCCCTGGAGATCTTCACCGACGTCGACCTGGCCATCGACAAGGGCTCCCGCGTGGTCATCCTCGGCCTCAACGGCGCCGGCAAGACCACCCTGCTGCGCCTGCTGGCGGGCGCCGAGCAGCCCGACACCGGCCAGGTCACCCCCGGCCACGGCCTCAAGCTCGGCTACTACGCCCAGGAGCACGAGACGCTCGACCCGGAGCGCACGGTCCTGGAGAACATGCGCTCCTCCGCCCCCGATCTGGACCTGGTCGAGGTGCGCAAGACGCTCGGCTCCTTCCTGTTCTCCGGCGACGACGTGGACAAGCCCGCGGGCGTCCTCTCCGGCGGCGAGAAGACCCGTCTGGCCCTGGCCACCCTGGTCGTCTCCTCCGCGAACGTGCTGCTCCTCGACGAGCCCACCAACAACCTCGACCCGGCCAGCCGCGAGGAGATCCTCGGCGCGCTGCGCACCTACAAGGGCGCCGTCATCCTCGTCACCCACGACGAGGGCGCCGTGGAGGCCCTGGAACCGGAGCGGATCATCCTGCTCCCGGACGGGGTCGAGGACCTGTGGGGCCCGGACTACCGGGACCTCGTCGCCCTCGCCTGAGCCCCCGCGCCGGGCCGGTCCCGTCCCGTATGGATCATTCGGCGCAGACGTGATCCATCATCTGAGTGAGACGGTCTCGTACCGTCGCGCTCTGTACAGCGACCCCGGCCGCCTCCTTCCGGAGCCGCGTCCGGGGTCGGCTGTTTCCCGCTTCCCGCCCCTGACCTGGTGATTCCCCTCCGTGACGGAGGTATGTGACGCAGGTCATTCAGCGGAAGATGAGATTCCGTTCTGCTCGGGTGTCCACGGGCTGAGAAATGCCGTGGGACCGACCTTGCTGAATGGGTGGCCAGGAAGCCGGGGAGGGGTGATCATGAGAAGTCCAGAGCGCACTTCCCATGAGGAGGCACGGGTGGCCGAGACTCTGAAGAAGGGCAGCCGGGTGACCGGCGCCGCGCGCGACAAGCTCGCGGCAGACCTGAAGAAGAAGTACGACTCCGGTGCGAGTATCCGGGCGCTGGCCGAAGAGACCGGCCGGTCCTACGGGTTCGTCCACCGAATGCTCAGTGAGTCCGGAGTCACGCTGCGTGGTCGCGGTGGCGCGACGCGCGGCAAGAAGGCGGCCGCGGCCTGACCCTGGCCGACCAGGCCGGGGCCGTGCCGGAGCCGTCCGACAGCTCCGTTCCGTTCTGTACCACGTTGTCATGGTTTCTTCGGTGACCCCCGGTCGACCCCGTGGTCGGCTGGGTGGTTACTGTGCAGTCACTTGGGCCGGGAGTCCGGCCACGACTGCACACCGGAGGCACCTGATGGCTCTGCTCGACAAGGATGGCGTACGGCTCACCATCGACGACACGGTCGCCACGGTGACACTGACCAATCCGGCCAAGCGAAACGCTCAGTCCCCCGCGCTCTGGCGGGCGTTGGCGGAGGCCGGACGGTCGCTGCCCGGCACGGTCCGGGTGGTCGTGCTGCGCGGTGAGGGCAAGTCCTTCTCCGCAGGGCTCGACCGGCAGGCGTTCACCCCCGAGGGTTTCGAGGGCGAGCCGTCCTTCCTCGATCTGGCGCGCGGTTCCGACGAACTGCTCGACTCCACGATCGCCGAGTACCAGGAGGCGTTCACCTGGTGGCGGCGCAATGACATCGTCTCCATCGCCGCCGTGCAGGGGCACGCCATCGGCGCCGGCTTCCAGCTCGCGCTCGCGTGCGATCTGCGGGTCGTCGCGGAGGACGTGCAGTTCGCCATGCGCGAGACCAGCCTCGGACTGGTCCCCGACCTGGCGGGCACCCAGCCGCTGACCGCCCTGGTCGGCTACGCCCGCGCCCTGGAGATCTGCGCGACGGGCCGCTTCGTGCACGCCGAGGAGGCCGAGCGGGTGGGCCTGGCCAACCTGGTGGTCCCGGCCGATGAGCTCGACGCCGCCGTCCAGGACCTCGCCACCGCCCTGCTGGCGCCGCCGCGGGACGCCGTCATCGAGACGAAGGCCCTGCTGCGGAGTGCGGGCTCCCGCTCCTACGACGACCAGCGCACCGCCGAACGCGCCGCCCAGGCCCGCCGCCTGCGCGACCTCGCGGGCCTTTCCGACTGACCCGCACGCCCCGGACGGGGCCGTCGGCGGGGCTGGGACAGCCCCGCCGACAGCTCAGAAGCCGTTGCGGGTGCCGCCGTCGACCGGGAGCATGACGCCCGTGAGGTAGGAGGCCGCCGGGGAGAGGAAGAACGCCGCCGTGCGGCCGAACTCCTCCGGGCGGCCGTAGCGTCGCAGCGGGATCCGGGACTCGTTCCGCGCCCGCGCGGCCTCGGCGTCGCCGGACAGGGCGTCCAGCTCCCGCACCCGGTCGGTGTCGATCCGCGCCGGCAGCAGCCCGATCACGCGGATGCCGCGCGGCCCCAGCTCCACCGACAGGGACTTCGCGAAGCCCGCCAGCCCCGGCCGCAGGCCGTTGGAGATGGTCAGGCCGGGGATCGGCTCGTGCACCGAGCCCGACAGGACGAAGCCGATGACCCCGCCCTCGCCCAGTTCGGCGGCCGCCGCCCGGGCCAGCCGCACCGCGCCCAGGAAGACCGACTCGAACGCCGCCGTCCACTGCTCGTCGGTGTTGTCCGCCGCCCCGCCCGGCGGCGGGCCGCCGACGCTGATGAGGATGCCGTCCAGGCGCCCGAACCGCTCCTTGGCCCGGGCCACCAGCCGCCCCGCCGCCTGCGGGTCGGCGTTGTCCGCCGCGAGGCCCAGCGCGTCCGGGCCCAGGGCGGCGGCCGCGGCCACCGCCCGCTCCTCGTCCCGCCCGGTCAGTACGACCTTCGCGCCGTCGGCGGCCAGTTCCCGCGCGGCGGCGAAGCCCAGGCCCCGGGTCGCGCCGGTGACCACGTACACACGGTCCTTCAGTCCAAGATCCATACGGGCCAACCTACGCCGAAGCGGGCTCCGGGGACACGGCCTGCGCCGCCGCGGCCGCCTCCCGGTCGCGCCGCTCCCGGCGCACCAGGACGAGCCAGCCCACCGGCACGGCCGCCGCGAACAGCCACCACTGCACGGCGTACGCCATGTGCGGGCCGATCGAGTCGTGGTCGGGCTCCGCCACCGCCTCCGGGGCGCCGCTCGGCGGCAGGGGGGAGGTCAGCTCCAGGTAGCCGCCGAGGACCGGCCGGCCCAGGTAGGCCGCCTGCTGTTCGCTGTTGACCAGCATCACCTGGCGGTCGGGCAGCCCCTTGCGGTCCTTGATGCCGCTGGCGCCGCTGGTCTCGTCCGCCTTGAGCCGTCCGGTGACCGTCACCTCGCCCGACGGGGCGGCCGGCACCGGCGGATAGGCGGTCGGGTCGTCCGCGCCGGGCACCCAGCCCCGATTGACCAGCACCACCCGTCCGTCTCCCAGCACCAGCGGGGTCAGGACCTGGAAGCCGACCTTGTCGTCGTTCGAGGTGCGCATCCGCACGACGACCTCGTGCGCGGAGTCGTACGTACCGGTGGCCGTGACGGCACGCCAGTAGTCGGACCGCGGAACGGTGTGGCCGGGCGAGGTGACCTCCGTCACCGGAACGGGCTTCGCGGAGAGGTTCCTGGCGATCAGTTCGTTCTGGGCGACCCGGTGCTCATGGCGGTGGAACTGCCAGAACCCCAGCTTGATCATCACGGGGATGAGGACGAGGGCGATGAGGGTGAGGCACACCCACTGCCGGGTCAGCACGAAGCGGTACACGCCCATGACGGTACCCGCAAGGGAAGAGACCCCGGCGGCCGGGTGGCCTTCCGGGGTCACGGCGGGAGGAAAGGGATGGGTCAGACGCGGTCGACGATGCCCACCTTCCCCTCCGCGCGGGCGCAGTGCCCGCCGCAGAACCACTGCCCGTCGACCTCCACGCCCTGCCCGATGATCTGGACCCGGCAGTGCTCGCAGATCGGCGCCATCCGGTGGATGGCGCAGGAGAAGCAGTCGAAGACGTGCACCGCGCCCTGCGCGTGCACCTCGAAGGACATGCCGTAATCGTTTCCGCAGACCTCACAACGTGCCATGCGCCGCATGGTTCGCGGACCGGGGGGCCCGAACAAGATCCACCGGGGTGAGTCGCCGTGCCTGCACCCGCCCGGAGCAACGCCCGCCGCTACTGCTCCCCGGCGGGTGCCACGTCCCGCAGCAGCTGCGTGAAGGCCGCCTCGTCCACCACGGGGGTGCCGAAGGACCGGGCCTTGACCGTCTTGGACGTCGCGGAGTCAGGGTCGTTGGTGACGAGGAGACTGGTGAGCCGCGACACGCTCGTCGCCACATGCAGCCCGGCCTCCACGGCCCGGTCCTCCAGCAGCTCCCGGTCCACCGAGGTGTCCCCGGAGAAGGCGACCCGCATCCCCTGCTTCAGCGGCTTGCCGTCCTCGAACCGGCCCGGGTTGGGGTACGGGGAGGGCGCCAGCTTCCGCGAGGCGCGCCAGCTGCCCCCGGCCCCGTACGCCGCCTGGTAGCCGATCCGGGGCCGGGAGGGGGAGTCCGACCACTCCGTCAGCGGACGGCACTCCAGCAGGGGCAGCCGTACGCCGTCCCGCGCGGCGGCGTGCAGCGAGGGGCGGAACGCCTCCGCCAGCACCCGGGCGTCGTCCAGCGCGTGGTGGGCGCGCTGCTGGACCACGCCGAAGTGCGCCGCGAGGGACTCCAGCTTGTGGTTGGGCAGCGGCAGGTCCAGCTCCTTGGACAGGGCGATGGTGCACAGCCGCTGGCGCACCGGCGCGGCGGACGAGGCCCGCGCGTACTCCCGGGCGATCATCTGCCAGTCGAAGATGGCGTTGTGCGCGACGAGGACCCGGTCCGCGAGCCGTTCGGCGAACTCCCCGGCGATGTCCTCGAAGAGGGGCGCGTCCGAGAGCATCTCGCTGGTGAGACCGTGGATCCAGACCGGGCCCGGGTCCCGGCGCGGGTTGACCAGGCTGTACCAGTGGTCCTCGACGTTGCCCCGGGCGTCGAGCCGGTAGACGGCCGCGGAGACTATCCGGTCGTCGCGCGCGAGCCCGGTCGTCTCCACGTCGACGACCGCGTACCCCTGGGGATACGCGGCCGGCCACGTCGTGTCTGCGGTCGTACGGTCGTCGAGCATGGTCATAGAGAATACGGGCCCTCACCGACAGTCCCGGTCACCCCTGCGCCAGCAGGGCTTCCGCCAGGGCCCGTACCGACAGGGTGAACAGCCGCTCCGGGTCCGCCGGGCGGGCCAGGGCGCGGGCCAGGGCCGGATCGCCGGGTGCGGTGGCCGGCGCGTCCGCGGCGGAACCCGGGGGAGGGTCCCACAGTTCGCCCTCGCCGGGGGACTGGACGGGGGAGCGCTCGCGGTTGCGTTCCACCAGGACGAAGCCCACCACCTGGAACTGCACGGCGCGCACGGCGTCGGCCGCGCGGGCGCCGCGCAGCCCCGCCGCCCGTACCTCGGCGACCAGCGCCCGCTGGGCCGGCAGGAACATCCGCTCGGTCAGGCCGCGTTCGTGGACCATCCCGATCAGGTGCGGGTGCTCGCGCAGCTCCCGGCGCATGCCGGCGGCCACGGAGACGACGCGCTCCACCGGGGTGCGGCCGGCCGCCCGGATGGCGCCCATGTCCTGGACGGTCCGCTCCACGAGGGCGTCGAGGAGCTGCTCGCGGTTGCCCACGTGCCAGTAGATCGAGGTGACCGCGGTCCCCAGCTCCCCGGCCAGCCTGCGCATGGTGAGGGCGCCGGGGCCGTGCTCCCTGACCAGCGCGGCGGCGGCCTCCAGTACCGCCTCGCGGGTGAGCGGGCTCCTCGTCATCGGCGTCCTCCCCGGGGCCGGTGATCCTACGCGTCGTCAGTTTCCGTCCGTGCGGCCCTCTTTACCCTTCATCGGCGGCGGTGTAACTGTGTTACAGAAAGCCCGACCGAAGGGTGGTGCGGAACATGGCACGCGTACGGTACGGAGCGCGCACCGAGGCGGAGATCGCCGCGTCGCGCGAGAAGAGCTCGAACCTCCCCGACATCTGGTCCACCGGCGTCGTGGCCGTCTGGGAGACCGACCCCGATGTGGTGGCGGCCGTCCTGCCTCCGCCACTGAAGCCCGGTGAACGGCCCCTGGTCCGGGCCAACATCAGCAAGGTCGACCTGCCCGGCTACCCGCTCGGAGCCGGCTCCGTGGCCGTCGCCGCCCGGCACGGCGGGGTCGAGGGCTGGTACCCGCTGGTCATGCCGATGACCCACGAGCGCGCCCTGACCGGCGGCCGCGAGGTCTTCGGCGAGCCGAAGAAGCTGGGCGAGGTCACCGTCGAACGCGAGGGGCTGGTCGTCCGCGCCGCCCTCGCCCGGCACGGCATCGCCTTCGTGGAGGTGCGCGGGGCGGTGGACGGCGTACTGCCGCTGCCCGCGCCGGCCCGGAAGACCGACTTCTACTTCAAGTTCCTCCCCGCCGTCGACGGCTCCGGCTTCGAGGACGACCCGGTCCTCGTGCACTGCACCCGCGACGAGAAGGTCCGCAAGCTGGAGCACCTCACCGGTGACGTGGTCCTGCGCGAGTCCATGTTCGACCCCGTGGCCGACCTCCCCGTACGCCGCCTCGTCGAGCTCACCATCGGCGAGAAGACCACCGACCAGCGGGGCCGGGCCGTCGAACGGGTCAGCGCCCGGGCCCTGCTGCCCTACCTCCACCAGCGCTACGACGACCCGCAGCAGGCGTTCGACGGCCCGCCCGAGGGGGGTGCGTGACATGAGGCTCGACACCGGACAGGTGGCCGTCGTCACCGGCGCGGCCGGCGGGATCGGCCTGGCCATGGCCCGCCGCTTCGCCGCCGAGGGGCTCAGGGTGGTCCTCGCCGACATCGAGGAGGGCGCCCTGCGCAAGGCCGCCGACGCACTGCGGGCGGAGGGTGCCGAGGTCCTCGCCCGCACCGTCGACGTCAGCGACCGCGACTCCGTCGTCTCCCTCGCCGACGCCGCCTACGAAGCCTTCGGCGCGGTCCACGTCCTGTGCAACAACGCGGGCGTCGGCTCCGGCGCCGAGGGCCGCATGTGGGAGCACGAGCCCAACGACTGGAAGTGGGCCTTCTCCGTCAACGTCTGGGGCGTCTTCCACGGCATCCAGGCGTTCGTCCCCCGCATGCTCGCCGGCGGCGCCCCCGGCCACGTCGTCAACACCTCCTCCGGGGACGGCGGCATCGCCCCGCTGCCCACCGCCTCCGTGTACGCCGTCACCAAGGCGGCCGTGGTCACCATGACCGAGTCCCTCTACGCCCACCTCAGGGCGGAGGGCGCCCCCGTCGGCGCCTCCGTCCTCTTCCCCGGACCGCACATGCTGCGCACCGGGCTGTGGGAGTCGCACCGCAACCGCCCCGCGCGCTACGCCAAGCAGCGGCCGCGCACCTCCCCGTACCGCACCCTCGACCAGTACGAGTCCGCGATGCGCGCGGCCGGGCACGAGGTGCGCTTCACCCCGGTCGAGGAGGTCGCCGAGCACGTCGTCGACGGCATCCGCGCCGACCGCTTCTGGATGCTCCCGGCCAGCGAGCACAGCGACCGGCAGATCCGCGCCCGGGCGCAGTCGATGCTCGACCGGGCCAACCCCGCCTACCTCGAAAACTTCATCCTCGACTGAGGAGAAACGAGGAGAACCACCGTGAGCGCGTACGAAGACCCGTACCTGATCATCTCCTCCGACTGCCACGCCGGGCTGCCCACCGAGCAGTACCGCCCCTACCTCGACTCCCGGTTCCACCGCGCCTTCGACGAGTTCCTCGGCCAGCGCGACGCCCGCCGCGAGGAGGCCACCCGCCTCGGGGTCCGCAACGAAGCCTTCGCCCAGAAGTGGTTCCACGACCACGAGGAGGGGCTCAAGGGCGGCTGGGACAGCGCCCAGCGCCTGAAGGAACTCGACGGCGACGGGGTCGCGGCGGAGGTCGTCTTCCCCGACGCCGACGCCGTGGACAGCCAGACCGCCGCCCCCTTCGGCGTGGGCCTGGGCCTGTCCGGCGACCAGGACCCCGAGCTCGGCATGGCCGGGGCCCAGGCGCACAACCGCTGGCTCGCCGAGTTCGTCTCGCGCAGCCCCGAACGGCACTGCGGGGTGGCGCTGCTGCCTGTCACCGCCGAGCCGGCCAAGGTGGTCGCCGAGATCCACCGGGCCAAGGAGTCCGGGCTCGGCGCCCTGATGATCCCCTCCATGTGGGTGGACAAGGCCCCCTACCACGACCGCCGCTACGACCCCGTCTGGGCGGCCGCCGCCGAGACCGGTATGCCCGTCCTCACCCACTCCGGCGCCGCCCCGCGCCACGAGTACGGCGACCACCTCGGCATCTACGTCTCCGAGGTCACCTGGTGGCCCGCCCGGCCGCTGTGGTTCCTGCTGTGGTCCGGGGCCTTCGAACGCCACCCCGGGCTGAAGTTCGGCGTCGCCGAGTCGGGCTGCTGGTGGCTGCCGAACCAGCTGTGGTTCATGGACCGGCTCTACCTCGGCGCGCACGGGGGCAAGAAGCTCTCGCCCTTCGCCGAGCTGAAGCGCCCGCCCAGCGAGTACCTCGACCGGCAGGTCTTCGTCTGCGCGACCAACACCAAACGCCGCGAACTGGCGCAGCGCTACGAGATCGGCGTGGACAACATCCTGTGGGGCTCGGACTTCCCGCACCCCGAGGGCACCTGGCCCGACACCCGCACCTGGCTGGCGAAGACCTTCCACGACATCCCCGTCACCGAGACCCGGCGCATGCTGGGCCTGGCGGCGGCCGAGGTCTTCGGCTTCGACACGGCCGCCCTCGCACCGCTCGCCCGCCGGATCGGCCCCACCCCGGCCGAGCTGGGCCAGAGCCCGGACCAGGCGGCGGTGGAGGCGTCCTGGGCCCGCTCCCGCGAGACGGGACGGCACTGGCTCACCGGCGAGGACTTCCCGGTGCTGGGGGTGGGGCGGTGACGGGCGGCGACCGCTACACGGTCATCTCGGCGGACTGCCACGCGGGCGCCGACCTGCTGGACTACAAGCCGTACCTGGCCAAGCGCCACCACGACGCCTTCGACGCCTGGGCCGCCGCGTTCGTCAACCCGTACGAGGACCTCCTCGCGGACACGGCCGACCGCAACTGGAACTCCCGGCGGCGGCTGGCCGAGCTGGAGGCGGACGGGATCGTCGCGGAGGTGGTGTTCCCCAACACCATCCCGCCGTTCTTCCCCAACGCCTCCCTGATGGCCCAGCCGCCCTCGGCCGCCGAGTACGAGCTGCGCTGGGCCGGGCTCCAGGCCCACAACCGCTGGCTGGCCGACTTCTGCGCGGACGCCCCGGGCCGGCGGGCCGGGGTGGCGCAGATCCTGCTGAACGACGTGGACGCGGCGGTGCGGGAGATCCGCCGCAGCCGGGAGGACGGGCTGACGGGCGGCATCCTGCTGCCCGGCGTCCCGCCGGGCTCGACCGTGCCCGAGCTGTACGCGGAGGCGTACGACCCGATCTGGGCGGTCTGCGAGGAGCTGGACGTCCCGGTCAACCACCACGGCGGGTCGGCGTCCCCGCCCCTGGGCGAGGAACCCGCCGCCCGGGCCGTCTTCATGGTGGAGACCACCTGGTTCTCACACCGGGCCCTGTGGCACCTCATCTTCGGCGGCGCCTTCCGCCGCCACCCGGGCCTGAAGCTGGTCCTGACGGAACAGGGCTCGGGCTGGATCCCGGGCGTGCTCCAGATGCTGGACTACTACCACGGCCGCCTGGTGGCGGCTTCGGCGACGGCGGAGTCCAAGTTCGGGGCGGGTCTGGCCGCGTCCATGGGCAAGGGCCCGAGCGAGGTGTGGCGGGACAACTGCTTCGTGGGAGCGAGCTTCATGCGCCCCCACGAGGTGCCGCTCCGGGAGCGGATCGGCCTCGACAAGATCATGTGGGGCAGCGACTACCCCCACGACGAGGGCACCACCCCGTACTCCCGCGAGGGCCTGCGCATCGCGTACGCGGGCCTGCCGAGGGAGGAGGTCGCCGCGATGGTCGGCGGCAACGCCGCCCGGGTGTACGGCTTCGACCTCGCCCGCCTGGACGCGCTGGCGGCGCGGCACGGCCCGCTGGTCTCGGAGGTGGCCGAGCCGCTGACGCAGGTCCCCCCGGACGCCACCAGCCCGGCCTTCGCCCGAGGGGGCTCGGTCCGGGTCTGGTGACGGGGGCTCCCGCCGGGCGGATCACCAGGGGCTCAGCCGCTTGATCCGCTCGGGCGGGATCCGGTCGAGGCCGTCGGCGTGGACGCTCCAGCCGAGGGTGATCGTCAGCCGGTCGAGGCCGGGGCGGTCCGTGAGGCGGGCGCCGGGGGCCTGCCCCAGCCGGGACCTCCACAGCCACCCCGCCGCGGTGCTCGCCGCCCGGAGTACGGCGGTTTCCACCCCTGCCATGAGCCCTCCCCCTTGTACCCCGGGTAACCCCGTCGGATACTGATCGGTAACAACCCCTAGCGGCACCCCGGAACCGGCCCTAAGGTGCGCCCATGCCCAATCTGCCCGATGTCGTGCTGTGGTCCATACCCGCCTTCGTCCTGCTCACCGTCATCGAGGTGGTCAGCTACCGGCTCCATCCCGACGAGGACGCCGCCGGCTACGACGCCAAGGACGCGGTGACCAGCGTCACCATGGGGCTCGGCAGTATCGGTTTCGACCTGCTGTGGAAGATCCCGGTGGTCGCGGTCTTCACCGCCGTCTACGAACTGACCCCGCTGCGGGTGCCGTTCCTGTGGTGGACCGCCCTGCTGATGCTCCTCGTCCAGGACTTCCTCTACTACTGGCAGCACCGGCTCCACCACGTCATCCGCATCCTGTGGGCCTGTCACGTCGTCCACCACAGCAGCCGCCGGTTCAACCTCACCACCGCCCTGCGCCAGCCGTGGACCAGCGCGACGACCTGGTGGTTCTACCTGCCGATGGTCGCCCTCGGCGTCCACCCGGCCGCGATCCCGTTCTGCTACGGCATCAACCTGCTCTACCAGTTCTGGGTGCACACCGAGCGCATCGGGAAGCTGCCGCGCCCGTACGAGTACGTCTTCAACACCCCCTCCCACCACCGCGTCCACCACGCCTCCCAGGGCGGCTACCTGGACCGCAACTTCGGCGGGATCCTGATCGTCTGGGACCGGATGTTCGGTTCCTGGGTGGGCGAGACCGAGCGGCCCGTCTACGGCCTCACCAAGAACATCGGCACCTTCAACCCGCTGCGCGTGGCCACCCACGAGTACGCCGCCATCGCCCGCGACGTCCGCGCCGCCCGCACCTGGCGCGAGCGCGCCGGGCGTGTCTTCCGCGGCCCGGGCTGGCAGCCGGCCCCGGCCGCCACCGCGCGGCCCGCCGCCCCGTCCGCGAAGGCCACGGAGCCCGCCGCGTGAGCGCCGTCCAGGCCCGTACGCGCTCCGTTGCCGCCGGCACCGGGCGGGCCGGCCGGATCCTGCTCGGCGCCTTCGCCGCGGCCTCGGCCGTCGACCTCGTCTCGCTCCTGGCCGGCTGGCACCCGGGCCACCTGGTCGCCAAGCCGCTGCTGATGCCGCTGCTGGTGGCGTACGTGCTCACCTACCCCCGCAGCCCTTCGGGCACGGCTGGCGCCCCCGGCGCCCCCCGGCTGCTGGTCGCCGCCCTGCTGTTCGGCTGGGGCGGGGACCTCGCCCTGCTCTTCGACGCCGAGCCCGCCTTCCTCGCCGGCATGGGCTCCTTCGCCGCCGGGCACGTCTGCTATCTGCTCCTCTTCGGCCGCGCCCGGACGAGCCCCGCCCTCGGGGGCGCGTACGCCGTGGCGCTCGTGGGGACGGTCGCGCTGCTGTGGGGGGACCTGCCGGCCGGGCTGCGGATCCCCGTCGCCGGCTACAGCCTGCTGCTGGCCTCCATGGCGTACCGCTCCAGCGCCCTCGGCCGGGTCGCGGGGGCGGGCGGGGCGCTGTTCCTGCTCTCCGACACCCTCATCGCGACGGGGGTGGCGCAGTGGCCGCAGCTGCCGCGCCCCGACTTCTGGATCATGGCCACCTATCTGGCGGCCCAGTACCTGCTGGCCCGCGGAGCACTCCACCGGTACCAGGCGTACGGTAGGGAAGTCATACAAGACTGAACCAACCCTTCCGGAGGGCTGCACCACCATGCGTGCCACCGTCATCCACGCCCCGCACGACATCCGCGTGGAGGAGGTGCCCGACGCTGCGATCCAGCGCCCCGAGGACGCCGTCGTCCGCGTCCTGCGTGCCTGCATCTGCGGCAGCGACCTGTGGGCCTACCGCGGCGAGGCCCAGCGCCAGCCCGGCCAGCGCATCGGCCACGAGTTCCTCGGCGTCGTCGAGGAGACCGGCTCCGCCGTCTCCGGCCTGAAGGCCGGCGACCTGGTCGTGGCCCCCTTCATGTGGTCGGACGGCACCTGCGCCTACTGCTCCGAGGGCCTGTACACCTCCTGCCCGCACGGCGGCTTCTGGGGCTCGGTCGGCTTCGACGGCGGCCAGGGCGAGGCCGTACGCGTCCCGCACGCCGACGGCACCCTGGTGAAGCTGCCCGCCGCGGCCGCCTCGGACGACCACCTGCTGACCGGCCTGCTCGCCCTCTCCGACGTCATGGGCACCGGCCACCACGCCGCCCTGGGCGCGGGCGTCCGCGCCGGCTCCACCGTCGCCGTCGTCGGTGACGGCGCCGTCGGCCTGTGCGGAGTCCTGGCGGCCAAGCGGCTCGGCGCCGAGCGGATCATCGCGCTCGGCCGCCACAGCGCCCGCACCGACATCGCGAAGCTCTTCGGCGCCACCGATGTGGTGGCCGAGCGCGGTGAGGCGGCCGAGGCGGCCGTCCGCGAGCTGACCGGCGGCCAGGGCGCGCACGCCGTCATCGAGGCCGTCGGCACCGAGCAGTCCATGCGCACGGCCGTGAACATCACCCGCGACGGCGGCGCCATCGGCTACGTCGGCGTCCCGCACGGCAGTGGCACCGGCCTGGACCTCGGGGTGATGTTCGACCGCAACATCAGCCTGCGCGGCGGTGTGGCACCGGTCCGCGCGTACATCCCGGAGCTGCTGGAGGACGTGCTCAGCGGCGCCATCGACCCGGCGCCCGTCTTCGACCGGGCGGTGTCCCTGGAGCAGGTCCCGGACGGCTACCGCGCGATGGACGACCGCAGCGCCCTCAAGGTCATGATCACGCTCTGACCGGACGGCGGCGGCCCGTCCGCCGGGCCGCCGCCGGCTCCGCTACCGCTTCACGGCCTTGAGGGCGTCGACCACGCCCGAGCCGTAGAAGCCCGTCTGGCCCCACTTGGCCTGGCAGGTGGTGGCGTCGATCAGGTTCCCGGTGCCGTCGTAAATCTTGTCCGGGCAGGCCGTCTTCGTCGCCTGGGCCTTGAGCATCGTCTGGAGCTGCGACGGGGTGGCCCCCGGGTGCGCGCTCTTGAGCAGGGCCGCGACGCCGGCCACGTGCGGGGTGGCCATCGAGGTGCCCTGCTTGTAGCCGTAGCCGCCGCCCGGGAGGGTGGACAGGATGCGGCCGTTGGCGTCCGGGGTGGCCGGGACCTGCCACTTGTCGCCGCCGGGGGCGGCCACGTCCACGACACCGAGGCCGTAGCTGGAGTAGTACGAGCGGAAGCCCTTGTCGCCGGTCGCGCTGACCGTGACCACGCCCGGCAGCTGGGCGGGCAGGTCCAGGCAGACCTTCGGGTCTATGGTGCGCGGCACGGGGGTGGCGTCGTCCGGGCTGGTGTCGTCGGTGATCGAGTCGGCGGCCAGGTCCCAGTTCTCGTTGCCGGCCGCGGCCACGTTCAGCACGCCCTTGCGCTCGGCGTACTTGCCGGCCCGGGTGAGGGCCTCCACGAGCGCCTTCTGGTCGTCGTCGGTCTTGCAGTTGAAGTACCAGGGATCGACGTAGTAGCTGTTGTTGGTCACCGCGATCCCCTTCTCCGCGGCGAACATGAACCCGCAGACCACCGCCTCGGTGTAGAAGAGGCTGGTCCCGGGCTCGCTCACCTTGATCGCGGCCACCTTGACGCCCGGCGCCACACCGCTGACCCCTGTGCCGTTGCGCGCGGCGGCGATGGTGCCCGCCACGTGCGTGCCGTGGTCGCTGCCGTCGGGGTACGGGCGCCACGCGCCGTCGGTGGTGTCCGCGACCCCGCCGACGCAGTTGGCGGACTGGCCCTTGGAGAAGTTCGGGGCGAGGTCGGGGTGGGTGTCGTCCACGCCCGTGTCGATGACGCCGACGGTGACGTCCGGGCTGCCCGCGTTGATCGTCTGGGCCTGGTCGGCCCTGATCGCCCGCAGGTCCCACTGGTTGGCCTCCAGGGGTTCCTGCCCCGGCCCGGCCTGCGCGGCGGCCCGTGCCGCGTCCGCGTCGCTGAGCCGCTGGGTGGTGCCCTCCTCGGTGGTCTGCACCGTCTTGAGAGGGGCCGTACGGGTGGCTCCCACGGACACGAACAGGTTCCGCTGGCCCCGCAGCTGCTTGGCGAAGTCCGGGTTCTGGGAATGTGCGACGACGACGCCGATCTGGTCATAGGACGTCACCACCGTCCCGCCGGCCTGCTCGATGGCCTTCTTGGCCTGCCCGGCCGTTCCGTACGCGGTCAGGTTCGCCACGTAGGAGAGCGCGGGGCCGGTGGCGGTGGCCGTCCCGGCCCCCGCGGCCGTCGCCGAGCCCGCCGTGCTGCCCAGCGGCGTGGCCGAGGCAGCCACCGAGGGCAGGAAGGCGAGTGAGGCCGTGAGCGCCAGGCCGACCGGTACGGCGAGGGCGCGCCGGCGGCCGGATCCCAGATGAGCCATGGGTTCTCCACATCATCCGTGAATGAGCAGTCCGCACGCGGTCGCGCCGGACGCGTTCATGACACGCGAACCTAGCGCTGACGCTCCCCTTTGCGCCATCAGTTCGAGGAATCGGCCGTTCAGAACGCGGAGCGGCCCAGGAAACGGCGGGTGTTGAACCGTCCCGGCGCGCCGGCCGTGCCGTTCACCGGGGGGCTCAGCACCACCGCCCCCCACACGGAGGTTGTTTTGCACGTCCCCACCGCACCCGCGTCACAAGGAGAACCCCCCGTGACCACGCAAGCAGCGCCGCCGCCGGGCGGCGCGGGACCGGCCCCGGCACAGGTCCCGGCCGAAGAGTTCACGCGCGTCCAGCAGAGCCCCGAGTTCAGCGAACTGCGCAGCGCCCACCGCTCCTTCGCCTTCCCGCTCACCGTGGCGTTCATCGCCTGGTACCTGCTCTACGTCCTGCTGTCCAACTACGCGGGCGCCTTCATGGGGACCAGGCTCTTCGGCAACGTCAACGTCGCCCTCGTGCTCGGGCTCGCCCAGTTCGCGACGACCTTCCTGATCGCCTGGCTGTACTCGCGCCACGCCGCCGCGAAGCTCGACCCCCGGGCACGGGCCATCAAGAACCGTCTGGAGGCCGGGGAATGAGCGCCCTGACGCACCTGACGGTGGCCGCGGGCGCCACCGAGCACCGCCCGCTGATCATCACCCTCTTCGGACTGTTCGTCGTCGCCACCCTCGTCGTCACCGTCTGGGCCGGCCGCCAGACCAAGGACGCCGCCGACTTCTACGCCGGCGGACGCCAGTTCACCGGCTTCCAGAACGGCCTGGCCATCTCCGGCGACTACATGTCCGCCGCCTCCTTCCTCGGCATCGCCGGAGCCATCGCCCTCTTCGGGTATGACGGCTTCCTCTACTCCATCGGCTTCCTCGTCGCCTGGCTGGTGGCCCTGCTGCTGGTGGCCGAACCGCTGCGCAACTCCGGCCGCTACACGATGGGTGACGTGCTCGCGTACCGGATGCGCCAGCGGCCCGTCCGCACCGCCGCCGGTACCTCCACCATCGTGGTCTCGATCTTCTACCTGCTCGCGCAGATGGCCGGCGCCGGCGTGCTCGTCTCCCTGCTCCTGGGCATCACCGCCGACGGCGGCAAGATCGCCGTGGTGGCCCTGGTCGGCGTGCTGATGATCGTCTACGTGACCATCGGCGGCATGAAGGGCACCACCTGGGTGCAGATGATCAAGGCGGTGCTGCTGATCGCGGGCACCCTGCTGATCACCTTCCTGGTGCTGCTGAAGTTCCACTTCAACATCTCCGCCCTGCTCGGCCAGGCCGCCGAGCACAGCGGCCAGGGGCCGAAGTTCCTGGAGCCGGGCCTGAAGTACGGCAAGGACGCGCTGACCAAGCTGGACTTCCTCTCCCTCGGCCTCGCCCTGGTCCTGGGCACCGCCGGCCTGCCGCACATCCTGATCCGCTTCTACACGGTGCCCACCGCCAAGGCCGCCCGTAAGTCGGTGAACTGGGCCATCGGCATCATCGGCGCCTTCTACCTGATGACGATCGCCCTCGGCTTCGGCGCCGCGGCCCTGCTCGACCGCGACGACATCATCAAGTCCAACAAGGCGGGCAACACCGCGGCCCCGCTGCTCGCCCAGGCCGTCGGCGGCGGCCCCGACTCCACCGGCGGCGCGGTCCTCCTCGCGGTGATCTCCGCGGTGGCCTTCGCCACCATCCTCGCCGTGGTCGCGGGCCTCACCCTGGCCTCCTCCTCGTCCTTCGCGCACGACATCTACGTCAACGTCATTCGCAAGGGGAAGGCCACCGAGAAGGAGGAGGTGCGCGCCGCCCGCTGGTCCACCGTGGTCATCGGCGCCGTCGCGATCTTCCTCGGGGCCCTGGCCCGTGACATGAACGTCGCCGGCCTGGTCGCCCTCGCCTTCGCGGTCGCCGCCTCCGCCAACCTCCCGACGATCCTCTACAGCCTCTTCTGGAAGCGCTTCACCACCCAGGGCGCCCTGTGGTCCATCTACGGCGGCCTGATCTCGGCCGTCGGCCTGGTGCTCTTCTCGCCGGTGGTCTCCGGGAAGCCCACCTCCATGTTCAAGGACGCCGACTTCTACTGGTTCCCGCTGGAGAACCCGGGCATCATCTCGATCCCGCTCGGCTTCCTCCTCGGCTGGCTGGGAACGGTCCTGTCCAAGGAGGAGGCCGACCCGCAGAAGTTCGCCGAGCTGGAGGTACGCTCCCTCACCGGCACCGGGGCCCACTGACCGGCGGCTGCCCGAAACCGCACGAACACCCTGCGTGGCCGCGTCGTACGTCCCTACGACGCGGCCGCGTCACCTCTCGTTCGTTCCGGCATCCCTGCGGGACACAAGGGTCGCGTAGGCTCGATCCATAGAACCTCTAGATCCGGACAGGGGAGGGGGGCCCACAGTGCTTCTCGACACGTACGGCCGCGTGGCCACTGACCTGCGCGTCTCGCTCACCGACCGGTGCAACCTGCGCTGTACCTACTGCATGCCCGAAGAGGGCCTGCAATGGCTGGGGAAGTCCGATCTGCTCAGCGACGACGAGATCGTGCGGCTGATCCGCATCGCCGTCACCCAACTGGGCATCACCGAGGTCCGCTTCACCGGCGGCGAGCCGCTGCTGCGGCCGGGCCTCGTCGGGATCGTCGAACGGTGCGCCGCCCTGGAGCCCCGCCCGCAGATGTCGCTGACCACCAACGGCATCGGCCTCAAGCGCACCGCCCAGGCCCTCAAGGCCGCCGGACTGGACCGAGTGAACGTTTCGCTCGACACCCTGCGCCCCGAGGTCTTCAAGGCCCTCACCCGCCGCGACCGCCACCACGACGTGATCGACGGAATGGCCGCCGCCCGCGCCGCCGGACTCACCCCCGTCAAGGTCAACGCCGTCCTGATGCCCGGGCTCAACGACGACGAGGCCCCCGACCTGCTCGCCTGGGCCGTCGAGAACGAGTACGAGCTCCGCTTCATCGAGCAGATGCCCCTCGACGCCCAGCACGGCTGGAAGCGCGAGGGCATGATCACCGCCGGGGACATCCTCCAGTCCCTGCGTACCCGCTTCACCCTCACCGAAGAGGGCTCCGAGGAGCGCGGCTCCGCCCCCGCCGAGCGCTGGGTGGTCGACGGCGGCCCCGCCACCGTCGGGGTCATCGCCTCCGTCACCCGCCCCTTCTGCGGCGCCTGCGACCGCACCCGGCTCACCGCCGACGGCCAGGTCCGCACCTGCCTGTTCGCCACCGAGGAGTCCGACCTGCGCTCCGCGCTGCGCTCGGGCGCCCCGGACGAGGAGATCGCCCGCCTGTGGAAGGTGGCGATGTGGGGCAAGAAGGCCGGCTCCGGCCTCGACGACCCCTCCTTCCTCCAGCCCGACCGCCCCATGTCGGCGATCGGCGGCTGAGGAAGAGGCTGAGGAAGCGGCTGAGCACAGCCCCCCGCAGCAGCACCGCACGGCCCTCCCGGAAAAGCACCGGGAGGGCCGACGCGCGTCTCAGCGCTCCGAGCCCTCCGGCTGCACCCACTCGTCGAGCTTCACGACGTCCTTGAGGAAACCCCGGACCCCCAGGAACTGGGAGAGGTGCTCGCGGTGCTCCTCGCACGCCAGCCAGGTCTTGCGCCGCTGCGGCGTGTGCAGCTTCGGGTTGTTCCACGCCAGGACCCAGACGGCCGCGTCGCGGCAGCCCTTGGCGGAGCAGGTGGGGGTATCGGAAGAGGTCACGGCCCCACCCTACAAACGAAAGGAAACGAAAAGGGCGACGCCGGGCAGCCACGGGGGGAGCTGCCCGGCGTCGGTCCGTCGCTCCGACGGGGGATGCGGAGCGCGTAGGCAGTATGTCACGCAGGACCCGGTGCGGTGCACCGGAACTTCATGATTGATCTGAGGTTTTCCTGAGGTTCCCCGGCTCCAGCGCGGGGCGCACCGGGGCCGGTACGAAGTTCGACGGCAGCGAGGGCGCCGACTCGCGCCCGGCGTTGGCGATGACCACCGCGATGTACGGCAGGAGCAGGCCGGCGGCGAGCGTCACCAGGGCCACATGGCGTTCCACGTTCCACAGGACCACCGTGGCGATCACCGACAGGGTCCTGATGCCCATCGAGATCACGTACCGGCGCTGGCGCCCCCGTACGTCTTCCGCGAGTCCCATCCGGGCGCCGGTGATCCGGAAGACCTCGGCCCCGTTCCGTTTCGTCCGCTGCATACCACCACGGTACGCCGCCTCCCGGGCGGCGGGGACAAGGGGGTACCGCCTGAACGGAGCCGCCCGGCATGCGTGAACCGCCCCCCGGCCCGAGACTGGGCCCACATGCGCACACCGCGCCACGAGGAGGCTCGACATGTCCTGGTTGTGGGCGATCATCGTCGGTTTCGTGCTGGGTCTCATAGCCCGGGCCATCCTGCCCGGCAAGCAGCACCAGCCACTCTGGCTGACCACCGTCTTCGGCATCATCGGCGGGGTCCTCGGCAACGCCGTGGCCACCTGGATCGGCGTCCACGACACCCGTGGCATCGACTGGATCCGCCACCTGCTCCAGCTCGCCGGAGCCGTCCTCATCGTCGGGGTCGGCGACATGGCCTACCTGGCCTTCCGGGGCGACAGGCGCCGCACGGCATAGCCCCCGCCGGCACCGCCGGGCACGACGAAGGGGCCGGCGCCGACTCCCGTCCGCACCGGCCCCCCGCTGCGCCGCCGTCTCAGGCGCCGGTCACCTCGACCGCCGCCAGGTTCTTCTTGCCGCGCCGCAGCACCAGCCACCGCCCGTGCAGCAGCTCCTCCCGCGCCGGGACCGCGTCCTCGGCGGTGACCTTCACGTTGTTCACGTAGGCACCGCCCTCCTTGACGGTCCGGCGCCCGGCGGACTTGCTGGCGACCAGGCCGGTCTCCGCGAACAGGTCCACCACCGGGGCCAGCTCCGGCACCCGCGCGTGCGGCAGCTCGGACAGGGCCGCGGCCAGCGTGGACTCGTCCAGGTCCGCCAGCTCACCCTGCCCGAACAGCGCCTTCGACGCCGCGATGACGGCCGCGCACTGCTCCGCGCCGTGCACCAGCGTGGTGAGCTCCTCGGCCAGCGCCCGCTGCGCGGCCCGCGCCTGCGGACGCTCGGCGGTCTGCGCCTCCAGCTCCTCCAGCTCCTCGCGGGACTTGAAGGACAGGATCCGCATGTAGGTGGAGATGTCCCGGTCGTCCACGTTCAGCCAGAACTGGTAGAACGCGTACGGGGTGGTCATCTCCGGGTCGAGCCAGACGGCCCCGCTCTCGGACTTGCCGAACTTGGTGCCGTCCGCCTTGACCATCAGCGGGGTCGCCAGCGCGTGCACCTGGGCCTGCGGCTCCAGGCGGTGGATCAGGTCCAGGCCGGCCGTCAGGTTGCCCCACTGGTCCGAGCCGCCCTGCTGGAGGGTGCAGCCGTAGCGACGGTACAGCTCCAGGAAGTCCATGCCCTGGAGCAGCTGGTAGCTGAACTCCGTGTAGCTGATGCCCTGGTCGGACTCCAGCCGCTTGGCGACCGAGTCCTTCGTCAGCATCTTGTTGACGCGGAAGTGCTTGCCGATGTCCCGCAGGAACTCGATCGCGGACATGCCCGCGGTCCAGTCCAGGTTGTTGACCATGACGGCGGCGTTCTCGCCCTCGAAGGACAGGAACGGCTCGATCTGCGTGCGCAGGCGCGTCACCCAGTTCGCGACGGTCTCCGGGTCGTTCAGCGTCCGCTCGGCCGTCGGCCGCGGGTCGCCGATCTGCCCGGTCGCCCCGCCGACCAGCGCCAGCGGGCGGTGACCCGCCTGCTGGAGCCGGCGCACGGTCAGCACCTGCACCAGGTGTCCCACGTGCAGCGAGGCGGCCGTCGGATCGAAGCCGCAATAGAACGTGACGGGGCCGTCCGCGAACGCCTTGCGCAGCGCTTCTTCATCGGTGGACTGGGCGAACAGTCCGCGCCACTTCAGTTCGTCGACGATGTCCGTCACGGTCTCTCGACTCCTTACGAAATGTGGAAATGCCGTGCTCAGTCTAGGTGCGTCAGACGCCCTTGCTGACCGAACTCATGTTGAAGTCCGGGATGCGGACGGCGGGCATCGCGGCCCGTGTGAACCAGTCGCCCCACTCGCGCGGCAGGGTCCGCTCGGTGCGCCCCGCCTCGGTGGCGCGGGAGAGCAGATCCACCGGGGACTCGTTGAAGCGGAAGTTGTTCACCTCGCCCGTGACCTGCCCGTTCTCCACCAGGTAGACCCCGTCCCGGGTCAGGCCCGTCAGCAGCAGCGTCGCCGGATCGACCTCGCGGATGTACCAGAGACAGGTCAGCAGCAGACCCCGCTCGGTGTCCGCCACCATCTCCTCCAGCGACTTCTCCCCGCCGCCCTCCAGGATCAGGTTCCCGAAGGCCGGCGCGAGCGGCAGACCGGTCAGCCCGGCGCTGTGCCGGGTCGTGGTCAGCCGGGCCAGCTCGCCCCCGCTGATCCACTCGGTCGCCGGCACGGGCAGGCCGTTGTCGAACACCGAGGCGTCGTCGCCCGAGCTGTGCGCGATCACGAACGGCGCCGACTCCAGGCCGGGCGCGTTCGGGTCGCTGCGCAGGGTCAGCGGCAGCTGCGAGAGCCGCTCGCCGATCCGCGTGCCGCCGCCCGGCTTGGAGAAGACCGTCCGGCCCTCCGCCGCGTCCCGGGCCGCCGCCGACCACATCTGGTAGATCAGCAGGTCGGCCACGGCCGTGGGCGGCAGCAGGGTCTCGTACCGGCCCGCCGGCAGCTCGACCTTCCGCTCGGCCCAGCCGAGGCGGACGGCGAGCTCGGCGTCGAGGACGGTGGGGTCCACGTCCTTGAAGTCCCGGGTGGCGCGGCCGGCCCAGGCCGAGCGGAGCCGGTCCGGGGACTTGGCGTTGAGCTCCAGGGTGCCGTTCGGCTGGTCGTGGCGCAGCCGCAGCCCCGTCGAGGTGCCCACGTAGGTGGAGACGAGCTCGTGGTGGGCGAAGCCGTACAGCTCCCGGCCGCCCGCGCGGGCCCGGGCGAACGCCTCGCCGAGGGCCGGGGCGAAGTCCGCGAACACCGCCGAGGAGGTCTCGTCCGGAGCGTCCGCGAAGTCCGGCGAGGCCGGGGTCCCGGTCACCAGCGGCTGGGCGTCCTCGGCCGGTCCGGCGGCGCGCGCGGCCGCCTCGGCGGCCCGTACCAGCGGCTCCAGGTCGGCCGCGGTCACCGCGGAGCGGGAGACGACCCCCGAGGCCGTGCCCTGCCCGCCGTCCACGGTGGCGATGACGGTGAGGGTCCGGCCGCGGGTGACGCCGTTGGTGGTCAGCGCGTTCCCGGCCCAGCGCAGGTTGGCGCTGGACTCCTCGTCGGCGATGACCACGCAGCCGTCGGCGGTGGACAGCTCCAGGGCCCGCTCGACGATCTCATGGGGCTTGGTACGGCTCATCGGCCGGCCTCCTGGGTGGTGTTCAGGATGTTCACGTCGCGGAAGAGGGCCGACGGGCAGCCGTGCGAGACCGCCGCGACCTGGCCCGGCTGGGCCTTGCCGCAGTTGAAGGCGCCGCCCAGGACGTAGGTCTGCGGTCCGCCGACCTTCTCCATGGAGCCCCAGAACTCGGTGGTCGTGGCCTGGTAGGCGACGTCGCGCAGCTGCCCGGCCAGCCGGCCGTTCTCGATCCGGAAGAAGCGCTGCCCGGTGAACTGGAAGTTGTAGCGCTGCATGTCGATCGACCAGGAGCGGTCGCCGACCACGTAGATCCCGCGCTCCACCCCGCCGATCAGGTCCTCGGTGGACAGCCCGCCCGGGTCCGGCTGGAGCGAGACGTTCGCCATCCGCTGCACCGGCACGTGCCCGGGGGAGTCGGCGTAGGCGCAGCCGTTGGAACGGCCGAGGCCGGTGAGCTTCGCGATCCGCCGGTCCAGCTGGTAGCCGGCCAGGACCCCGTCCTTGACCAGGTCCCAGCTCTGCGCCTCGACGCCCTCGTCGTCGTAGCCGACGGTGGCCAGGCCGTGCTCGGCGGTCCGGTCGCCGGTCACGTTCATGATCGAGGAGCCGTACTTGAGCGTGCCCAGCTGGTCGAAGGTGGCGAACGAGGTCCCCGCGTACGCCGCCTCGTAGCCCAGGGCGCGGTCGAGCTCGGTGGCGTGGCCGATGGACTCGTGGATGGTGAGCCACAGGTTGGACGGGTCCACGACCAGGTCGTAGCGGCCCGCCCGCACGCTCGGGGCCCGCATCTTCTCGGCCAGCAGGCCCGGGATCTGCTCCAGCTCGGCGTTCCAGTCCCAGCCGGTGCCGGTCAGGTACTCCCAGCCGCGCCCGGCGGGCGGGGCGATGGTGCGCATGGAGTCGAACTCGCCGGTGGTGGCGTCGACGGCGACGGCGGTCAGCTGAGGGTGGACGCGGACCCGCTGCTGGGTGGTCGTGGTGCCCGCGGTGTCGGCGTAGAACTTGTTCTCGTGGACGGCGAGCAGGGAGGCGTCCACGTGCGCGACGCCCTCGGCGGCCAGCAGCCGGGAGCTCCAGTCGGCGAGCAGCGCCGACTTCTCGGCGTCCGGCACCGCGAAGGGGTCCACGTCGTAGGCGGAGATCCAGGTCTTGTCGGCGTGCACCGGCTCGTCGGCCAGCTCCACCCGCTCGTCGGAGCCCGCCGCCTTGATGACCTGCGCCGACAGCTTCGCCATGGCCACCGCCTGCGAGGCCACCTTGGCCGCGCCGTCCATGGTCAGGTCCACGCCGGACGCGAACCCCCAGCTGCCGCCGTGGACGACCCGGACCGCGTAGCCGAGGTCGGTGGTGTCGGAGCCGCCGGCGGGCTTGGCGTCGCGCAGCCGCCAGGAGGCGCTGCGGATCCGCTCCAGACGGAAGTCGGCATGGTCGGCGCCCAGCGCGCGCGCCCGCGCGAGCGCCGCGTCGGCGAGCGCCCGCAGGGGCAGCGCGGTGAAGGCCGCGTCGATGGAATGGGCCACGGGGGTCCTCCCGGGGTCGGGGACGGTCGGCTCGATCATGTCGCGATCAGGGCTCAGGTGACCACAGGTTTCTGTAGGTATTCGACAGAGCGGGTCCCAAGGCCCTGTCGGAGCCCGATTCTCCGGATCTCGGGCGTGACCTATAGGTTTTTGCTACTCAGACAGCTAAGCGAAAGGGTGATCCGTTGAGCCGCTCGGTTCTCGTCACCGGAGGAAACCGGGGCATCGGCCTCGCCATCGCCCGTGCCTTCGCCCAGGCCGGCGACAAGGTCGCGATCACGTACCGCTCGGGTGAGCCCCCGCAGGAGCTCGCCGAGCTCGGCGTGCTGGCCGTGCGCTGCGACATCACCGACTCCGATCAGGTGGAGCAGGCATACAAGGAGATCGAGGCCAAGCACGGCAACGTCGAGGTGCTGGTGGCGAACGCCGGTATCACCAAGGACACGCTGCTGATGCGGATGTCGGAGGAGGACTTCGCCTCCGTCGTCGACACCAACCTCACGGGCACCTTCCGTGTCGTCAAGCGCGCCAACCGTGGCATGCTGCGGGCGAAGAAGGGCCGTGTGGTCCTGATCTCCTCGGTCGTCGGCCTGCTGGGCGGCGCCGGCCAGGCCAACTACGCCGCCTCGAAGGCGGCGCTGGTGGGCTTCGCCCGCTCGCTCGCCCGCGAGCTCGGCTCCCGCAACATCACCTTCAACGTCGTCGCCCCCGGTTTCGTGGACACCGACATGACGAAGGTGCTCAGCGACGAGCAGCGCGCGGGCATCCTTACGCAGGTGCCGCTGGCGCGCTACGCGCAGCCCGAGGAGATCGCGGCCGCCGTGAGCTTCCTGGCGTCCGACGACGCCGCGTACATCACCGGAGCCGTCATTCCCGTTGACGGCGGATTGGGCATGGGTCACTGATCACCATGAGCGGAATTCTCGAGGGCAAGCGCATCCTCATCACCGGCGTGCTGATGGAGTCCTCCATCGCTTTCCACGCCGCCAAGCTGGCCCAGGAGCAGGGCGCCGAGGTCATCCTGACGGCCTTCCCGCGGCCGACGCTGACCGAGCGCATCGCCAAGAAGCTCCCCAAGCCCGCCAAGGTGATCGAGCTCGACGTCACCAACGAGGAGCACCTCGGCCGGCTGGAGCAGCTGGTCCGCGACGAGCTCGGCGGCCTCGACGGCGTCGTGCACTCCATCGGCTTCGCGCCGCAGGACGCGCTCGGCGGCAACTTCCTCAACACCCCGTTCGAGTCGGTCTCCACGGCCATGCACGTGTCGGCGTTCTCGCTGAAGTCGCTGACCATGGCCTGCAAGCCGCTGTTCCCGCACGAGGGCGCGGCCGTCGTCGGCATGACCTTCGACGCGCAGTTCGCCTGGCCGCAGTACGACTGGATGGGCCCGGCCAAGGCCGCGCTGGAGGCCACCAGCCGCTACCTCGCCCGTGACCTGGGCAAGGAGAACATCCGCGTCAACCTGGTCTCGGCCGGTCCGATCAGCTCCATGGCCGCCAAGTCCATCCCCGGCTTCGGCGAGCTCGCGGACGTCTGGAACTCCCGCTCCATGCTGGAGTGGGACAAGACCGACCCGGAGCCGGCGGGCAAGGCCATCGTGGCCCTGCTGTCCGACTGGTTCCCGAAGACCACGGCGGAGATCGTCCACGTGGACGGCGGCCTGCACGCGATGGGCGCCTGACGCTCCCGCGATCCACTGATGGCGGTGGCCGCGCATCCCTCCGGGGAGGCGCGGCCACCGCCTTCTGTACGGCTGCTCGATCGGACGTTCGCCCTCCGACCGGATCTTTCCGAGTCGAAAACCGGGGCACATGCCTGCAAACTGACCTGGCCGGGATCTTCCCGGTGGGTTCGGGGAGGAGGTACGGGCGTGCGTGCGAGACCGAGCCGAGCGGTATCGCTGCTGGTCACCTCGGTGGCCCTGACCGGACTCCTGATCCCGGGGGCCCTCGCGCAGCCCGGCGGGCCGGGGCCCGTTCCCGGGCCCGAGGCGGCGCCCCAGGCGGCGGTGAACCTCGCCGAGATCCCCGCCGAACCACCCGTCCGGCCCGAGGACCCCGCCGCCCGTGAGCTGTACGGCTCCGACTGCGACACCGAGATCGACGGTTCGCAGGTGATCGCGTACTGCCACAACGGCTTCCCGGAGACCGACCTGCTCCGCCTCCATGTGGAGTGCGAACGCTGGTGGGACCTGGACGGCGACAGCGCCCTCGTCCCCCTGGACCCGGCCGGCCGCACCCGCCTGACGGGCCGCTGCTGGAAGGAGGTCCGCACCGCCTGGGTCAGCCACCAGCGCCCGTCGCCTCCGCCCAAGAGGGGCTAGCGCCGAGCCTTGCCCAGGCAGACGAACGGGTAGCCCGCCGCCTCCGAGGCGGCCGTGTCCCCCTCCCCGCGCCGGATCGCCCCGATCAGGCGGGCGTGGTCCAGGTGGTCCTCCGGGTGGAGCTCGGTGCCGACGTCCGCCCGCAGCCACTGGGCCACCAGGTCGCCCAGGTCCGCGTACAGCTCGATCAGCACCTCGTTGTGCGAGGCCGTCACCACCGCCATGTGCAGGGCGACGTCCGCGCTCACGAAGAGCTCCGCGTCCCCGCTCGCCCACGCCTCCTCGCGCCGGGCCAGTAGCGCGTCCAGCTGGAGCAGGTCCCGCTCGGTGCGCCGCTCGGCGGCCAGCCGGGCCGCCGAGGACTCCAGCGTCGAGCGCAGCTCCGCGATGTGCCGGGGGTCGGCCCCGGCGAAGCGCCGGTGCATCACCCCGGCCAGCTCGCTGGTGGCCAGCACGTACGTGCCGGAACCCTGGCGGATGTCCAGGAGGCCGTTGTGCGCGAGGGCGCGGACGGCCTCGCGCACGGTGTTGCGGGCGACGCCCATCAGCTCCACCAGCTCGGGCTCGGTGGGGATCCGGCTGCCGACCGGCCACTCGCCGGAGGTGATCTGGTTCCTGAGCTGGGCGATCACCTGGTCGACGAGCGCGGAACGCCGGGGCGAGGTCAACGGCATGGGGGCGGGGCCTCTCGGGAACGGGCTGCAGGGCGGGTCAAGTGTGACAGGGAGAAACTGGACAACCAATCATCCCATGATTCTATGATGGCGGGATGCGCGACGAAGAGATCCAGACCCTGAACCGCCCGGCGGCCCCGCGCGGTTCCGCCGGACGCCCGGGCGCCGCCCCGGCCCCCACCCCCGCCGACCCCCAGTGGCTCGGACCCGTACTCGTCGCCGGCATCGTGCTGGCCGCCCTCAACCTGCGGCCCGCCATCACCAGCCTCGGCGCCCTTTTCGAAGAGGCCCGCGAGGGCCTCCACATGAGCGGCACCGTCGCCGGGCTGATCACCTCCGTCCCCGCGCTCTGCTTCGCCGTCTTCGGCGTCACCGCCCCCCGGCTCTCGCGCCGCTTCGGCCCCGCCGCCGTGGTCTGCGCCGGCATGGCCGCCGTCGCCGCCGGCCTGCTGATCCGGCCCTTCGCGCACAGCGCCGCCGCCTTCCTCGCCGCCAGCGCCCTGTCCCTGGCCGGCATAGCCCTGACCAACGTGCTGCTGCCCGTCATCGTCAAGCGCTGGTTCCCCGACCGCGTCGGCACCATGACCGGCCTGTACTCCATGGCCCTGGCCGCCGGCACCTCCCTCGCCGCCGCCACGACCGTCCCGCTGACCTCCGCCCTCGGCGGCGACTGGCGCACCGGTCTGCTCGTCTGGGCCGCGCTCGCCGTGGTGGCCGTCCTGCCCTGGCTGCCCGTCGCCGCCGCCGGCCGCCGGGAGAAGGCCGCCGCGCCCGTCACCGCCGTACGGGAGGACGCCGGTCCCTCCGTCATGCGCAGCCGCACCGCCTGGGCCCTCGCCTGCTACTTCGGCCTCCAGGCCACCGGCGCCTACGTCACCATGGGCTGGCTCCCGCAGATCTTCCGCGACGCCGGGGTCTCCGCCTCCACCGCGGGCGTGCTCCTCGCCGTCACCATGGTCATGGGCGTCCCGCTCGCCTTCGTCATCCCGGGCCTCGCCGGACGGATGCGCCACCAGGGCCCCATCGCCGCCGCCCTCGGCGTCTTCGGCCTCGTCGGCTACCTCGGGCTCTACCTCGCCCCCGCCGCCGGAGCCTGGGCCTGGGCCCTGCTGCTCGGCGTCTCCAACTGCGCCTTCCCCCTCGTCATCACGATGATCGGACTGCGCGCCAAGTCGCCCGCCGGGGTCGTCAAGCTCTCCGCCTTCGCCCAGAGCACCGGCTACCTGATCTCCATCCCCGGCCCGCTGGTCATCGGCACCCTCTACCAGCACAGCGGCGGCTGGGACCTGCCGCTCGCCCTCATGGCCGGCCTCCTCGTCCCGCAGGTCGTCCTCGGAGTCCTCGCGGGCCGGGACCGCACGATCGAGGACGAATGCGGCATGCGAGACTGAGCGGCATGTCGCCCGTACTCGAACCCGACCCGCAGAACGGCCACCGCAAGCTCGGCCTCGTGCTGGGAGCGATGCTCCTCGTGACCGTGGTCGTGGCCGTCATCGCCACCCTCGCCTCCCCCTGACACCCCGCCCGGCCGGTCTGGGTGGGGATAACCCCACCCTCCCCTAGGGGGCCAGGATCAGGGTCGGGTGGGGTGTGCCCCGGATGGGAACCGCGGCACCGGATCCATAGATTCGAAGCAGCGAGCCAGTCCCCACCCGAAGAACCCGGAGGCGGCCATGCCGGCCACCACGCACACCCCGTACCGCCCCGCCGCTCCCCGCCCCCGCGCGTACGCCCACACCGGCGCCCGGCTGCACTGGTGGGCCCTGGCCCTGCCCGCCCTCGCCTTCGGCCTCCTCCTGCTGCTGCTCGCCGGCTCCGGCCAGGCCCAGGCCGCCCCCGCCGAGCCCTCCGGACTCCTCCAGGTCACCCACCAACTGCTCCGCGCCGTCGGCTGACCCGGACACCGGAACACGCCCTCCCCGTGCGGGGGACGGCGCCCCCAACGCCCTGAGCCCGACGGCCCGTTTCATGCGAAGCTGGGCCCATGAGCGCCGACACACCCCGCAGGATCGCCCTCCTCCGGCACGCCAAGGCCGACTGGCCCCAGACGGCCGACCACGACCGCCCGCTGGCGGACCGCGGCCGCAGGGAGGCACCGGCCGCCGGCCTGAAGCTGGCCGAGACCGGCATCACCTTCGACTTGGCCCTCTGCTCCACCGCCGTCCGCACCCGCGAGACCTGGAAGCTCGCCGTCCACGAACTTCCGCACCGGCCGCGGACCGCCTACGAGGAGCGGATCTACGACGCCTCCCCGGGCGAGCTCATCGCCCTGCTCAACGAGACGCCGGACGAGGTCGCCGACCTCCTCGTCATCGGCCACAACCCCGGCATGCACGCCCTGGCCGACATCCTCTGCGGGCGCGCGGAGGGCGACACCCGGGCCCGCATGGACCGCACCGGCTTCCCGACCGCCGCCCTGGCCGTCGTCTCCTTCACCGGCTCCTGGAAGACCCTGGAGCCCGGCGTGGGAACCCTGCTGGACTACTGGACCCCCGAAGAGCACTGACCGGCCCCGCGGACCCGGGGGCGGGGCACGCCCCCGGGCCCGCGTGCGCCCTCAGCCGGCCGGGCAGCCGGACGTGAGCGGTGCCGAGCCCGGGTCCCGGGCCTCCCACAGCTCCGGGTAGAACCGCCGGTACACCGACGCCCGCAGCTGCGCCACCCCGCTGCTGCCGCCCGTCCCCGGCAGGCCACCGATCTGCCGCTCCACCAGCAGCGCGTGGCAGGCCCGCCACTCCGTCCACACCTCGTCGTGGTCGACCAGCGCCTCCGCCAGCTCGGCCAGCTCCGCGAGCTGCGCGGGATCGCCGTCCAGCGGGCCCGCCGCCAGCCGCGCGTACGCCTTCCCGCGCTCCTCCCGCGTCCCGACCGCGAACCCCGCCTTGGCCAGCAGCCCCAGGAACCCCTCCCACAGCGTGGGCTCCGCCAGCCGGCCGCGCAGCCGCTCCCGCTCCTCGGCGGCCAGCCCGGCGACAGCCCGCCGCCCGTGCTCCCCGCGCACCCAGTCCGCCCCGCACAGTCCGGCGATCTCCACGTACTGCGCCGACTGCTGGCCGCTGCTGCTGCCCAGGGCGCCGCGGAAGGCGTGGAACTCGCGCGGCGGCATCGACCGCAGCGGGTGGATCGCGGCGATCAGCGCCCGCGTGAGCGAGACCGCGCGCACCAGCCGGGCCCGCGCTGCCCGCGGATCTCCCTCCAGCATCCGGTCCCGGGCGTCCGCCAGGTCCCGCAGGAGCTGCCCGAACCACAGCTCCTGCACCTGGTGGACGGTGATGAACAGCAGTTCGTCGGCCACCCCGCCGGCCAGCGGCGCCTGGAGCGCCAGCAGCTCCGGCAGCTTCAGGTAGGCGGAATAGGTGACGCTCCCGGTCTCAGACATCGGAGTCCTCCGGGGCGCGCAGTCCGTAGGCGGCGAACGCGTCCGTGACGCCCGGCAGGTCGAAGGCGCCGGCCTGGGCACACAGCCGCAGGGTGGAACGGGAGATCGTCTGGATGCGGTCCACGCCCGCGCTGCCGCCGTAGCTGTCCGCGAGGACGGCCTCGATCCGCTCCTCGTCCAGACCGGCCAGCCGCAAGGACACCCGTACCGGCTCCAGGTCCCAGTCCAGCGCGGCGCGGATCATCGCGGGCAGGGCGCGGGCCGCCAGGACCCGGCGCCGCCCGTCGAGCCGGGCCCACAGCTCCAGGAAGAACGCGGAGAAGAACCGGTGGTGGCGGCCCTCGTCCTTGGCGTGGTCGCGCATCAGCTCCCGGACCGTGCTCACCACGGTCGGGTCCTGCGGCACCTCGTTGAGGACGGCCGTGATCAGCGTCTCGAACACCACCGCCTGCAACTGCCCGGCCAGCACCGGGTCCTCGGGCAGTAGGCGCCGCCCGGTGTCCTGCAGCGCCGTCACGAAGCCGCCGTAGTCCACGTCCGGGACGGCGATCCCGGTGACGGCGGCCACCTGGTCGGCCAGGTCCAGGCTGTAGAGGGCGTGGTAGCCCTCGTCGCAGTACACCTTGAAGGCGTCCATCCGCAGCGCGGTGGGGAAGTGCAGCCCCGAGTTGCCGTTGGCGACCGGCTCGGCCGCCCCGTTGACCACCCGGGTCTCCAGATGGGTCGTCGCGTGCAGGAACTGGTACAGGTGCCGGACCGAGACCTCCCTGATCCGCTCGGGGGCCAGCGCCTTCACCTCCGGGTGCGCCAGGTGCGGTACCAGGGCGTCGGGGAAGAAGACCCGCCCCTGTTCCGCCTCGGCGTGGAACATCCGGCGGACTCCGCCGCGCACACCGGCGGTCTCGTACCAGCGGTCCAGGGGGCCGGGGGCCGTGCTCATGGGCGACTTCCGTTCCGTGCGGAGGGGGAGGGGGAGGGGGAGGAGGGCGGACCCGCCGGTGCGGTCAGGCCCAGGTGGACGGCGATCCGCCGGACCGCCTCGGCCACCAGCGGGGCGTCCACGGTGTGGCACAGCCGGAACCAGCCCGGCTCGGGCGAGCGGAAGGCCCCGCCGGGCAGGATGCTGACCTTCGCCTTCTCGAACAGCTCCCGCCACAGCAGCTCCTCGCCCCCGAAGCCGGCGGCGGGCAGCCACCGCCCGAGGTCCAGCCAGACCGAGAAGCCCGCGCCGGCGGGGGCGTACGGGATCCCGTACGCCTCCAGCAGCCCGGTCAGGCGACCGTACGAGGACCCCAGCCGGCGCCGCCCCGCCGCGAGGAAGCCGTCGACCCACCGCGGATCCGCCAGCAGCTCCGCCAGGGTGTGCTGGGTGGCGGTGGAGACGGGCGCGAAGTACGCCAGCGCCCGCGCGGCCGCCCGCACCTGCGGATCCCGGGTGTGCAGGACCCCGGTCTTCAGGCCGGGCAGCCCGAAGTCCTTCGCGAACCCCCACACCACATGGGTGCGCCCGGCCCAGTCCGGGTTGACGGCCGGGTCGGCGGCGCTGGTGAAGCCCTGCGGGCCGAAGACGGCGTGGGCGTAGATCTCGTCCGACACCAGGTCCACGTCGTGCTCGCGCACCACCCGCAGCAGTCCGGCCAGGACCTGTGGCGGGTGCACCTCGCCGATCGGGTTCGACGGGGACGACAGCGCCACGGCGCGTACGGTGATCCCCTGCGCCCGGGCCTCCCGCAGCGCCCGGTCCACGGCTTCCGCCGTCAGCCGGAACCCGTCGGCCGGGTCGAGCGGCGCGGGCAGGATCCGGGCGCCGGAGCGGCCGCCGAGGTCGGTGTCGAAGGCCCCGTAGTAGGGCGCGGGCACCACGATCGCCTCGCCCGGGTCGCACAGGACGGAGGCGATCGCGTCCAGCGCCCCGGTGGCACCGCTGATCACCACCAGGTCCTCGGCGTCCAGCGGCGTACCGAGGGCCGCCGACAGCAGCCCGGCGACGCGCCCGCGCAGCACGTCGGTGCCGTGCAGCGGGGCGTAGCGGGCCGTGGCCTCGGTCATCGGGGGGAGCCGCGCCAGCCGGTCCTCGAGGAGGTCCCACAGCAGCCGGTTCTCGGCGGTGCCCAGGTTCAGGTAGCCGTCGGGGCGGGTGACGGGGTCGTACGGCTCGGCCTCGGCGCGGAAGTGGGCCTCGGCGATGGCCGGGGTGTCGGCGAGCAGCCGGGCGGCCTGACGGGAGACGGGGCGCGGGCCCATCAGGACCTCCCGCCGTCTACGCCGGCGCCGGTCAGCAGGCCCGGGTGCACACCCAGCCCCATCGAGGCGTCGACGACGGCACCGTGCAGCACCGCGGAGTGCTCACCCGCCAGCCACCGCACCAGCTCCGCGATCTCCTCGGAGGTGATCATGCGGCCCTTGGGCAGCCGCGCGGAGAGGGCCGCCCGCTCCTCGGGCGAGAGCCGGTCCAAGGTGCTGGCCTGGAACATCGTGGTGTCCACGGCGCCCGGGCAGAGCGCGAACACGTCCACCGGGGAGTGCACCAGGTCGGCGGCGAGATGGCGGGTCAGATAGGTCAGGGCCGCCTTGCTCATCCCGTCGGCCGGGTGGAAGCCGGGGAACTGGAAGATCCCCCCGCCCACACTGGAGATGTTGATGATCTTCCCGAAGCCACGCTCCAGCATCCCGGGCAGCAGCTGCTCGGTCAGCCACAGCGGCCCCACCGCGTTGATCTGGAAGAAGGCCGACGCCCTGGCGTGCCCGGGCCCCTCGGCGTAGTGCTCGACCGTCTTGGACCCCACGGCGGCGTTGTTCACCAGCACGTCCACCGGGCCGGGCAGCCGGCCGAGCAGCAGCTCGTGGTCCTCCCAGTCACCCTGGGTGAAGGGGAACGCCTCCACCTTGGAACGTCCGGTGAGGGCCAGCTCCCGCACCAGTTCCTCGGCCCGCGCCCGCCCGTTGCGGTAGGTGAACCAGATCGTCCAGTCCTCCTCGCGCGCGAACCGCTCCACGCAGGCCCGGCCGATTCCGCCCGAGCCTCCGGTGACGAGCACACTTCGAGTCATCGACGTCCCTTCGCACGAAGAGACCGATCGGGCCACCGCTGTCGGGGGCCGCCGGAAACGATCGGCTCATCGGCCCCAAGTGCAGTGCAGAGCAGGCCAGTCCCGTTCAAGAAGCCCTGGACCCCGGCTCGCGCGACCTCCCTTTCCGGCCGGTGGGCCCCGTACACGGAGAACGCCCGGCCGGAAGGATCCGGCCGGGCGCGGGGGGACGGAGGACGGGCTCAGGCCAGGTCGGCCGCTTCCACTTCCTCCCGGGTGACGCCGAGCAGATAGAGCACGGTGTCCAGGAAGGGCACGTTCACGGCGGTGTGCGCGGCCTCGCGGACCACCGGCTTGGCGTTGAAGGCCACGCCCAGACCGGCCGCGTTCAGCATGTCCAGGTCGTTCGCGCCGTCACCGATCGCGACCGTCTGGGAGAGCGGCACACCGGCCTCCTCGGCGAAGCGGCGCAGCAGCCGCGCCTTGCCCGCCCGGTCCACGATCTCACCGGTGACCTTGCCGGTCAGCTTGCCGTCGACGATCTCCAGGGTGTTGGCCTGCGCGAAGTCCAGCCCCAGCTGCTCGCGCAGGTCGTCCGTGACCTGGGTGAACCCGCCCGAGACCACACCCACCTGGTAGCCGAGCGTCTTCAGCGTCCGCACCAGGGTCCGCGCGCCCGGGGTCAGCCGCACCTCCGCGCGCACCTTGTCCACCACCGACGCGTCCAGCCCCTCCAGCAGCGCGACCCGCGCGTGCAGGGACTGCTCGAAGTCCAGCTCCCCGCGCATGGCCCGCTCGGTCACCTCGGCGACCTCGGCCTCGCAGCCGGCGTGCGCGGCGAACAGCTCGATGACCTCGTCCTGGATCAAGGTCGAGTCCACGTCCATGACCACCAGCCGCTGCGCACGGCGGTGCAGCCCCGCCGAGACCACGGCCACGTCGACGCCGATCTGGGCGGCGGTGGTGGCCAGCGCGGTGCGCAGCGGCTCCGTCGCGACACCCGAGACGGCGAATTCCACCGCCGTCACCGGATACTTCGCCAGCCGGAAGATACGGTCGATGTTGCCGCCGGTCGCGGTGATGCGGGCGGCGATGGTGGCCGTGGACTCCGCGGTGAGCGGGTGCCCGAGCACGGTGACGTGGGAGCGGCCGGTACCGCGGGGGCGGTTGTCGCCGGTACCGGAGATGATCTCGGCCGACAGCTTCAGCGACTCGGCCCAGCTGTGGACGGTGGCCCGCAGCTCGCCGTCGGTGCCGACGGTGGGCCGGGTGACGAGGACGCACAGGACGATACGGCCGCGGGTGACGACCTGCTCGATGTCGACGACGTCGACGGAGTAGGCGGCGAGGGTGTCCATTAGCCCGGCGGTGATCCCGGGACGGTCCTTGCCGAAGATCTTGACGAGGAGGGTGGGGACGTCGGAGGTCTGCGAAGCGCTCATGGTCCTCTCACCGTATCTTCCCCGCCCCCGCCCCCGGCCCCCCGTCCCACGTGGTGAACGCCCCGCGCGTCCTTCCCTCCGGCCCCGGGCGTGTCCGGCGGCCGGACGGGCATCCGGGGTGAGACGTCCCGAATCTCACCCTCCGGGCCGCTTTCTCCCCCGTCCGGGGGGCGGCCGGGGGCGCCCGCGGAAGGCCCCGATTCCACATGTGGCCGCGGGCCTGAAATAGTTCCCCCGGAAGTTCGCCATACCTAGACTCCCTGACGTCGTTCTCCCTGGACGCCAGGGGGATTCTCGGGGGACCTAAGTGGGGCTGGAGTGCCGGAACTCGTACTGGAATTGAACGGAAGGACCTGGACGCTCGATCCGTCCAGGTCGTACTCGCTGGGGCGCGATCCCCAGGGAGACATGGTGATCGATGATGCCCGTGTGTCCTGGCGGCACGCCACCATCAGCTGGAACGGCCGGGGTTGGGCCCTTGAGGACCACGGCAGCACCAACGGCACGTACGTGCACGGCGCGCGGGTCCAGCAGACGGAGCTCGTGCCGGGTACGCCGGTGCACCTGGGCAACGCGACGGACGGCCCGCGGCTGAATCCGAGCGCCGGCTCGTCGGCCGCGCAGCAGCAGCCGGCCTACCAGGCCCCGGCCGCCGCGCAGGGCCAGACCCCCGCGTTCCAGCCACCGGTCCAGGCGCAGCCGCAGCAGCCCGCCTGGGACCAGCAGCACCAGATGCACCAGCAGCCGCAGCAGCATCAAGCTCCGCAGCAGCACCAGGCTCCGCCGCAGCAGCAGCACCCTCAGCACCCGCCGCAGCACCAGCCGTTCGTGCCGCAGCAGCAGGGCGGGGTTCCGCAGCAGCAGTCGGCCCCCGGCTACAGCAGCGACCACCGCAGCCCGACGACGTTCCACCAGATCGCCGTCGGCCGCGTGATGCGCATCGGCCGTGCCCTGGAGAACGAGCTCGTCGTCTCCGACCTCCAGGTCTCGCGCCACCACGCGGAGTTCCGCTCCGCGGGCGGCCGCTTCGAGATCCACGACCTCGGCAGCCACAACGGCACCTACGTCAACGGCCAGCCCCTGCCGAAGTCCGGCAGCGCGCTGCTCGGCCCCTCCGACATCGTCGGCGTCGGCCACTCGACCTTCCGCATCGTCGGCGACCGCCTCGAGGAGTTCGTCGACACCGGTGACGTCTCCTTCTCGGCGCGCCACCTGACGGTCACCGTCGACGGCGGCAAGCAGATCCTCAAGGACGTCACCTTCGGCGTCCCGGAGAAGTCGCTGATCGGCGTCATCGGCCCCTCCGGCTCCGGCAAGTCCACCCTCCTGAAGGCGCTGACCGGCTACCGGCCCGCCGACCAGGGTGACGTCCTCTACGACAACCGCAACCTGTACAAGCAGTTCGCGGAGCTCCGCCAGCGCATCGGCCTGGTCCCGCAGGACGACATCCTGCACAAGGAGCTGAAGGTCTCCACCGCGCTGAAGTACGCGGCCAAGCTCCGCTTCCCCGGCGACACCGCCGAGGCCGAGCGCGCCGCCCGCATCGACGAGGTGCTGCGCGAGCTCAAGCTCGACGTCCACAAGGACAAGAAGATCACCTCGCTCTCGGGCGGCCAGCGCAAGCGCGTGTCCGTGGCCCTGGAGCTGCTGACCAAGCCGTCGCTGATCTTCCTGGACGAGCCGACCTCCGGCCTCGACCCGGGCATGGACCGCGACGTCATGCAGCTGCTGCGCAGGCTGGCCGACGGCGGCCGCACGGTCCTCGTCGTCACCCACTCCGTCGCCGAGCTGGCCCTCTGCGACAAGCTGCTGGTGATGGCCCCGGGCGGGTCCGTCGCCTACTTCGGCCCGCCGGACGAGGCGCTGAACTTCTTCGGCTACACCACCTGGGCCGATGTGTTCTCCGCCTTCGAGAACTACCGCGAGTACGACTGGGCCGGCCGCTGGAAGGGCTCGCAGCACTACCAGCTGTACGCCGCCGACCTCGACGCCGTGGCCCCGCAGCAGGTCGCGATGCCGCAGCAGATGATCCCGCAGAAGCCGCAGGCATGGGGCTCGCAGCTGTGGACGCTGATCCGCCGCTACGTCTCGGTGATCGCCTCCGACAAGGGCTTCCTCGCCCTGATGGTGCTGCTGCCGGCGGTCCTGGGCATCGTGTCCACGGTGATCCCCGCGAAGTTCGGCCTGGCCCCGCCGACCCCGCCGTCCCGTTTCAACGGCGACGCCGGCACGATCACCCTGATCCTCGCGGTCGGCATGTGCTTCTCGGGCGCGGCCAACTCGGTCCGTGAGCTGATCAAGGAACGCGTCATCTACGAGCGGGAGCGCGCGACCGGCCTGTCCCGGTCGGCGTACCTCATGTCGAAGGTGATCGTCCTCAGTGTGATCACGGTCATCCAGGGCGCGATCATCTGCGCCATCGCCTTCACCCCGCGCAAGCTGCCGGCCGAGGGCCTGTTCATGAACCCGGCCGTCGAGCTCTGCGTCTCGGTCACCGCGCTCGGCATCACCGCGATGATGTTCGGCCTGGTGATCTCCTCGCTGGTGAAGACCGCCGAGAAGACCATGCCGCTGCTCGTGATGTTCGCGATCGTCCAGGTCGTCTTCACCGGCATCCTGTTCCAGCTGTACGACAAGGTCGGCCTGGAGCAGTTCGCCTACCTGATGCCCTCCCGCTGGGCCGTCGGCGCCGCCGGCACCACCCTGGACCTGGGCAAGCTCATGGCGCCGTGGGACCCGCAGAACCCCACCAACACCGACCCGCTGTGGGACCACACCACCGGCCAGTGGTTCGTGGACGTCATCGTCCTGCTGCTGCAGGGCGTGATCTGCGGCTTCGCGGTGGCCCGCCTGCTGCGCCGCCACGAGCCCGAGGTCATGCGCAAGTAGGACCGGCCCACGGCCAGGCACGCGGAACGCCTCAGGGCGGCACCCGGAACTCCGGGGGCCGCCCTGAGGCGCATGGGGGTGCTGTACGGGCGCGCAGCGGCCTAGTAGGCGCTGTTGACGTTGTCCATCGAGCCGTAGCGGTCGGCGGCGTAGTTGCACGCGGCGACGATGTTCGCGACCGGGTCGTACAGGTCGAACTTGGTGCCCTTGACGTGGTACGTGTTGAAGGTCGGCTGGATGACCTGGAGCAGACCCTTCGAGGGGATGCCGTTCTTGGCGTTGATGTCCCACAGGTTGATCGCGCGGGGGTTGCCGCTCGACTCGCGCATGATGTTGCGGTGGATGCCGGAGTAGGTGCCCGGGATGCCCTCGCGCTTCATGATGAAGAGCGCTTCCTTGATCCAGCCGTCCAGGTTGTTCGCGAAGACCGGGGTGCGGACCGCGGAGCGGCTGGCCGCCGCCTTGGCCTCGCGGTCCTTCTTCGTCTTCGCCTCGGCCTGCGCCTTCGCGGCGGCGTCCTTGGCCTTCTGGTCCGCCACGGCGTGCTGGGCCCCGAGGTGCTGCTGGATCGACTGGGTCCACGCCACGGGGGCCACGGCCACGGTCTGGGCCTCCTGCGTACCGGTACCCGACGCCGGGACGGCGGAGAAGGCGAGCGCGGCGGCACCGAGGGTGGCGACACCGGCGATCGACAGCTTGTACGCCTTCGTCAGACGACTGTGACCGGGAGTGCTGGAAGCAGACATGGGCAACCTCTTCGAATAGCGGGGGCCGCAGGAAGGCGCCGGACGGATCCGGGATCCGTGGGCGCCTGGCGACGGGAGCCATTCTTAGCGGCGGCAAAATCCTGTGGCAAAGGTGTGACATACGATCCCGCTTAGTGGATCAGGGGCGCCCACCCCCTCGGGACTTTGGTCCCGAAGACGGGCCCCAGCAGCTCCCAGCACGCCTTTACGCATCCACTACCCGGCTTCGTAAGTGACGTGCGTCCTATGCCCGGGCTCACATCGGCCGTGTAACAGTCTCACCAGGAGTTGCAACAGCAATGCGCAGGGTGACCTCCTCCCGCAGACCTACGCCCAGCGCCCGATCCCCGGTCGCCCTACCCGCCGGTACGGTGATCTCCATGGACAACGGACCCTGCACCGGGCTGGCGGCCGTCAGCACCGCCCTCCTCGCCATGAGCCGCCCGCTGGAGGTCCAGGACGTCCTGCGGACGATCGTCGTCTCGGCCCGCTCGCTCCTCGACGCCGAGTACGCGGCCCTGGGCGTCCCCGACGACCACGGGGGCTTCGCCCAGTTCGTGGTCGACGGCGTCAGCGAGGAGCAGTGGCGGAAGATCGGCCCCCTGCCCCGCCAGCACGGCATCCTCGCCGCGATGCTCCACCAGGACACCCCCCAGCGGCTGGCCGACGTACGCGAGGACCCCCGCTTCGAGGGCTGGCCCGACGCCCACCCCGAGATGTCCGACTTCCTCGGCCTGCCCGTCCGCGACGGCGAGGAGACCCTCGGCGCCCTCTTCCTCGCCAACAAGAGGACGGCCCCGGGCCGGCCCAGGGGCTTCACCGACCAGGACGAGGAGCTCCTCTCCCTCCTCGCCCAGCACGCCGCCATCGCCCTCACCAACGCCCGCCTCTACGAGCGCAGCCGCGAGCTGACCATCGCCGAGGAGCGCTCCCGCCTCGCCCACGAGCTGCACGACGCCGTCAGCCAGAAGCTCTTCTCCCTGCGCCTGACCGCCCAGGCCGCCGCCGCCCTCGTGGACCGCGACCCGGCCCGCGCCAAGGGCGAGCTCCAGCAGGTCGCCGCCCTCGCCGCCGAGGCCGCCGACGAGCTGCGCGCCGCCGTCACCGAACTGCGCCCGGCCGCCCTGGACGAGGACGGCCTCGTCGCGACCCTGCGCGACCACGTCCGCGTCCTGGACCGCGCCCACACCGCCCGCGTCACCTTCACCTGTGACGGCGTACGGGCCCTGCCCGCCGCCCAGGAGGAGGCGTTGCTGCGCGTCGCCCAGGAGGCCCTCCACAACGCCCTGCGCCACTCCGGCGCCGACCGCGTCGAGGTCACCCTCGCCCGGGCCGCCGCCGGCGGGGCGCTCCTGCGGGTACGGGACTGGGGCCGGGGCTTCTCCCCTCCCACCGTCCGCAAGGCCGGCCGCCACCTGGGACTGGTCTCCATGCGGGACCGCGCCGCGGGCGCCGGCGGACGGCTGGACGTCCGCTCCGCACCCGGAGCGGGCACCACGATCGAGATGGAGGTCCCCGGTGTCTGACACCCCCGACACCCCCGACACCCCCGACACCCCGGGCGCCTCCGGCCGGATCCGCGTCCTGCTGGTCGACGACCACCAGGTGGTCCGGCGCGGGCTGCGCACCTTCCTGGAGGTGCAGGAGGACATAGAGGTGGTCGGCGAGGCCGCCGACGGGGCCGAGGGCACCGCCCGCGCCGAGGAGCTGCGGCCCGACGTCATCCTGATGGACGTCACCATGCCCGGCACCGACGGCATCGAGGCCCTGCGCCGGCTGCGGGACCTCGGCAACCCCGCGCGCGTCCTCGTCGTCACCAGCTTCACGGAACAGCGCACGGTGGTCCCCGCCCTGCGCGCCGGAGCCGCCGGATACCTCTACAAGGACATCGACCCCGACGCGCTGGCCGGCGCCATCCGCTCCGTCCACGCCGGGCACGTCCTGCTCCAGCCGGAGGTCGCCGAGGCGCTGCTCGCCGCCCAGGACGACCAGGGCGCCCCGGCCGGGCGCCCGGGCTCCCTGACCGAGCGCGAACGCGAGGTCCTCGGGCTGATCGCCGACGGGCGCTCCAACCGGGAGATCGCCCGGGCGCTCGTCCTGTCGGAGAAGACCGTCAAGACGCACGTCTCCAACATCCTGATGAAGCTGGACCTCTCCGACCGCACGCAGGCCGCGCTGTGGGCGGTCCGGCACGGGATCACCCGCTGAGCTGAGATTCATACTGTCGGGTGTATGTCGCCCACATGGCGTAACCCGGCGGGCGGGGGAGCGTTCTCCAGGGCGTGCTGCGGCGGACCGGCCGCGGCAGACGTACTGGAGGACGAGAAGTGAAGAACTACAAGAAGGCCGCAGCCGTCACCATGATCGCGGGCGGGCTCATCGCCGCCGGCGCCGGTGTCTCCTCGGCGCACGGCGGTGCGTCCGCGGAGGGCGGGGCCCTGAACTCGCCCGGCGTGGCCTCCGGGAACCTGCTCCAGGTGCCCGTGAACGTCCCCGTGAACGTGGTCGGCAACTCGGTCAACGTCATCGGCCTGCTCAACCCCGCCTTCGGCAACACGGGCCTCAACCACTGACCCACCCCGGACCCGCGGCCCCGCCTCCCCCTTCTCCCCGGGAGCCGGGGCCGCGCCGTACCCTTCCCGCCAGCCCCGGCGCCCCGGGGGCAGCCCGCCGCCGGACGCCCCCCGCGAGGCCGCCGGAGGCTACCGGTCCTCCACCGCCGCGTTGTACGCCGCCACCAGCGCCCGCCGGGCCACCCGCTCCACCGGGCGCAGCGCCTCCGCCCGGGCCGCCATCTCCGAGGCCGCCACGGCGCCCCCGGGCCCCCGCTCGTACGCCAGCGACACCATCAGGTCCACCCGCTGCGCCAGCGCCAGCACCCGCACCGCCCGCGCCGGATATCCCGGCGCCAGCACCTCACGGCCCGCCTCCGCCCGCGCCCGGTACGCCGACAGCGCCGCCTCCGCCACGGGCCCCGACCCCGCCACGTCCAGCCGGGTCAGCACGACCGTCGCCTCCCGCAGCGCCTCCGCCAGCTCCCGCTCGGCCTCGCCCAGCGAGGGCACGTCCGCCGGCGGAGCCTCCCGCACCGGCAGGCACCGCCACACCACCGAGACGTGCGCGTCACCCGCCGGCCCCGCCTCCGACACCTCCGGCACCAGCCCCAGCGCGGCCCCCGCGCACACCACCGCCTCCTCCGCCTCCAGCGCCGCCGCGTTGAACTCCGCCGGCCCGCTCAGCCCCAGCGGATGCCCCGGCGCCGGCAGGGCCACCCGCAACCCGGTCACCCCCAGCTGCCGCAGCCGCCCCAGCGCCAGCGTGAGCCCCACCGGACCCACCTCACCGGGCAGCCCCGCCACCCGGTGCGAGGCGTCCTCGCCCACGATCGACGACGCCGCCTCGTCGGGCGAGACATGACCGGCCAGCAACGCGTTCCCCCAGGCGGCCAGCCGCCCTGAACGTGGTTCGAAAAGCATCCCCCCACTCTACGGATCGGGCCCCGTACCGGGCCTGGCGCCCGGACCCCTCGCCGAGTGGCGTAGGTTTTCCCCGGGGGTTTTCCCCTGGGGCTGCGCCTGCCGGCGCACAGCGAACCGTGACTGCAAGGGGTGACAACACGCTCATGAGCGATGTTCTGGAGCTGGTGGACGTATCCGTGGTCCGCGAGGGCCGGGCTCTGGTGGACCAGGTCTCCTGGTCGGTGAAGGAGGGGGAGCGCTGGGTGATCCTCGGCCCCAACGGCGCCGGCAAGACCACGCTGCTGAACCTCGCCTCCAGCTACCTCTTCCCCACCAAGGGCTCCGCCACCATCCTCGGCAGCACCCTGGGCAAGCCCGGCAGTGACGTCTTCGAGCTGCGCCCGCGCATCGGCGTCGCCGGCATCGCGCTCGCCGACAAGCTCCCCAAGCGGCAGACCGTCCTGCAGACCGTGCTCACCGCCGCCTACGGCATGACCGCGACCTGGCAGGAGGAGTACGAGGAGGTGGACGAGCAGCGCGCCCTCGCCTTCCTGGACCGCCTCGGCATGTCCGACTACCTCGACCGCAAGTTCGGCACCCTCTCCGAGGGCGAGCGCAAGCGCACCCTGATCGCGCGCGCCCTGATGACCGACCCCGAGCTGCTCCTGCTGGACGAGCCCGCCGCCGGCCTCGACCTCGGCGGCCGCGAGGACCTCGTCCGCCGCCTCGGCCGCCTGGCCCGCGACCCCCTGGCCCCCTCCATGGTCATGGTCACGCACCACGTCGAGGAGATCGCCCCCGGCTTCACCCACGTCCTGATGATCCGCCAGGGCAAGGTCGTCACCGCCGGCCCCATCGAGCTGGAGCTGACCTCGCGCAACCTCTCCCGCTGCTTCGGGCTCCCGCTGGTCGTGGACCGCAACGACCACGACCGCTGGACCGCCCAGGGCCTGCCCCTGCGTTGACGGCGGCCCCTGCGCCCGCAGGACGGCCGTCGCGCCCTGTCCAGGCCGCGCCCACCCGCCCTACCATGACCATGTGGACATCGACGCATGGGTGTGGTGGCTCATCGGCGCGGTCGGACTGGGCATCCCCCTCGTCCTCACCGCCATGCCGGAGTTCGGCATGTTCGCGGTCGGCGCCCTCGCCGCCTCCGTCACGGCGGCCCTCGGCGCGGGAGCGGTCGCCCAGGTGCTGGTCTTCATCATCGTCTCGGCCGGGCTGGTCGCCGTCGTCCGGCCCCTCGCCAACCGGCACCGCGACCAGCGGCCCCACCACCGCAGCGGCATCGAGGCGCTGAAGGGCAGAACCGCCGTCGTACTGGAACGGGTGGACGGCAGCGGCGGCCGCATCAAGCTCGCCGGCGAGGTCTGGTCCGCCCGGACCCTCGACACCCACACGAGTTTCGAACCCGGCCAGTCCGTCGACGTCGTGGACATCGACGGTGCCACCGCCGTCGTCATGTGACAAGCAGCCCACCCGCGGCCCCGGGGTCTGCGAGACTCCGCTGAACGGGGCAGCACAGACAGCCGGAAGGGCACGGGGAGAACCGCATGCAACCGATCATCATCGTCCTGATCATCCTGGTGGTACTTGTCTTCATCGCCCTGGTCAAGACGATCCAGGTGATCCCGCAGGCCAGCGCCGCGATCGTGGAGCGGTTCGGCCGCTACACCCGCACCCTCAACGCGGGCCTGAACATCGTCGTCCCGTTCATCGACTCGATCCGCAACCGGATCGACCTCCGCGAGCAGGTCGTCCCCTTCCCGCCGCAGCCGGTCATCACCCAGGACAACCTGGTCGTCAACATCGACACCGTCATCTACTACCAGGTGACCGACGCCCGCGCCGCGACGTACGAAGTGGCCAGCTACATCCAGGCCATCGAGCAGCTCACCGTCACCACCCTGCGCAACATCATCGGCGGCATGGACCTGGAACGGACCCTCACCTCCCGCGAGGAGATCAACGCGGCCCTGCGCGGCGTCCTCGACGAGGCCACCGGCAAGTGGGGCATCCGCGTCAACCGCGTCGAGCTCAAGGCCATCGAGCCGCCGACCTCCATCCAGGACTCGATGGAGAAGCAGATGCGCGCCGACCGCGACAAGCGCGCCGCGATCCTCCAGGCCGAGGGCGTCCGGCAGTCGGAGATCCTGCGCGCCGAGGGCGAGAAGCAGTCCTCCATCCTGCGCGCCGAGGGCGAGGCCAAGGCCGCCGCCCTCAAGGCCGAGGGCGAGGCCCAGGCCATCCGCACGGTCTTCGAGTCCATCCACGCCGGCGACGCCGACCAGAAGCTCCTCGCCTACCAGTACCTCCAGATGCTCCCGAAGATCGCCGAGGGCGACGCCAACAAACTCTGGATCGTGCCCAGCGAGATCGGTGACGCGCTCAAGGGCCTCTCGGGCGCCATGGGCAACTTCGGCCCCATGGGCGGCGGTTCGCCGGGCTTCAACCCGCAGAACACCGGCAAGGGAGCCCCCGCCGCCGACGGCGGGCCCGAACGCCCCGAGCGCCGCGAGCAGCCCCCCATCGACTGACGCGGCCCTCCCCTCGTGCATGATCGGTGAGGCCCCTCGACCTTCATGGCGGGGAGGCGACTCACTCACGCAAAGGGGATGGCTCCGTCCATGTCCATGTCCATCTGGGAATCACTCGCGGTCCTCGCCGCCGGAATCGGCGCCGGCACCATCAACACCATCGTCGGTTCCGGCACCCTCATCACCTTCCCGGTGCTGCTCGCCACCGGCCTGCCCCCGGTGACCGCCAACGTCTCCAACACCCTCGGCCTCGTCCCCGGTTCGCTCAGCGGGGCGTTCGGCTACCGCAAGGAGCTGCGGGGACAGCGCGGCCGCGTCCTGCGGCTCGGCGCCGTCTCCCTCGTCGGCGGGCTCGCGGGCGCGGTCCTGCTGCTGACCCTGCCGTCGGACTCCTTCGACACGATCGTGCCCGTCCTCATCGGCCTGGCCCTGGTCCTCGTCATCCTCCAGCCCAGGCTCGCCGCGGCCCTGCGCCGGCGCCAGGAAGCCGCCGGCGGCGAGCCCGGCCACCCCGACGGCGGCCCCGCCCTGCTGACCGGAATGCTCCTGGCCAGCGCCTACGGGGGCTACTTCGGCGCCGCCCAGGGCGTCCTCTACCTCGGCCTGATGGGGCTGCTGCTCCACGACGACCTGCAACGGATCAACGCCGTCAAGAACGTGGTCGCGGCCCTCGTCAACGGCATCGCCGCCGTCTTCTTCCTCTTCGTCGCCGAGTTCGACTGGACGGCCGTCCTCCTCATCGCCGTCGGCTCCACCCTCGGCGGCCAGATCGGCGCCAAGGTCGGCCGCCGGCTCCCCCCGGCCGTCCTGCGCGGCATCATCGTCACGGTCGGCGTCCTCGCCATCGTCCAACTGCTGCTCCGTTGACCGGCGTAGCGGAAATACGTATGCCCCGTCCGCCGCACTCAGCGACGGACGGGGCATACGGGGCTCACGGGACGCACCCGCGACCGGAGGGAAATCAGGCGGAGCGCGACAGCCACGCGGGCAGCTCCTCCTGCCCGCCCACCCCCAGCGCGAGCAGCATCGCGTCCGCCGGGGACGGCACGAAGGGCTTGCGCAGCAGCGGCATCCCCGCCTCCTCCGGCGTCCGCGCCGCCTTGCGGTGGTTGTCCTCGGCGCAGGACGCCACCGTGTTCAGCCAGGTGTCCCCGCCCCCCTGGGCCCTCGGCAGCACATGGTCCACCGTCGTCGCACGCTTCCCGCAGTACGCGCACCGGTGCTGGTCCCGCACCAGCACCCCCCGCCGCGACCAGGGAGCATGTCTTCGGAAGGGCACCCGGACGTACCTGCACAACCGGATCACCCGGGGCATCGGAAGATCCACCGCGGCCGCGCGCACCCGCAGTTCGGGATGGGACTGTTCCACCACGGCCTTGTCCTGGAGCACCAGAACGACAGCCCGGTTCAGCGACACCGTCGACAGCGGCTCGAAGCTCGCGTTCAGCACCAGCGTGTCCCGCATCTCGCCCACCTCCCGTGTGCAGGCCCGCGACCACCCCGGCGGCAAGGCCCGCAACCACTCTGGCCGCGCGCGCCACGCGGGACAACGCAATAAAAATGCCCGGCCCCGGCCTCCTTTAGACCAGGACCGGGCAAACGCCCGGGAAACGATCAGCCCGCCGGCGCCTCGTACTCACCGATCAGCTGCGCCCGGCCGATCGCGTGGAACCGCAGATGGAACCCGACCGCCGCGCACGAGGCGTCCGCGTCCGGACCGAGCTTCTCCCGGTCCACCGCGTACACCGTGAACACGTACCGGTGCCGCTCCCCGGCCGGAGGCGCCGCCCCGCCGAAGTCCTTCGTCCCGTAGTCGTTGCGCACCTGCACCGCACCGGCCGGCAGCCCCTCGAACTTCCCGCTGCCCGCACCGGCCGGCAACTCGGTGACGGAGGCCGGGATGTCGAAGAGCACCCAGTGCCAGAACCCGCTGCCCGTCGGCGCGTCCGGGTCGAAGCAGGTCACCGCGAAGCTCTTCGTCCCCTCCGGGAACCCCTCCCAGCGCAGCTGAGGAGAGAGGTTCCCGCCCGAGAGGACCTGCGCGTCCGACAGGACGGCACCGGGTTCGAGGTCGGCACTGGTCACCGTGAAGGAGGGCACCTCGGGGTGGAAGGCGTGGGGGAGAGGGGCCCTGTTCCGCTCGGTCACTGCTGTACTCCTTGATCGAAGAAGCCGTACGGCCCCGAGCCTAGAACCAGTTGCGCTGCGAACCCACGGAGGCGATCCACTGGTTCAGGTACGCCGCCCAGTCGGTCCCCTCGTACGCGTGCAGACCCACCTGGAAACAGCGGTAGGTGTCACTGCCCTCGCTGAACAGCCCCGGCTTCTTGTCCATCTCCAGCACGACGTCCATCTCGTGCCCGTCCGAGACGAAGGTCAGCTCGACCTGGTTCAGACCCCGGTACTGCGACGGCGGCAGGAACTCGATCTCCTGGTAGAAGGGCAGCGTCTGCCGCGTCCCGCGGATGTGCCCCCGCTCCATGTCCGCACTGCGGAAACTGAAGCCCAGCTGCCGGAACGCGTCCAGGATCGCCTGCTGCGCCGGCACCGGGTGCACGTTGATCGGGTCCAGGTCCCCCGCGTCCACCGCACGCGCGATCTCCAGCTCCGTGCTCACCCCGATGTTCATCCCGTGCAGCGGGTGGCCGTCGAAGTGGGTGATCGGCGTCTCCGCCGGGATCTCCAGCGCGAAGGGCACCACGTGCAGGGCGTTCGGCTGCACCTTGAAGGCACCGCCGAGGCGCTGCTTGGTGAAGACGATGTCCTGCTTGTACTCCTGGTCACCGCCCTCCACCTCCACCCGCGCCTGGAGGCCCACCGACAGCCCCTCGATCTGCTGCTCCACGGACCCGCCCTGGATCCGCACCTCACCCTGGACGATGCCGCCCGGCACCACGTTCGGCTCGGTGATGACCGTGTCCACCGAAGCACCACCGGCACCCAGGCTCGCGAGCAGCTTCCTGAACCCCATGTCCATCTCCCCTATACGCATCTCTACGGCTCTGTACCGCTTACCACTGCGGAACCTTAGGGCCCGGTTGCACCGGCGCGCGTTCCAGTACGCTCGGCCGGATGAGCGCGCGCCCCGACCGTACGCCCCTGGCCCGGTCCTTCTTCGACCGCCCGGTCCTCACCGTGGCCCCCGACCTGCTCGGCCGCATCCTCGTCCGCCGGACCCCGGACGGGCCGATGGAACTGCGCATCACGGAGGTGGAGGCGTACGAGGGCCAGGCCGACCCGGGCTCCCACGCCTACCGCGGCCGCACCGCCCGCAACGCGTCGATGTTCGGGCCGCCCGGACACGCGTACGTCTACTTCATCTACGGCATGTGGTTCAGCCTCAACCTGGTCTGCGGCCCGCCGGGGCACGCGAGCGGGGTGCTGGTGCGCGCCGGGGAGGTGACCGTGGGCGCCGACCTCGCCGCCAAACGTCGGGTTACGGCCAGAAACCCGCGAGAACTGGCCAAGGGTCCGGCCCGCCTGGCCACCGCCCTGGACGTGGACCGCTCCCTGGACGGCACCGACCTCTGCGCCGGCCCCGACTCCCCCCTGTCGGTCCTCACCGGCACCCCCACCCCGCCCGACCAGGTGAGCAACGGTCCGCGCACGGGAGTGGGCGGCGCCGGAGCGGCCCACCCGTACCGCTACTGGATCACCGGCGACCCCACCGTCAGCCCGTACCGCGCCCATGCGCCGCGCCGACGGGCAACTTGACTCGATCTTGCGGGACGCCTAACGTAGCCCGAGCCGCTGGAACGGAACACTGCCATCGCAGACCCGTGGGGCGGCCAAACCACTACCTACGATCTTCCCCTGGCGGGGTCGATTTCGGCGCGCCCGAATTCGAATCCGACGGCTCGATTATGAGTTGCAGGGAGAAAGCGCTAACGTGGTGGAACGCCGAAAGGCAAAGGCCCCCAACGGCCGCCGAATTCAAATCCGGACCGGAAACGGAGCGGAAATGATCTGGTAGAGTTGGAAACGAAGGAAGAGCCCGGAGGGCCTGGAAACAGGAACGAAGGAAGCGTCCGTACCTTGAGAACTCAACAGCGTGCCAAAAATCAACGCCAGAAGTTGATACCCCGTCCACTCCGGTGGATGAGGTTCCTTTGAAAAGTCCTGTTCCTTCGGGGGCAGGCAACAACACAGCGAGGACGTTGTGGTCAGTCGGTCTTATTCCGACCGTGACTGACCCGCTCTTTCGTGT